>DAISHS010000019.1:0-25522 GCA_036822415.1 Chloroflexota bacterium
GGCCGCGCGAGAGGTCGTGCGCTGAGCGGCGTAGTTAGGCGACCGGCATCTGAGCCGGCCGCGCGGCCGGCTCGATGGCGTTGGCGCTGATGAACGCTTCCAGGTCTTGATGGGCGCGCGCGGCGTAGGCGTGGTAGCGTTGCTGTTTATGCCGCACCGGCGGATCGAGCGGGGGCAGCAGGCCGAAATTGGCTTTCATCGGCTGGAAGCTGTCCGCGGCGCAGTGGGTGACATACCAGCAGAGCGACCCCATGACGGTGGTGGGCGGCAGCACGAGCGGCGCCTCTCCCCGAATGACCCGCGCCGCGTTGATTCCGGCCAGCAAGCCGGTGCCCGCATTGCCCACGTATCCCTCGACGCCGGTGATCTGCCCGGCAAAAAACAGATCGGGCCGGCCCTTGAACTGCATGGTCGGTTCCAGCAACGTCGGCGCGTTGATAAATGTGTTGCGGTGCATCATGCCAAAGCGCAGGAACTCAGCCTCGGCCAGGCCCGGAATCAGGCCAAAGACGCGTTTTTGCTCGCCCCAGGTCAGATTGGTCTGGAATCCCACCAGGTTGTAGAGCGTGCCCGCCAGGTTGTCCTGGCGCAATTGCACCACGGCCCAGGGCCGCCGGCCGGTGTGGGGGTCGGTCAGGCCAATGGGCGTCATGGGGCCAAAGGCCAGGGCCTGCGCGCCGCGCCGCGCCAGGATCTCCACCGGCAAGCAGCCTTCGAAGAAATGCTCCGATTTCCACATCTCCTGTTCGAACGAGCGCAGGTTGATCGTCTGCGCGCTGGCCAGCGCTTCGACGAACGCTGCGTACTGAGCCTTGTCCAACGGACAGTTGATGTAATCGCCCGCGGCCGATGCGCTGTTGCCGTAGCGCGCGCCGCGGAAGGCCAGGGTCATGTCAATCGAGTCGGCGGCGACAATGGGGCTGAGCGCGTCGTAGAAGTACATGTACTCTTGCCCGATGAGCCGCGCCAGGTCGGCCGACAGGGCATCGCTGGTCAGCGGGCCGCTGGCAACAATGGTGGGGATGTCGCGGGGGATGGTCGTCATCTCCGCACGGATGACGTTGATGTTGGGGTGCGCGGACACCAGGGTGGTTACCAGGTCGCCAAACGCTTCACGTCCCACGGCCAGGGAGCCGCCAGCCGGCAAGGCTGTGGCTTGCGCGCAAGCCAGGATCAGCGATCCCAGGCGGGTCAGCTCAGCCTTTTGGATGCCTGGCGCCCGTTCGGGCTGCAGAGAGCCAAGCGAGTTGGAGCAGACCAGCTCGGCGAAGCGGTCGCTGACGTGGGCCGGCGTTTGTTTGACCGGGCGCATCTCATACAGCGCCACGCGCACGCCGCGCTGCGCGGCCTGCCAGGCTGCTTCGCTGCCGGCCAGGCCGGCGCCGATCACGATCAATTCGGGCGTTGCTGTTGATTGACTGTTCATCGCGGGCGATTGTACCATACGGTTGACCAAACAGTGAAACCGCAAGAAATCGAGCCATTTGCCACGCGCCTCGCTCTAGCCGCCTGAGCTGAGGTTTTGATGCAAGCCATTTCGCTTCCAGGGCGCGTTGTGTTTTCCATAAGCTCATGCTACAATGATTGATAGAAAGGAATCTCTACCATGCTCTTTGGCTACCAAAACCCATCATTTTTATGGCCTGACAGTGATCCGTCCGCCGTCTTCGAGCGGACACGGGCGACCGCACAGAAAGCCGAGGCGGCCGGCTTTGTCTCTTTCTGGTTGATGGACCATCTGATCCAATTGCCGATGGTTGGCGCGACCGACGAACCATTCCTGGAAAGTTGGACCACCCTGGCCGCCCTGGCCGCGGTGACCAGTCGTATTCGCCTGGGAACGATGGTCAGCTCCATCGGCTATCGCAACCCCGCCCTGCTGGCCAAAATGGTCGCCGGGGTGGACATCATCAGCGGCGGCCGCGCCATCCTGGGCATCGGCGCCGGCTGGTTCCAAACCGAATATCGGCAGTACGGCTATCTCTTCCCCGAGCAGCCATCCGTGCGTATCCGCCAGCTGGACGAAGGCATCCAGCTCATCAAGGCCATGTGGACGCAGCCGCGCGCCACGTTCGAAGGCAAGTATTTCCAGATCAAGGAAGCGATCCTGGAGCCGAAGCCGGTGCAGAAGCCGCATCCGCCAATCCTGGTGGGCGGCGGCGGCGAACAGCTGACCCCCAAGGTGGCCGCCAGGCACGCCAATATGGTCAACTGGTTTGGCCCGCCGGATGTGATCAAGCATAAGCTGGACGTGTTG
Organism: Chloroflexota bacterium; assembly: GCA_036822415.1. Taxonomy (GTDB): domain Bacteria; phylum Chloroflexota; class Anaerolineae; order SSC4; family Amarolineaceae; genus Amarolinea. The sequence continues at coordinate 2,258 of DAISHS010000019.1, forward strand.
ACCCGTCACTGTGACACGGTGGGCCGTGACCTGCGCGAAATCCACATCACCAAGCTGGACTCCGTGCTCATCGGCCGCCAGGAGAAGGACATTCAGCAAAAGCGGATCAACCTACACCTGGGCGATCGCCCCTTCCTGGCCGGCACCGTGCGCCAGGTCATTGATCAGATTGCGGCTTTTCAGGCCGTTGGGGTGCAGGAGCTGATCCTCAATATCCCTCGCAACGATGCGGAGACACTCGACTTGCTCGGCAGTGAAGTCATTCCCGCGTTCTAGAAGACCTGAGTAAGGAGGATGCCATGCGAGCAACTGACATCATTATCCACAAGCGTGACGGGCAAGCGCTGAGCGCAGAGGAGCTGCAGTTTTTCATCGAGGGTTATACCCGCGGCGACATTCCCGATTACCAGGCCGCGGCGTGGGCCATGGCCGTTTACTGGCGCGGGATGACGCCGCGTGAGACGGCCTGGCTGACGCAGGCGATGGCCTTCTCCGGGCAAACCCTCGACATTCACGATGTAGCGCCGTTCGTCGTGGACAAACATTCTTCCGGCGGCGTGGGTGACAAAACAAGCCTGGTGGTTGGCCCGCTGGTTGCCAGTCTGGGCATACCGGTTGGCAAGATGTCTGGCCGCGGCCTGGCCTTTTCCGGCGGCACCCTGGATAAGCTGGAATCCATCCCCGGCTGGCGCGCTGACCTGACCCTGGATGCCTTCAAGCGACAGCTGGCGACCATCGGCATGGTCATCGCGGGACAGACCCACGACCTGGCGCCGGCCGATGGCAAGCTGTACGCGCTGCGCGATGTGACCGGCACCGTGCCGGCGCTGCCCCTCATCGCCAGCTCCATCATGTCGAAGAAAATTGCCAGCGGCGCCGATGCCATCGTGCTCGATGTCAAGACCGGCAGCGGCGCCTTCATGAAGACGTTGACCGACGCCGAGGCCTTAGCCACCCTGATGGTGCAGATCGGTCAGGAACTGGGGCGTCACATGAGCGCGGTCATCAGCGACATGAGCCAGCCGCTGGGGCGCGCCGTGGGTAATGCGCTTGAGGTCAAAGAGGCGATCGAGACGTTGCACGGCGTCGGCCCGGCCGATTTCACCGACCTGGTGTTATCGGTTGCGGCGGAGATGGTGCGCCTGGCGGATGAGGGGGCCGGGCGCAGGGCGGACGACGCCCGCGCGCGCCTCGAAGAGGCGTTGCGCAGCGGCGCCGCCTGGCGTAAGTTCCGTGACTTCGTCGGCGCGCAGGGCGGTGAGGTGGCGGCCGTGGATGATCCCGCGCGTCTGGCGCAGGCGGCTATCGTGGCGCCCTGCGTCGCCCCGACGGCCGGCTACGTAACGGCCATCAACACCGAAGAGGTGGGGCTGACGGTGGTTGACCTGGGCGGCGGACGGGCCAAGAAGGGCGATCCCATTGATCCAGCCGTGGGGTTGATTTTTCAGGCGCGTCTGGGCGATTGGGTCGAGGCGGGTCAGCCGCTGGCGATGGTTCATGCGCAGACAAAGGCAGCCCTGGCGCTGGCGCAAGCGCGCTTAGCCGGCGCGATTCATCTGCAGGCCGAGCCGGTGTCGGCGCCGCCCCTTGTCCATAAGATCATTCGAGGTTGACATAAAAATTTGACGCAATCGGCGCAAGGGCGAGCGTTTTGCGTCATCGAGGGCGTGGGTCAATCAAGAAGGCGCCTGGCCTTTACACGGGCGCTGGCTCGCTTCCTGCGATGCGTTGAGCCAGGGCCTGGTAGGCCGAGGCGCCTTGATGTTTGGCGGCGTAGTCGAGCATCGCTTGATTGGCGACGGTTGCTTCGGGGAAGCGAATACTTTTCTGAATGACGATGTCGAAGACCTGGTCGCCAAAGACGGCGCGCATTTCTTCCACCACCTCGCGCGCATGAATCGTGCCGGTGGAGTACATGGTGGGCAGGATGCCGAGAATCCGCAATTCCGGGTTCAGCCGCGCCTTGATTTTGTCAATGGTGCTGAGCAGCAGCCGGATGCCGCGCATGGCAAAGTACTCACATTGCAGGGGGATCAGCACTTCCTGGCTGGCGCACAGCGAGTTGGCCGTTAGCAACCCCAGACTGGGCGGGCAGTCAATTAGAATAAAATCATACCAGGCGGTGAGCGGCGCCAGGATATTGCGCAGGATCAATTCGCGGCGGATTTCAGCAATCAACTCAATCTCAGCCGATGAAAGATCAATGTTGGCCGGCACCAGATCAATATACGCCTGGTAGGGACGGATGACCCGGCTGATCGGCATGTCTGGCGTCAGCAGGGCATTGTAGATGGTCATGTCCAGGCCGTCTGGTTCCAGGCCCAGGCCCGCGGCCAGCGAGCCTTGCGGATCCATGTCAACCAGCAGGACCTTCTTTTTCATGCGCGCCAGCGCAACCCCCAGGTTGATTACGGTGGTTGTCTTGCCGACGCCGCCTTTCTGGTTGGCGACTGCAATCGTTCGTGCCATGTCATCCTCCTCAGCTTGTGCGTAGATTGAGCGATGGTTAACTCACGTGGCAGCCAGGGGCGGGAGTTGGGCGACGATCTCAGCCAGCTGGGCATAATCGGCGGCGCCCCGGCTGCGCGGCGCGTACTCGAAGATCGTCTTACCCTTACCTGGCGCTTCAGATAACGACGTGTCAATGCGAATCGGAAAGGTGACTTTGTCGCCAAAATCGGCCTTGAGTGAGGATAAAACTTCGGCGCTGGCGCGGCGGCGCGCATCGAAAAAGGTAGGAATGATCAAACGGATGGCCGCGCCGCGCCCAAGCAAGCGGCTGATGGAACGTAAGTAGGTCATGAACTGCCGCGCGCCGGCCAGGGCCAGCATTTCCATCGAAACCGGGATGTAAACCTCTTCGACATAGGCCACCGCGTTGATGGTCAACAGGGAGGCCGAGGGCGCGCAGTCCAAAATGTGGTAGTCGTAGTCAACCAACTCACTGAAAAGCTCACTGAAAATTTCTTCGCGCGCCACTTCGAGCACCATGCGCTGCTGCGCTTTGAACAGGCCGAGGTCGCTTGGAATCAAGTCAAGGTTCGGCCGCGCCGGTAATACGCATGCGGCCGCGCTGGCCTTGCGCATCAAGATATCTACCAACGATTTTTTGACTTGGGTGACGCCCAGGGCCAACGAGACATTGGCCTGCGTGTCGGTGTCAATCAACAGCACGCGTTGTCCGCGCTGCGCCAGGGCGGCGCCCAAATTGACACAGGTGGTTGTCTTGCCGATACCGCCCTTAAGCCCCAGAATGGCAATTTTGCGCATACGATTTCCTGTAGACAAGGTCGTGTGGCTGCGCCGGAAGCAGGCCCCGGCGCAGCGCCAGTATACCACGACCGCCAGACTAGCGGCAAACACCGCCTGCGCTCATCCGTTATTTCGCATCAACGCGCAGGCCGCGTCCGTTTACGTTTCGATGCGCCCTGCAAGCCAGGCGCCCTCGCTTATGCGCCCGGCGCGACTTCGTGGTAGACGGCCACCGTGGAGCGGGCGATCACATCCCAGGAATAAATTTCTCGCACCACGCGGTACGCGCGCTCCGCGCGCAGGCGGGCCGCCTCTGGTTCGCGCAGCACGTTGCTGATGCCCCAGGCCAGCGAGCCTGCATCATCGGGAAAGACGGTGATCGCGGTTTTGTTGTGCTCCACCACTTCTGCCAGTCCGCCGACGCTTGTCACCACCAGCGGTGTACGCGCGGCCATCGCCTCTAACGCCACGAGGCCAAACGGCTCGTACAGTGAAGGAAAGACGGCCACATCGGCGACACAGAACATGCGCACAGCCTCTTTGTCGGTAACGAAGCCGGGGAAGAGCACCTTGTGGCTGACGCCCAGGGCCGCCACCCGTTGCTGCAGCTGTTCGAGCAGCGGCCCGCGCCCGGCAATGACAAAACGGGTTTGTGGAAAGGCATTGAGGATGAATGGAATCGCCTCAACCAGGACTGGGCCGCCCTTTTCGTGCACCAAGCGGCCGATATGAAAGACGATTGCTTCCTCAGGCAAGGCGTATAGCTGACGTTCCAGGAGATGGGCCTGCGCGCGTTGCTCATCGAAGATCGTCGTGTTGACGCCATTGGGGATGACACGCACTTTTTCCAGGTTCACGTCAAAATAGGAATGGACTTCGTTGCGCATATAGTTGCTGACCGTGATGAGCCGCGTCGCCGTCTGCGCCAGCGCCGCCTCGGTATCGTGGATTTGTCGCGACAGGGCATTGGGCAGCCAGCCGCGGTTGCGCCCACGTTCCGTGGCATGGAAGGTAACGATGAGCGGCGCCTGGTAGGCCCGGTGCACGGCGGTGGCAACAAAACTGACCAACCAATCGTGCGCATGGATCAGGTCGAACCCGCCCACTTTCTCCCATAATGATTCGATGTATTGCCCCAAGATATTGTTGATATGCCAGGCGCCGCCGTAGATATTGTCACTGACCGGCAGCGGGGCATCTACGCGATGGATGAATAAATTCCCAAACACCTCGTACGCTTCACCGCCGCTGTGTCGCGGCGTCACCAGGTGAATAACCATGCCGGGATATTGGCATAAGGCAGGCAGCAGCTCTAAGACATGCCGGCCAAGACCCCCTTCCATATGCGGTGGATATTCCCACGAAATCATCAGTAGATGCATGAGCGGTTTTTCCTCCATAGACACTCGCCTTTGAGCGCACCCACGCGACTGGCCGGGATTCAGTGGAAAATCTTGCGATCTTCCACGCGGTACAACCGTACGGGAGCTTCTTCCCAGGAACGCTGGGCATCGAATCGAATCAATCCTGTGACGCCTTGATGCTCAACGTGGCGCAGAGCCGACGGTACATCAATTCGTTGCCAATGTCCGCTGGTTTCAAGCGCAGCCAGCAGGACAGCGGTTGCATCGTAGGCCAGGGCGGCATAGGCGCCAGGCGCCGCGCCTGTTGCGGCTTGATAGGCCTGACAGAAATCGGCCGCCTCTCCATCACACGCCGGCGGCGCGAGCGACGTTACCCAAACGAGATCATTGGCCGCGTTGCCCACGCGGGCGATGACCAGGGGTTCGGCTACGGACGGGCCTGCAAAACAGGCCGTAATAGTACGCACGCATGGCGAAATTGTCAACTGATGGGCCACGGCTTCCGCATCTCCGGTCAAGACGAGCGCGGGCGCGCCGGCCGGATCTGGCGGCGGGAGCAGGGCCAGCAGCCGGGTTGACCAGGCCGTCGCCGCGCCCCTGGTTTCCAGATGCACAGCGCCGGGCAGCGCGCTCAGCAGCGCCCGCGCCAGCGCCTCATCTCCGGCAAATAGGCGATAGGCGTTGGGCGCCTGCGCCAGGTCGGCATCGGGCAAGGCGGCCGGGATGACAGCGGCCAGGCCGGCGGCTTGCAGAGCGGGCGCCGCCGCCTGCGCCGTCTCCGCCTGCCAGGGGCCAATGATGGCAATCACGGCTGGATCAGCCGCCAGCGCGGCGACCTGGCGCGCGGCGGTGGCGGGGACGCCGTCATCGTTCAGCGCCACCAATTCAACGCCCTGGCCGGCCACGCCGCCCGCGGCGTTGCGCTGTTGCAGCGCCAGTTTGACCGCGCCCAATACCTCGTAGCCCAGCGGCCGATGCACGCCCTCGAATGGCGCAATCAGGCCAATTTTGAACGTGGGGCGCGTGGCGGTGCACCCCGCGAGCTGCGCCAGGCAGATGGCCGCCAGGAGCCAGCGAGCAAGCCGCGATCGAGTTTGGCGCTGTGGGCAGGAGTCCATAGGGTTGCTCAGCACAGAGGGGCGGTCATCAGGGGACCGCCCGCCGCGTCGTCCTACTTGCGATTCTCATAGGCTTTGACATTGGCTGCATGCTGTTCGGCCGTGACAGCAAAGACGTGCCCGCCATCGCCGGTGGCGACGAAGTACAAATACTCGGTCGTGGCCGGATTGACCACCGCTTCGATGGCCGTGATTCCGGGGCTGCAAATGGGGCCGGGCGGCAGGCCTGGATACAGATAGGTGTTGTAGGGCGACTGCACCGTCTGGTATTCTTCCAGCAGCACCGGCGACTTCCACCATTGCCCCGTTGCCGATTGATAGCCCATCGCGTACTGCACCGTGGGGTCGGCGTTGAGCAGCATCCCTTTTTTGATGCGGTTCAGATAGACACTGGCTACGATAGGCCGTTCGTCCAGGCGCGGCGTTTCGCGTTCGACGATGGCCGCGATCGTCAGCAGCTGATGCAGCGTCAGGCCCTGCGTTTGCGCTTGGGCAATCAGCTCCGGCGTGACTTTGGCCGCGAAGTTGTCGAGCATGCGCCCGATCAAGTCCGCCGGCTTCGCGTTGGCGGGGAGGCGGTAGGTATCGGGAAACAGATAGCCTTCCAACGAAGCGCCGGGCGGGCGGTTAGCCAGGAACGGATAGGTCTTTGTCAGCCCAATCAGCTTCAGATCGGTGGTGCGCACCGCGGCCAGGAAGGCGGCGCCGTCCATGATGTTCTGCTCGCTGAGCAAATCGGCAATTTCTTCAGCCCGCAGACCTTCAGGAATGGTTATGCTGACCTCGATGAAGCGCGCTTTCTGCAGCGCAGAGGCGATTTCTGGGATGCTCATCGAAGGCGAAAGCAAGAAATCGCCCGCTTCCAGGCTCAGGTCAAAGCCGTTATAGCGCATAAAGAGCCGGAAAAGGGCTTCGTCGGTGATAAAGCCGGCCTGTTGTAAGCGATCTGCCACCAGGGTGGTTGTTTCGCCTGAGCTGACGGTGAAAGGCACCAGGGCTGTGGCGGATGGATCGGCCGGCCGCTGAAGGTCGGCCTGGCGCAGCCGCAGGTAGAAGCCGATGGCCGTGTTTTCCAGGTTGTTCAGGCTCAGGGCTTCGCTCAGGCCCGGGCTTTCGGCCCCAATGAACTGTGCGTTGGCGGTTGCCACCTCGCTGTGCATTTGATCGCGCAGGTGCGCCACGATCGTCTGTCCGATGAACACCAGGGCCACGATGACGCCGATGAAACCGAGCAGGCGCAAGACGCTGCGCCCACTGAGCGCCTGGCGCAGATAATAACGCCAGTCGCTGCGGTGGTGGGCTTGCAATTCGGCCAATTGACGCTGGCGCCGCACAGCTTGCTGTCGTTGTCGGTTATCTTGGTTTGGCATGGTCTAAATAACTCTGTAAAATAATGGCTGCGGCCACGGCGTCTATACCGAGCGCATGTCGGCCGCGGCGGCCCACGTCACGCAAGCGTTCTTCCGCCTCGAAGGTCGAGAGGCGCTCGTCCCAAAGCATCACCGGCACCGGCACAGCCTGCGCCAGGCGCTGAGCATAGCGCGCGGTTTGTTGAGCCTGCGGCCCGGCCGTGCCGTCATCGTTCAGCGGATAGCCCACCAGCAGCCCGACGGCCCGCTGCTCCTCAAGCAAACGGTTGACGCGCGCCTGATCTTCCGCGCGGGAAGCCCGCTCGAAAACGCTCAGGGGCCGGGCCAGCAGGCCGCGATCGTCGCATACAGCCACGCCCACCCGCCGGTCGCCGACATCCAGAGCCACGATGCGTCCCGCAGGCAGGGTTTGTTTGACCTCGATGCGGGCTGCTTCCTCTGCCGCCATGACACTTCCTCGACTTCTTGTTGCAGATCGCGTCCGTTCTCGCCACGGCCTTATTGGCTGTTGGCAAGGGCGTGGGAGTAATCCACCTTGACATGCACGCGGAAGGGAATGACTGGCAGGTGGCCTAGCCAGTCCGGTTCCACGCGGATGAGCGGCGCTTCGTCCAGCTTCCACTCTTGCTTCAGCAGCTCAGTTGCCGCGGTCGGCGTCAACCCGGCCACGGCCGCGCGAATGCGCGCGGTATCCACATCTTCCACCATGACGCCTGAGGCCGTCACGTTGAAGGTCACGACTTTGAGCGTGTTTTCTTCCAAAACAGTGAAATTGCTCGTGTCGTACTTGATCGAGTTTGCCAGGAGATGGCTGCCAGGCGCCATTTGCCCTTGCAGGGCGCGCAGGGCCAGCGTTTTGCCTCCCCGGTCATTGACCGCAATGGCGCGGGCCAGGATGCGCATGGTGACGCCCAGGGTATCCTTGGCTTCGTCGGTAAACGAATCGAAAACGAGGGACATGACGAAGGATTCCACCGATTCCGGCGGCACAAATTCACCCTCTTTCAGTTCCTCGCTCAGGCGCTGATAGGCTTTCTGCTCCAGCTGCTGCTGCAACGTCACGCGCAGGCGCTCTTTATCCGCTTGGGTCACCGCGCTCCCCTGCCGCACCGTCCCGCCCCCCAGCCCGCGCTGGTTGATTACGCGCAGGCTCAGCCCCAAACCGCCATCAATCCGGCTGACGGCGCCGGCGGCGACATTACCAGAGGGGCCGGGGTCAACAGCCACCACGCCGATGCTGGCCTGCGCGCCGACAGCCCCGCCCACGGTGACGTCCGCCACGGTTTTGAAGCGGACATTGCTGCCTGACGAGGTGCGCACGATGGCGCCGGCCGGCACCACGACCGCCTGGCTGCGTAGATTGATAAAGGTGACGGAGCCAGATGCTGATTTGTCCGGCACATCCCGCTTGCCGGTGGTGGGCGCCTGGCGCGTTTCCTCCACGATAACCTCGATCCGCCGCGCGGGCACGAGGTTGTTCGTGAAGTCCACCTGCTCTGTCGCCGCGCTGGCGCGTACGTTGATGCTGGCAATCACCGACTGCCGCGAGGGAACGACGACAACCGTTCCGGTCGGCACCGTCAGCAGCACCGCGCCTAGCACGGCGCCGCCCAAGAGGGCGATCAGCAGAAGCAAGCCGACTGCTTGCAGCCAGGCCGGCATATCGCGGCGTGCGCTGATGGCCGTGATCTGGCGGTTGCGCGCGCGCGCCGGGCCTTGTTGTTGGCGCCACTTCAACCACCTCTGCGCCAGGCGCGGCGGGGGCATGGCGGCCTGGTCACGGGCGGGCGCGGTCAGCCGCGCCGGCGGCTGGGGCCAGGTCGGCGCGGCCGCGGCTTGTTCCACGCGATTGAACACCGGCAGTCCACTGGCCCGGCCCACCTCTTGTGTCGGAAGGTGGCGCGTCACCAGCGCCAGTTCGACGCCCTGGCGTTGAGCCTGGCGCACCAACAGGTCGAGACGGATGGCATGGGCCAGCTGGTGCGCGTCCTCTGCGATCACCAGGGCCACGCGCCCCCCGTGCCGCGCGGCCAGGCGCTGTTGCAGCGCTGGAATCGTGTCGTCAGGGAGAATAGAAATGGTCTCAATCATGCTTGTTGATCTATCGTTTCTGTCGTCTGGCGGCGCCGCCAGGCAAATTTTAGCTCAGCCTGGCCTGTACCCAGGGCAGCACCAGGGCCAGCGCGTCCGGCAGCTTACTGGCATCTTTACCGCCGGCTTGCGCCAGCGTGGGACGCCCACCGCCGCCGCCGCCGATCACCGGCGCGATCGTCCGGATGATCTGCCCGGCCTCGACGCCGCGCGCCGTCACATCGGGCGTGACGGCCGCGATCAGGTTTGGCCGGCCGCCAAAAGTCGCGCCTAATACAACGACCGAGGGGCCGAGACGGTCACGCAGCCAATCGCTCATCTGGCGCAGAGTCTCTACGTCAGAGGCATCAACCTGTGCCGCGACGACCGCCGCGCCGTTGATGGTGGTCGCCTGGGCCAGCAGCTGCTCAATGTCATGCCTGGCGATCTGTTGGCGCAGACGCGCCACCTCGCGCTGCAGTCCTTGCAGCGTCTGCTGGACATCGGCCGCTTTGGTTTCGACATTCTCTTCGCTGGCGCCCAGGAGGCCGGCCGTGTGACGCAGCGCCATCATGCGCTGCTGCGCGTACTTCTGGCTGCCGCGGCCGGTGAGCGCCTCGATGCGCCGAACGCCGGAGCCGATGCTGCCCTCGCTCACGATCGTAAACAGCCCAATGATCCCTGTTTCGGGCAGGTGTGTGCCGCCGCACAGTTCCTTGCTGACGGCCGCGTCTGGCGTCGAGCCGATGCGAATCATGCGCACTTCGTCGCCGTATTTTTCGCCGAACAACGCCATCGCGCCCGCGGCCACCGCCTCTTTGTAGGTGGTCACCGTCGCGCTCACCGGATAATTGGTCAAAATGGCGTCATTGACCCCCTGCTCGATCCGCAGACGTTCGTCATCGCTCAGCGCGGCGCTGTGCGTAAAATCGAAGCGCAGGCGGTCAGGCGCCACCAGCGAGCCGGCCTGATGAACATGCGCGCCCAGCACCTGGCGCAGCTGCGCGTGCAGCAAGTGCGTCGCGGTGTGATTACGCATGATGTCCAGGCGCCGTTCTTCGTCAATGCTGACCAGCGCGCGGTCGCCCACGTTGACCACGCCGCGCAGCACCGCGCCGACGTGCACGGTCAAGCCGGGCGCCGGACGCCGCACGTCGTTGACCTGCACCTGCCAGGCGTCGTCAGCCGCGGTGATCCAACCGGTATCGCTGACCTGCCCGCCCTGCTCGACGTAGAACGGGGTGGCCGGCGTGACGATCTCGACGCTCTCGCCAGCCTGAGCGCGGCTCAGCGCCTGTCCATTGATAAACAGGGCCGCCACGTTGGTCGGCACGCGCGTCGTTTCGTAGTAGAGATGTTCCACCCCCTGGCTATCAAGGACGCCCTCGTCACGCAAGCGTTCCAACGTGTCCACATAGCCTTGCAGCGATGTATTATCGGCCGCGGCAAAACGCGCCGCGCGGCGCGCGCGCGCCTTCTGCTCACGCATGGCCTCCTGGAAACCGCGCTCGTCTACGCTGAAACCGGCCTCTTTGGCCGCGTCGCGCGTCAGGTCGAGCGGGAAGCCATAGGTGTCATACAGCTTGAAGGCTTCATCGCCCGGAACCACGCGGTTGGCCGCGACATCGGGGCGCGCCATGATCTCCTGAAGCAGCTCTTCGCCCGTGCTCAACGTGCGCCGGAAGCGCTCCTCTTCCAGGGACACCGTGCGCAGGATGAAGTCGCGCCGCTCCTGCAGCTCACGATAGTGCAGGCCCATCGTTCGAATGACGACATCCACCGTGTCGGCCAGGAAAGGCTGTTGAAAGCCCAGCTTGACGCCAAAGCGCGCCGCGCGGCGCAGGAGCATGCGCAGGACGTAACTGCGCCCCGCGTTGCCTGGCAGGACGCCATCGCCCACCAGGAAAGCAATCGCCCGGCTGTGGTCAGCGATCACGCGGTAGCTCACATATTTTTCCGCGCGCTGCGCCGCGCTGTGATGCAGCGCCGCTTGCACATGCTCGAAGATCGGCTGGAACAGATCGGTGTCATAGGTGTTTTGCTTGCCCTGCAGCACCAGACATAGGCGCTCGAAGCCCATGCCGGTGTCCACGCTCGGTCGCGGCAGCGGCGTCAGCGCGCCCTGGCTATCGCGATTGTACTGCATGAAGACCAGGTTCCAGATCTCGATGTAGTCGTCGTCCACATTGACGCCCGCGGCCGTCTGCTCCTGGAGGTCGCCCAGGTAGTAGTGAATTTCGGAGCAGGGGCCGCAAGGGCCGGTGTCGCCCATGGACCAGAAGTTGTCTTTTTCATCGAAGCGCAGCACACGCTCCGGCGCGGCGCCTGTTTCGACCCACAGCTGCGCCGCTTCATCGTCGCTGCGATAGACGGTGAACCAGAGGCGGTTTACGTCCAGCCCTAGCTCTGTGACCAGGAAACGCCAGGCAAAGGCAATCGCCTCCTGCTTGAAGTAATCGCCAAAGGAGAAATTGCCCAGCATCTCGAAGAAGGTATGATGGCGCGGCGATGGACCGACATTTTCCAGGTCGTTGTGCTTGCCAGAGACGCGCATGCACTTCTGCGCGCTGACCGCGCGGCGGTAGGCGCGTTTCTCTGTTCCCAGGAAAGTGTCTTTGAACTGCACCATGCCCGCATTGGTGAAGAGCAGCGTGGGGTCGCCCACAGGCACCAGCGAGGAGCTTTGCACCAGGGTATGGCCGTTTTCACGAAAGAAGTCAATAAATTTTTGTCTGATCTCAAAACTTGTGAACATCGTCAGCGCTCCATTCTAATAAAAAAAGCCCGCCCTGACAAGGACGAGCCTGTGACCCGTGGTACCACCTTTATTGAACGCCGTTGCGTTCCGCTTCAGACCCCGCTAACGGTGGGCGTCCGGCGAGCAATACTCACGACCAAAGGCCATTTTCACGCTCGCGTCTTCGGAGGGGCTGGCAGCTCAGGATAACACCGGTCTTACACCGTCACCGGCTCGCTGTGGTCAGGACCTGCGCTGCGCGTCTCCATCATAGACGTTGAATGATAGGGTGCCATTGTAGCATCAGCCGCGAAGGTTGTCAAAAAAGGCCGCTTTCGCGCTTTCGCTGCCATCCACGCCCGCCGTTCTCAACATTTTTCCCGTTGCTTCTTAACAATGTCTGAAAATCTTCCTGCTATCATGTCCGCATGGCGTAGAGAGCTACGTAGCAACAGCTTAAGGTAGGACTATGAATCAAGAACGCAAACAATCCACCCGCACCAGGACAGACCTGATCGTGGATAGCAGCATTTTTGTTGGTTTTCTGGTGGCGACCGCGCCACGCTTTAGCGGCCTTCCGATTCACGAATGGCTCGGCATTGCCTTTGGCGCGGCCATCGTCGTGCATCTGCTGCTGCACTGGCAGTGGATCGTGGGCGTGACCAAACGCTTCTTTGGCAAGCTGCAAGGGCAGGCGCGTTTGAACTATGTTCTGAACGCCCTTCTCTTCATTGATGTGACCGTCATCGTGGTCACCGGGCTGCTCCTCTCTGAGGTGGCCCTGCCCCTCTTTGGCGTGCGCTTCCCACGGGATGGGATGTGGCTTTGGCTCCATCGAACAACGACCAATGTCGCTGTTTTCTTGATCGGGGCGCACGTGGCCCTGCACTGGTCATGGATCGTCAAGACGCTGAAGCGCCTGGTGGTCGCGCCGCTGTTCAGCCGCCGACCAAGCCCGGCCCTGAACCTGGCTCCTTCGCAGGCGCAGAACGAGGTTCAATCATGAAAACAGTCGGACGCATTATCATTATCCTGCTGGCGGCGGCGTTGGTGACAGGGGCCATGCTGGCCTTCGCCTCCTCGTCGTGGGCCGCCAGTTTGCGCAGCAGCCTGCCGGGCCGCGACGGTTTTGAACGCGGCCTGCCGCCCCCAGGGCTGTTTGCCAACGGCGCGGCGCCGAACGGCGGCGAAACTGGCTTGCGCTCGAATGGCGCGCTGGGCCGCCGTGGATTCCGCGAGGGCGGTGAGCAGGGGCGGCGGGGAGGCAGCCTTGCCGGCTTCATCGAAGTAGCCAAGAACGGCGTCATCATGGCGCTCGTGGTGCTGCTCATCGTACCGGCCGCGGCTCTCCTGCGCAGGCTGCGCCGTGGCCGGCCGACCCGACAACCGCCGGCGGCTCCAGCCGCCCCGGCCCTGTAAGCTGTCTTGGAATCTGCGCTGAATGACCGCGATTGGATCAATGCGTCATTCATCGCTCAGGATCGAATAAAATCGAGAATACAATCGAATTGAAGAAAGGTGATAAGAAGATCATGTCTCGTTTTTGGATTTTGACAGCACTGGCTGTCCTGTTGGCTGTGTCGTTGGTTGGGTGTGGGTCAAGCGCGACCAATGCGCCGGTATCTGTGGCGACAACCGCGCCCGCGGCCACGACTGCCCCGGCGGCCACGACCGCAGCGAGTGATGCCACGCCGACCACCGCGCCGACCGGCGGCGCGGCTGCCAAGCTCAATCTCAACACGGCGTCAGGCGATGAGTTCCTGGCGGGCGTTGCCAACATGAGCAGCCGCATGGTGCGCGAGTTCCTGGAGTATCGTCCGTATACCAGCATTTTGCAGTTCCGCAAGGAGCTGGGCAAGTACATCAGCGCGGACGAGGTTGCCGCTTACGAGAAATATGTCTATGTGCCGATTGATGTCAACGCGGCGGACGCGGCTACGCTGCAACAGATTGCGGGCCTGGATGCCACTGAAGCCGCGGCGCTGATTGCGGGGCGACCTTATGCATCCAACGATGCCTTTCTGGCAAAGCTGAGCGGTTATGTCTCTGAGACAGAACTGGCCGCGGCCCGGACTTATCTGAGTCCACGATGAGCGCCGATGCTATTCTGACCCGCATGCGCCGCTTCCTGCTGCTGCTTTCCGGGCTGCTGCAGGCGGCAACGGTGGTCGAACTGATCTTCATCGGTCACACCGACGGGATTCAGCTCCTGCCGTTTGGTCTGTGCGCAGTGGGCCTGCTGGTCGTGGTCCTGGCCTGGCGACAACCCCAACGCCGAACACTGCTGGGACTGCGTGTCGGCATGGCGCCGGTGGCCCTGGGCGGCTTTTTTGGCGTCTATGAGCATGTGGCTAACAATATCAGCTTCTTGCTGGAGACCAATCCGGCCGCCACGACCGCCAAAATCATCACGAAGGCATTGGGGGGCGCCAATCCTCTGCTGGCGCCAGGCATGTTGACCCTGGCCGCGGTGCTGGCTATTGCCGCCACCTACTACCATCCGGCATTGACCGTCAGCGAGGACGGCAGCGCACGGGCATAGCAAACGATGTTTTGATGAACCTCCGCCAGCTTGCCAGGGGCGGAGGTTCGGGTAATAATGCAGGCACTATGCCACAGACCATTCTACTTGTTGACGATGAGGCTCGCTTGCGCGCCATGCTGCGCGTCTACCTGGAGCAGGAAGGCTATCGCGTGGTCGAGGCCGGCCACGGGCGCGAGGCGCTGTTTGTGGCGCGTTACGAAAAGCCTGACCTGATCATCCTCGATCTGATGATGCCTGAGATGGGCGGCTTCGAGTTCATACGCGTCTTTGCCAAAGAAGCCAACACGCCGGTCATCATGCTCACGGCCAAGGTGGAGGACACCGACAAGATTCTGGGCCTGGAGCTGGGCGCGGACGATTATGTGACCAAACCGTTCAACGTGCGTGAGTTGATTGCCCGTGTCCACGCGGTGCTGCGGCGCTTGCAGAAGGCGCAGGCCGAGCCGGAAATTCTGCGTGTAGCCGACGTGACGCTCGATCGCACGGCCTGCACGGTCAAGGTGGGCGAACGGTATGTGGATTTGACCCCTTCGGAGTTCGGGCTGTTGGCCGCGCTGATGGCCGTTCCCGGCAGGGTCTTTTCGCGGCTCGATCTGCTTGATCTTGTGTCAGGCGATGCTTACGAAGGTTACGAGCGCACGATTGATGTGCATGTGCGCAATCTGCGGACCAAGATCGAACCCGACCCGCGGCGCCCCCGCTATATCGAAACGGTGTATGGCATGGGCTATCGCTTTGCGCCCGAGCGGCCGCCTGGCTCAACCGAAAATCAGCCGTAGCATGACGCTACTCGTAGAAGTTGTCAATGACTGATGCGTTCACTCGTCTGGAAGCTCATGTTTGCCTTTCTGCTCGTCGGCCTGATCGGCGTCCTGCTGGTCGCGCTGTTGGTCGCGCAGCGCACCCGTTCGGAATTCGACCGGTTTCTCTCCGCACGCGATCGGTCTGTTCTTCTCAGCGGCTTGAGCGACTACTACGCCGCCAACGAGTCGTGGGACGGGGTGGATCGCGCCCTGGCGGCGTCGCCGCCGCTCTCGTTTTACATCCGCGGCGTTGTCGTCCTGGACGCCGATGGCGCCGTCGTTCTGGCCAATCGTGGCTACAGCCTGGGCCAGCGCGTGTCCAGCGAGCAGCGGCTCAACGCCGCCCCGCTGAGCGTCAATGGCGTCGTGGTTGGTCAGGTATTGTTCCTTGCCACGGAGCAGGAGCCTGACCGCCCTAGCCCGAATCTATCGCCGGAGGCGGACTTCCTGCAGCGGATTGCCTGGGCCACGGCAACCAGCGCGGCCGTGGCCGCGTTGATCGCTTTGCTGTTGGGCAGCCTGCTGGCGCGCACCCTCACCCAACCCCTGCGTGAGCTGACCACCGCCACCAAGGCGATGGCCGCCGGCCAGTTCGAGCAGCGCGTGACTGTACGCTCGCGTGATGAAATCGGTGTGCTGGCTGCATCTTTCAATCAAATGAGCGCCGATCTGGCGCAGGCCAGCCAGGCCCGCAAACAGATGACCGCTGACCTGGCGCACGATTTGCGCACGCCCCTGACTATCCTGCGTGGTTACATGGAGGGGCTGCAGGATGGACGCCTGCAAGGCTCCGCCAATCTTTACGGCATCATGTACGGCGAAGTGGTGCACCTGCAGCGCCTGGTGGAGGATTTGCGCATGCTTTCGCTGGCCGACACCGGCGAGCTGCCGCTCAACCGCCGTGCGATTGATCCCCGCGCCTTGCTGGAACGGACCGGCCTGGCTTACATCGTGCAGGCCGAACAGCAGGCCACCGTCCTGCGTGTGGAGGCGCCCGCGTCACTGCCTTCGATCAACGTGGATACCGATCGCATGACGCAAGTCCTGAACAACCTGGTCTCGAACGCCTTGCGCCACACGCAGCATGGGGAAATTACCCTGGCGGCCGCCGCGGTTGAGGGCAGCGTGCAGATGACCGTCAGCGACACCGGCATTGGCATCGAGCCAGCCGATCTGCCTTTCATCTTCGATCGTTTTTATAGCGTGGATAAATCGCGTCAGCGCCAGGGCGATGAGACTTCGGGCCTGGGCCTGGCCATTGCCAAAGCGATCGTGGAAGCGCACGGCGGCAGCCTGACCGTCGTCTCCAGCCCTGGCCGCGGCACCACGTTCACCATCACGCTTGGCATCGCCGGCGCTTGAGAACTTCCGCCTGGCGCGCAGAACTCAACGGGTAGGGGATTAGTGCCCCAGCAAGGCCACACTTTCCTCGCGCGGATGATAGTTGACGGCCGCAAAACCAAACTGTTGCAGGAGCGCACGTGCCTGATTGCAGCGCACTTGCAGCGGCGCTTTATTGATTTTCCAGGTGCCGTTGACCTGGTTGACGACGAGTTGACTGTCGCCCCAGATGTCCACAAAGACCTGCGTCGGCGTGCCGCCCGCGGCCTGGACACGGTTGACCAGGTCCTGCAGTGCGTTGATGAGGGTGTCGTACTCGGCTTCGTTGTTCGTCACCCGGCTGCCAAACGTCAGGCGGATGATCTCCGGCTGCGACTGGCCTGGCCATAACAGGGCGTAACTCCCATAGCCCTGCCCTGGATTGCCTTTGCTGCCGCCGTCGAACACAACCCGCACTCGAATCTCGGCCGGGGCGGCGGCTGCTTTGGTCGCAGCCGGTTTGCGCGCCCGCGGCGCGGGCCGCGCCGGCGCGCCGGCCGAAACCGGGGGCGCCGGTCGTGGGTCAATCAAGCGCGGTGTTTCGGGCGGAATGGCAGCCGATGGGCGCGGCGGCTGAGCTGGCGATGGCGCTTTCAGCGGCGCGCTGACCGCAGGCGCGCGGGCAAATTCAAGCTGCTGCGGCGCCGTCGTGACGGCGGGCGACGGGCTGCCCTCGGCGCTCTCGACGCTCTCCAGGTCTTGGACGCTCAAAAGGCCCATGTGCTGCGCGCGCCGGAACAAGCGTCGGCGGTCGGCAGGGGGAAGGGCCGACATTTGAGTCAGCAGGTCATCAATGCTCATTCGTTTTCTTGATCCTGTTCGACCGCGCTGTGCGGGCCTTGGCGGTAGGCGTCGTACAAGTAAGCCAGGTTGGCCTGATGGAAACGCTGCACCAGGCCGCTGAGCGGAATGCGAGACTTGCCGCAGGCTTCGATATCAATGCCCAACAGTTCCTGCCGCGGTAGTTTTTCACGCACGTATTGGCGCGCCAGGCTGTCAATTTTGTGCAGATAGGCGATATTGCTGGCGATGATCTCGTTGATTTCGCCGCGCAGCAGGACTTCGCCATGCCCCTGGACGATGTTCTCCAGCCCCAGGTCGGCGATG
Source organism: Chloroflexota bacterium (assembly GCA_036822415.1). Taxonomy (GTDB): domain Bacteria; phylum Chloroflexota; class Anaerolineae; order SSC4; family Amarolineaceae; genus Amarolinea. The sequence goes on from DAISHS010000019.1 coordinate 20,004, forward strand.
ACTTCGAGCGATTTGATCATGACGTGGGCATCGCCGCCAACGATGTAAGGCACCGGCATGACGGTGTCGCTGGCAAACAACACCTTGTCCTCTTTGATAAAGACGCTGACCACGTCTGCGCTATGCCCCGGCGATTCACTGAGGACAATGGTGCGTCCGCCGAGGCGAATCGTCATCTCCTCCTGAAAAACCAGGCCCGGCAGGCGAATTTGCACCTCGTTTAGTTCAGGCGTGTGCTCGCGCGCGTCGCGCAAACCCTGGTCGGCATGGCGCCGCATCAGGTCACGGCAACGTCGGTGCGAAATTATCTCGGCTTCGGGGTAGAGATAGGCGCCGTAAATATGATCGGCATGGGAGTGAGTCAGGACGACGTACCGAATGCCGTGACTGCTTGCGGAGCGACTGCGCGCAAAATCACGCATCTCGCGCGCCTCGCTCGGATAGGGTAGAGTGTCAATGACGAGGGCGCCTTCCCCCGTGAAAACAACGCCCGCCGTAACCTGGGCAAAGAGGCTGCTGGTGAAAACCCAAATGCTGTCCGCAACACGTTCTCGCTGCATGGATTCAGACACTCCTGACGATCAAACTTAGGACAGACAGAGGATAGCACAAGCGCAGGGTCATGTCAAGGGGATTTGCAACATAAACAAAAAGCGACCACCCTGAATGTAGAGTGGTCGCCGTTTAAGTGCAGAGTGCCCCGCTGTGCCGTGTGTCAAAGGGCCTGAACCTGCTTGCGCAGGTGGGTACCTGTCCGAAGACATCAGCCTTGCTCGCAGGGAGCTAACGCCTGGCCCCCAGAACATCCGGCACCCGATTATCAGGTGTTGGCTCAGAGCGCTTGGATGACATCACGAACACCGCAGGGTACTATAGTCCTAGTTTAGCATATCTGGGTGCTTCTGGCAAATCAGGCTCGTTTTTCAGACGCCTTCACCGGTTGGGCTGGAGATTATCTTTGGGTCAGCGCTGTTGATAGTGCTCCTGCAGGCTGCGCACTTTCAATTCTTTGGCCTGCAGCGCGCGGATGCCGTTGACGGCCGCCTGCGCCGCGCTGAGCGTCGTCATCAGCGGTACGCCATGGCGAACCGCCTCAGTGCGAATGGATTTGCCATCGTCGAAGGCGGTGGGGCCTAACGGCGTATTGACAATCAGGCTGATCTTCTCCGCCTTGATCAGGTCAACCACGTGCGGCGAGCCTTCCTTGACCTTGTTCACCGGCACGGCCGGCAGCCCCGCGCGCACCAGCGAGGCCGCGGTGCCGCGCGTCGCCAGCAGAGTAAAGCCGAGGCGGTGCAGGTCTCGTGCAATTTTGACGATGCTGCCTTTGTCGAAATCATTGACCGAGAGGAACGCGGCGCCCGTCAAGGGCAGGCGCTCGCCCGCGGCCATCTGCGCCTTGGCAAAGGCATGACCAAAGCGGCTGGCGTGCCCCATGACCTCCCCGGTCGAGCGCATTTCCGGGCCAAGCAGGGTGTCCACGCCGGCGAATTTCTTGAAGGGCAGCACCGCCTCCTTGACGAAAAAGCCATCAATGGGCGGTTCGACGGTGAACTGAAGTTCGGCCAGGGAGCGGCCGGCCATGACCTGCGCGGCGATTTTCGCCAGCGGCACACCGGTTGCTTTGCTCACGAAGGGCACGGTGCGGCTGGCGCGCGGGTTGACCTCAAGCACATAGACAATGTCATCCTTGATGGCATATTGGATGTTCATCAGTCCGCGCACGCCCAGCGCCAGGCCCAGCTTTTCGGTGTACTCGCGCATAATGCTGAGGTGATAGTAGCTGATTTTGTATGGCGGTAGAACGCACGCGCTGTCGCCGCTGTGGACGCCCGCCTCTTCGATGTGCTGCATGATGCCGCCGATGACCACGCGCTCGCCGTCTGCCACCGCGTCCACGTCCACCTCGAACGCGTCTTCGAGATATTGGTCAATCAGGATGGGCCGCCCTTCGCTGACCAGGGCCGCCTCCTGCACAAAGCGCGCCAGTGAATCGTCGTCGTAAACAATGGCCATGGCCCGGCCGCCCAGGACATAGCTGGGGCGCACCAGCACCGGGTAGCCAATCTGCCGCGCCACGCGCCGCGCATCGGCTACCGAAACCGCCATCCCGTTGGCCGGCGCAGGAATGTCCAACTCTGCCAGCAGGTTGCCAAAACGGCCGCGATCTTCCGCTAGATCAATGGCATCCCATGACGTGCCCAGGATCGGGACGCCCATCTCGGCTAACCCCCGCGCCAGGTTGAGCGGCGTCTGCCCGCCAAACTGCACCATCACGCCAGAGCGTAAGGCTCCAGACGGCGCCGTGCTGGCCGCGTCTTGATTCTCCCCCAGCTCCCGCTCCACGATGTTCAGCACATCCTCCAGCGTCAGCGGTTCGAAATAGAGACGGTCGGAGGTGTCATAGTCCGTGCTGACGGTCTCTGGGTTGCAGTTGACCATGATCGTTTCATAACCGAGGTCGTGCAGGGCAAACGCGGCATGGCAGCAGCAGTAGTCGAACTCGATGCCTTGCCCAATGCGATTCGGGCCGCCGCCCAGGATGATGACCTTGGGGCGCTTGCTGGGGGGCGCCTCATCCTCGGTTTCGTAGCTGCCATACAGGTAGGGCGTGAAGGCTTCGAACTCCGCCGCGCAGGTGTCCACCCGCTGATACGTCGGCAGCAGCCCCAGGGCCTGGCGCCGCATGCGCACGGCATGGCCTGGCGCTGCTTGCGCATGGCCCGGTTGAGGTTTTTGGCCCGTCTCTGCTAGCTGCGCGGCAATCTGCTCGTCCGCCAATCCAAAGCGCTTGGCCTGCTGCAAGAGCTGCGCGGGCAGCGTGTCCAGCGTGTACTGCGCAAGCATCTGCTCCAGCTCGACAATTTGCCCCATCTGCGCGACGAACCAGGGATCGAAGCCGGTCCAATCGGCAACCTGCGCCTGGCTGACGCCCTGGCGGAGCGCGTTGAACGTGGTGAAAATACGTTCGCGCGTCGGCGTCCCCAGCCGCTGGGGCAGCTGCGCCAGCGAGACAGCCGGCGCGCTGGCCGGTTTCCACTCCAGCGCACGCAGCCCCTTGAGCAGCGCCTCTTTGAAGGTGCGCCCAATCGCCATCACCTCACCGACCGACTTCATCTGCGGCCCCAGCGTGGGGTCCACGTTGGCAAATTTCTCGAACGCCCAGCGCGGAATTTTCACCACCACGTAGTCAATGCTTGGCTCGAAGGCGGCCACCGTTTCGCGGGTGATGTCGTTTCTGATCTCATCCAGCGTGTAGCCCACGGCCAGCAGCGCAGCAATTTTGGCGATCGGAAAACCGGTGGCCTTGCTGGCCAGCGCGCTCGAGCGACTCACGCGTGGGTTCATCTCGATCACGATGACGCGGCCATCGGCCGGGTTGGTGGCAAACTGCACGTTGCTGCCGCCCGTCTCCACCCCCACGGTGTCCATGACGATGCGCGCCTGGTCACGCAAGCGCTGATACTCCTTGTCGGTCAGGGTCTGCGCCGGCGCCACGGTGATCGAGTCGCCGGTGTGCACGCCCATAGGGTCGAGATTCTCGATCGAGCAAACCACGACGAAGTTGTTGGCGCGATCGCGCATCACTTCCAGCTCGAACTCTTTCCAACCGAGGACCGATTCTTCGACCAGGCAGGTGTGCACAGGACTTTCGCGCAGGCCAAACGCCATTTTTTCGATGAAATCGTCGCGGTCGAAGGCCGTGGCCGCGCCGGAGCCGCCCAGGGTGAAGCTGGGGCGAATGAGCAGCGGAAAACTGCCGATCTCGCGCGCAATTTCCAGCGCCTCTTCCACCGTTGCGGCCAGGCCAGAATGTGGGACGCTCAGCCCTGCGCCAATCATCGCTTCTTTGAAGAGCTGGCGATCTTCGGCCACTTTCATCGCCTGCAGGCTGGCGCCGATCAATTGCACGCCATAGGCCGCCAGAATACCGTGATCGGCCAGGGCAACGCCCAGGTTGAGCGCGGTTTGGCCGCCCACGGTGGGCAGCAGCGCATCAGGACGTTCGCGGGCGATGATCTTTTCCACGATTTCGATGGTCAGCGGCTCGATGTATGTGGCATCGGCCAGTTCTGGGTCGGTCATCACGGTCGCGGGGTTAGAGTTGACCAGAATGACGCGGTAGCCCTCGCGGCGGAGGGCTTTGACCGCCTGCGTACCGCTGTAGTCGAACTCGGCTGCCTGGCCGATGATGATGGGGCCAGCGCCCAGGATCAAAATGGAATGGATGTCAGTTCGTTTTGGCATAGTCTATCTCGTCTGCACGGCCTGTCAGCCACGGTGAATGTTGATGACGTCGCGCAGCATCGCCGCCGCGGTGGGCAGCGGCCCGCGTTCATCCACCTTGGCAAATTGTACGCCCATGATGTCGGTGTGCCAAACAACCCCCATCTCCCAGCCGTTGACCGACGCCAGCGGGTGAGCCAGGGGAAGACGCGCGGGATGTACGCTCAAGCGATAGCCGTCGCCCAGCGCCAATGCCACGGCCAGCAGTTTGACCACTTCGCCCTGGGCGCGTGCGCGGCGCAGATCTTCGACCCCAATCCCGCGCATCCCGCGCACGTCAATGTCGCTCAGGGTGCAGGGAAAATCGAGCACGCTGTTGGCGATGATCGTCAGTTTGTTGGCGGTGTCCCAGCCGTCTACGTCGAGAGAGGGATCGGTTTCGGCGACCCCTTCCACTTGCGCCTCGTGCAGGGCCTCGGCATAGCTCTTGCCGGTCTCCATGGCGCTCAGGATGTAATTGCTCGTGCTGTTCAAGACCCCTTCGATCTTGCTGTAACGCACCGCGGTGTGATCGCGCTGTCCGATGTTGACGACCGGCAAGGCGCCGCAGACGGTGGCGCTGAAAGCCAATCGTTTGCCCTGGGCCGCGGCCGCGGCGCTCAGTTCCTGGTAAGCCAGCACGAGGGGCGCTTTGTTTGCCAGCACGGCGTGCCAGCCCTGGCTGAGGGCCAGGCGCAAGCAGTGCAGCCCGGGCTGGCCGCTTTCCAGGTTCACCGGCGACGCATCGAGGAGCAGATCGGCCCTGGCGCGCTTGACCATGTCGGGGGCGGCCAGGCCCGGCTTGCCGCCGTACGGAAACGTGCTGATGCCGCCCTGGGTCAGCTTATGCTGCAAGAGCAGCGCCGGGTCAATGCCGCGGGCATCGAGCACCGCGCCCGAGCTGTCGGCCACGGCCGTGAGCTTGATGTGCAAGTCATAACGCGCGGCGAGAAGGGCCTTCTTGTTGAGCAAGAGCGTAAGAAAGCCTCGCCCCACATGGCCGAGGCCGATGAGCGCAACCCGGATCGTCTGAGACATGGCACGTTCCTGTTTTCGGTGAGTAGATAACAGAAAGAGCAGCGGCAACGCTGCTCTTTTGACTGACGTGTAGGCTCCTCGACTTGGACTCGAACCAAGAACCTTGCGGTTAACAGCCGCTTGCTCTGCCTATTGAGCTATCGAGGAACGACTTGATGCGATTATACTCACATGCCAGGGGCTGTCAAATTTGCGGCGTGTTGCCTTTTCTGGCG
>DAISHS010000020.1:0-25013 GCA_036822415.1 Chloroflexota bacterium
ATGCGCAGACACGAATGATGCTCCCGTCATCATGCGTGTCTGCGCGTCAGGCGAGTCGAGGGGTCTGCCTGACAGGCCGCAAACCGCCTACAAGACCGAATGTTGGCCCCGGAAGAAGTTCCGCAGCAGGCTCCAAACCGTTTTAGCCCAGATTACGCTATCGCGCGCCAGGCGCGGCCATTGAACGATAGCCAAAATCAGTAAAAAGCCAAGCAGCAGCAACCCAAGCGGCGGGTAAAACCAGAGGACCAGCACGCCTGAGACGACATCAATGACGCGCAGGAAGAGAATGGTGATCGGTTTACGGCGCGCCCAAAGGGCCACGGTCAGGGCAAGCAGCGTGTAGGCGACACCCAACCACCAGGGCAAAAATCGAGCCAGCAGGACAAAGATCAACGTGGCCCAGGTGAAGATGACATCCACGGCAAAATCATGGCGCCCCAGCCAGGATGGTTGACGGTTAGGGGTGCGACGAGCGATGAAGCCATCGAGGTTGTCGCTAGTCCATCCGATGATGACCAGAAGCACCACGATCGGAACAACCTCTCGCCCGCGCGTGATTCCCAGCGCGACGATGACGCCCGCTAATAACAGTCGGAGGGCCGTAAGAAGATCTGGAATCCAATACATCATAGGCATCTTATTCGTGAGGGTAAATTGTCAGATGGCTGCGGCCTGCCTGGCAATCTCTTGTAAGGCAGCGGCGCCGATGGTCTGTCATAATCAGGCTGCCAGCATGACCAAACGCACCTTCGCACCCTGTCGGGGTGACTGGCCCGAACGCAAGGGAGGTTCCTATGTTATTGATGACGCTTGTCCTGTGCACGATCATGACGGTTATGATGTTCACTGCCCTGGCGAGCTGAAAAGGCTGGGCCGGCGCGCAGAGAGATGGATGTTCGCCAACGGCTAAACTCCGGTGTGCGGCTCGCCCAGCCAGGCTTCCAGGGGCGCGCGCCGGCAAAAGGCGCGAAAAGCCGCCGCTTCCGCCAGAAGCGCCTGCAGCTCGGCCTGCGCAATCGCGCGTAATCCCTCTTGCGCCGGATGACCGCTTGCTGGCTCACGGCTGGCCGGCTCTGCCGCGGCGGCCAGGCGAACACGATCGCCGGTTTGCCAGCTCTGCACCTGCAACCGCCCAAAGAGCTCAAGCCAGGTCAGGCCCCGGCGCACGGTCAGCTCACGTTGACCCAGGCCTGCCGCCACGGCAGGCACGTACAGCTCACCCCCGCGGCGCGCCAGGGCGAACTTGGCCATGCCGAGCAAATTGCGCAGGAACAACTCCAGGCGATCCTCAGCCGTTACCAGGTTGACCAGCGCGAGTTGGGGCGGGGTCACGCGCTCCAGCACCCGTTCCAACTCGCCGCGCCCTGGCGGCGCGCTCCAGATGATCAATGGGCGCCCAGCCTCCAAACTGCGCCGATCGCGCACCGGCCCTTCCAGCCCAACATGGCCCTCGCCCCAGATCTGCCATTTTTCGGCGCTCGTCAACAAACGGCGCACCTCGGCCAATGGATCAAGAACGCCGCGCAAATCGGTAATCGCCGCCGGCGCGGGCGCCGTCGTTACCGTCACCGTCTCAGGTTGACGCAGGCGCACCGCGCGCATGATCAATTGCAAAGAGGTATCGCCCCGAAACTCATTTTGCGCCAGGGTGTAAGCGACATCGAGGGCGCCTTCAGGCAAATCGGCATCGGCGCCGCCCCACCACACCACGTCCTGCACATGGCCCTGGGTATCGGCAATGGTCAATTTGCGATGGCGGCGATTGCGCCCGATCAAGCGATGACTTTGCACTGTCACATCAAAAGTAGCCAGCGTCACCGGCGGGTTGCCTTCACCGAAGGGCGCCAGACGATTCAATTCATGCACCAGCGGCAAGGAAAGCTCTTGCAGGGGCAAAACGGCATCGAGGGCAAGGGTGTAAGCATCGGCGGGCGTGGTGCGGATGGCGGCAACGGTGTTGGAAAGCGCGCGGCGCAGCTCAGGCACGCGTTCCGGGCGCACGGTCAGGCCAGCGGCCCCGGCATGACCGCCGAAGCGTTCGAGCAGGTGTGCATTGGCAGCAATGGCAGCGCCCAAGTCAACCCCCGGCGCCGCGCGCGCGGAACCGCGCGCCAGTCCATCCGGCGTTTGCGTCAATAGTAGGGTTGGGCGCCGGTACTGCTCGGCCAGGCGATTGGCCACAATGCCCAACACCCCCGCGTGCCAATGCGGGCTTAACAGCACCAACATCTCTCCATCCAGCAGGGCTGGCTCACGCACCAGCATTTCCTGGGCCGCGGCTTCGACTTGATCGCACAGCAGCTTGCGCTCGTTGTTCAGCCCTTCCAATTGGGCAGCCAGGATGCGTGCGGTGGTAGCGTCTGCGGTGGTCAGCAGGTCAACGGCCTGCGTGGCATCGGACAGGCGCCCCAGGGCGTTGAGCCGTGGACCGAGCTGGAAACCGATCGTCTCCGCATCGACGCGCAGAGGGTCGAGATTGGCCTGCGCCATCAGCGCCTGTAAGCCGAGGCGCGACGACTGGCGCAGCTGCAGAAGGCCGCGCTGCAACAGGTAACGCGTATCGCCCACCTGGCGCGCCACATCGGCCACAATACCGAGGGCCACCAGGTCAAGCAGGCGCGCCTGATCGCCCGCACGGCCGGCGCGGCTGTAGAGGGCCTGCATCAGGACAAAGGCTACGCCGACGCCGGGCAACTCTCGCAGCGGATGCTGCCGCGTCAGCAGCTTTGGCTCAACCAGGGCTTCCACGCGCGGCAAAGCGGGCGGCAGGTCATGGTGATCCGTGACAATGACCTGAACCCCGCGTGCGCGCGCCAGCGCGATGGCGTCATGCTCGGTCACGCCCGTATCACAGGTGAGCAAGACATCCACGCCCAGGGCCAGCAAGTTTTCCAGCGTTGGCAGCTTGATGCCATGGCCGTCAGTGAGGCGGTTGGGAATGAAGAAACGGGGTTGCGCGCCCAGGTCACGCAGGCCATCCACCAACAGGGCGGTAGCCGTCTGCCCGTCCACATCGAAATCACCCCACACGGCCAAACGCTGGCGCTGCTGGATGGCTTGCCAAAGCAAATCCGCCGCCTGGGTCACACCAGGCAGGTCATCGGGCGGGGCAGGGACGTAGCGTTGCCAATCGAGGAAGGCAACCGCGGCCGCCGGATTAGTCAGGCCCCGCCGCGCCAGAATGTCGGCCACCAGGGGATGACCACCCACCGCCGCCTGCAAGGCCGCGGGCGCCGTGACCGTTGTCGGTTCGATCCAAAGTCGTTGCGTCATAGCTGCTGTCTCCCTTGCCATTGTAGCATGGACAGGGGCAGCAAGCATAAAGCGCAAAGGGCAATTTGCAAAACAGCCGGCGTTGCCCCTGGCGGAGGCTGGGCGGAAAGATGCGTCATTTTAATTTTGCGCCGGATGGGATCAGGCGTTTTCAGACAGCAAGCGGGCTAAGGTTTCCGGGCAATGGCTGGGCACGATCTGGATCTGAGGATTGGCCGCGCTGAACGCGTGCAGATCATCAATGGTCTGGCGCATACGGCGAGGGTCATCGGCAATGAAGTCTACAAAGGATGACGGCGGGCGCTGCTCGGCGATCGAGCGCGTCAGCCAGCAGCTATCAGCCACAAAGAAAAGGGACCCGCGCGTGGTGTGCGCCAGCAGGCCAATCTGGCCGCGGGCATGGCCGGGCAGACGCACCAACAAGGCGCTGCCGTCGGCAAAGAGGTCATACGTCGGGCCGAGGTTTGCCAGCGGCGGCCCGTTGAACGCCGGCAGCAGATGGAGACGGCGGGTAAAATCGTTGGGCAGGAGCGCGGGAATGAAAGCGCGGCGCAGGGCGGCCAGCCCGGTCAATGAAGCCACGGCCTGATAGGCTTCGGCCAGGGCGATGAAGCGCGCCGTGCTAAAGTCGCGCAGGCCGGCGACGTGATCGGCGTGAAAGTGTGAAACGACCACCGTGCCAATATCGGCGGGCGTCAGGCCGAAGCGCGGCAGTTGGGCGGCGACGGCCAGTTCTGGCTGCAAGCGTAACGGCGTGGCCAGGCGGTAGAGCACGAAAGGGAAACGCCGCGTGGCCGTCAGCAGAGCGGGCGCATAGCCAGCGTCCCACAAAAACCAACCCTGTTGTGGGTGCCGCAGCAGGGCGACCAGCGCGTGGCAGGCCAGCTGTCGTCGTTCGCCGCCGGTAATGAGATGATGCTCAGAAGCCAGGCAATGGCCCGTGTCAAGAATGAAACAAGTAAGCGGTTCGATCATCACGCCTCCCGCCATAGACGCAGCGTCTGTTCGATGCCCGCGGCGACCGCTACCAGGGGGCGGTACCCCAAATCGGCGCGGGCCGCGGCAATATCGTAAGTTTGTGTGCGCGCCAGGATGCCCACCGTGTAGCGCGTCAAGCGCGGAGGCCGGCCGTTGATCTGCGCCTGGGCTTCCATCAGGGTCGCGGCCAGCAGCGCCGCCGGCAGGGGCAGTCGGCGGCGGCGCAGATGCAAACCGAGTCGCGAAAGCACGTAGCGAATCACGTCCCAAAGCAGGAGATGCTCATCGTTGGTGATGTGATAGGTGCGGCCACAGGCGGCCGGGGCCTCTAAAGCGAGCGTGAGCGCATGCGCCACATTTTCCACGTAGGTCAAATCTACCAGGTTGCGGCCGTTGCCGATCTGCGGCAGCCCCCCGCGCCGCGCCACGGCGACCAGATTGGGCAGCAGGGAGCGATCGCCAGGGCCAAAAATCGCTTTGGGGCGTATGATGACAGTTTCCAGGCCGCCCTGCCCAGCCTCACGCACGCGATCCTCGCCCAGTTTTTTTGTCAGCGCATAGACCGACTGAAAACGATTGGGAAAGGGCGCCGCTTCCGTGGCGGCGACATGACTGCGACCGTCGAAGATGACGCTGGGCGAAGAGACGTAGATCAGGCGGCGGACGCCATGCGCCTGGCAACCCACAATGACCGCTTCGGTGCCGCCGACGTTGATAGCATGAAAGTCGGCCGCACGTCCCCAGGCCGCTGACAGCGCGCCGGCATGAATCACGACATCCACGCCAGCGCACGCCGCGCGCACCTTCTCCGCGGCGCGCAGATCAGCCTGGACGGGGATGGCGCCCTGCGCCAGCAGGTTGGCGGCCAGCGTGAAGTCGCGACCGAGCACGCGCACCTGGTGTCCCTCAGCCAGCAGTCTGCGGGCCGTGTGTTGACCAAGAAAGCCGGCGCCGCCCGTGACAAGCACGATCATGGATCATCCCCCTGTTGCGATCTACAAAAAACACCGGGTTTGGCCCCGCTGGGGTTGCCAGCAAGCGCCAAAACCGGTGTTGTGCGCACTAATGCCCGATGGCTGTTTAACCGGCGTCCCGCATGGTCAGGATAACCGGAATCGTGGCTAAGAGAATCCGCATGTCAAGCCAGAATGTACGATTTTCGATATACTCGATGTCCAGGCTGGCGCTTTTGTCGAAAGGCAAACTGCTGCGGCCATTGACTTGCGCCAGACTGGTCAGTCCAGGCGTTACATCCAGGCGGTGCATGTGCCAATCTTTGTAGTAAGCCAATTCGTAGGGCATCGGCGGCCGCGGGCCGACCAGGGACATCTCGCCGCGCAGCACGTTGATCAGCTGCGGCAGCTCGTCCAGGCTGGTCTTGCGCAAGATACGACCCACGGGGGTGACGCCTTGCTTGATGACAGCCGGCTTGAAAATGTGATTGCCGTTGTGATCATCGGTGCCATGCTCGTTGTCGCCATTCAGGTATTGCTTGACGAATTCCTGGTGCGCAGCCAGGTGATTGACGCCATTGTACATCGAGCGAAACTTGAAGAAAGGAAAAGGCTTGCCGTTCTTTCCCGCGCGCGGACTGACGAAAATGACCGGGCCAGGCGAATCTAGCTTGATAGCCAACGCCAGGATGAAAAACAAGGGCGACAAGATAATCAACAGCAGCGCTGCCACGGCGATATCAAAAACACGCTTGATAATCAGATAGGCCCGTTCGTTCATCATTTTTTGCAGACGCCTCCGTTGAACCGCCTGCTCGTCATCCGTGAGGTCGAACAGTTCGAGCCAGCCGATACGCTGGTTCCCTCTTCTTCGAATGCCTCCCTCGATCATGGAATAATCCTCCTTTAGAACACTGGCGTCCAATAGGTTATCGTTAATTTTGGCCGCTGGGCGGCCACAGGGAATTGGGCGCTAGCCATCGTAAACTCTACGTTTGCATTTTCGCTGCCGGCGCTGGCCTTGAGCGCCAGGCCGTAATTGGCCTGACGATTTACCTGCCAGCGCCGCAGCACCTGCGTTACATCCACAGAATACCAGCGACCGATCGCATTGATGGGCGTTGCGGCGGTCGGGCCGTAATCACGATCGTGTCCGGGGCCATTGGCGCCCGGCGTCGTCCAGCGAATGGCAGCCGTTGCCAGCTCCCACGTCGCGGCCGACTCAGACCAGGCGCGCTGCATTCCATACGCCTGCAAGACCAGGTCGGTCGCCAGGCTCCGCTCGACCACGTAAACCTCCAGGCTGGCCGAGACCACCTGGGCGGCGGCGGGCAGCGGCGCCAGGCCAAAGCGCAGCAGCGGCGTTTTTTCGTCCACCTGGGCATTGCGATTCCAGCGTGTGAGCAAGGTCGCTGAGTTGCCCTGGGCGGTCGTCGGCTGCCAGCTGTCCAGCGTCGTATCTTGCCCATCGGTGAAACCATCACGCCCCACCTGCAACACCACGGTCTGCACCGGCGGCGTGGGCGTTGGCGCCATGCGCCGCCCGATCAGGGGAAGGCGCCGCGGCTCAGGCGTCGGCGTGGGGGTGGCCGTACGCGTCATGGTCGCTGTCGGCGTCGGTGTACGCGTCGCCGTTGGCGTCGGCGTGCCGGTCGGCGTCGGGGTCGCCGTGGCCTGGGGGCCGAGCGGGCATTGAATGGCCAAATTGAACGGCCCGGCGGCGCCCTCGTACCCATCTACCACCAGCACATAGTCCTGCCCGGCTGGCAAATTGGTCAACACCAAACCGCTGTCACTGGCGGCCACGCAGCTGGCCGGGTCAGTCGAAGCCAGCAGAAAGACATCCAGGTCTACTGCGGGCAAGAGAGACGCCAGGCTGATGGTCACCGGCTGCGATTCCAGAAAATGAAACCAAAATGCCGCTTCTGGCCCACTTTCGTTCCAGTCAGTGCGACAGCTGTAGGTCGTCACGCTGGACGGCTGCCCACGGGTGTCAGCCCACACATTGCTGCCGCAGAAGAGATCGGCGGCCTGGCTGATATCCACCGTGGGCGCGGGGGTCAGGGCGTGGTCAACGGCCGGCTGCGCGTCGACCGCCAGCGGCCCCAGGGCCAGAAGCCCAGCCACCGCCGCAATCATCATGCCCAGGGCCAGGAAACCAGGCGCTCGCGGCCGATCCGGTCCGCGCTGGTTTGCATACGCCATGCTCAGCGGCCTATCAGCGGGAAGTACCACTTGGCAAGGCGCGTATGGGCAAAATTGACCGTGATCGTTTCAGTATTTGTAATGTTAAAGGCGCTGACTGTGTCGCCGCTGGCGCTATAGCCGCCGGGAACAGCCGCCTCCTGCGCCAGGTAAGCGCCGGGATCGAGTGATTGGAACAGATAGCGTCCGTCGCTATCGCTGAACATGCCCGCCAGATAGGTATCTCCGGCGTCTAGGCGGCCGTTTTGATTGACATCCCGATAGAGACGCATATCCACGCCGCTCAGCCCTGGCTCGCCTGCGTCTGGCTGTCCGTTGCGATTGACATCGAGATAGACCAGGCCTTGCATGCGCGCTTTGGGGATGTCGCCGAAATTTTGCGTAATCGCTGCGCCGGCCTGGACCACCAGCAGCCAGCTGTTGGGGCTGGTAGATGTGTAGCCGGTTGGATCGGTCTCCCTGACCTGGTACTGGTCAGGGGTCAAGCCGGTGAACGCGTAAGCGCCATTCGCGCCAGTCGTAATCTGACCCAGGTCGCTGTTGCCGCGTCGCAGGGTGATGATGGCGTCGGCCAGCGGTTGTTCACCAGGGTCAAGCAGCCAATTCTGATTCATATCTTCGAAGACGATGCCCTGGATCGAGCCAACGCTGGGGGTGGGCGTCGGGGTGATCGTTGGCGTCGGCGTAACCGTCAGCGTCGGGGTGGGCGTCGGCGTCTTGGTGGGAGTGGGGGTATTGGTGGGGGTCATGGTGGGCGTGCGCGTGACCGTCGGCGTGGGCGAAGGCGTCGGTTCCACCTCGTGCTGCAGCAGCTTGACATCCACCAGGTGAATCCACTCATTGCCGTCGCCGCGGGCGTTGATGCGAAAATCGCTCTCGGCCAGGCTGCCATCATCGGCGCGCAGGCCCTTGCCCATGCGCGCGTCGGTGATGTGGAAGGTCGCCGTCTTCCAGGTGCGGCTATTGGTCTTGGTCACATAAGCGTTGCTGGCGCCGTTGGGCGTTGCGGCGCGCATGACGCCGCCAACGGCCTCATAGTCAAGCGACCATGTATCGGCGCCGATGTCGGCATAGGTCACTTTGATGTCCACGGTGTTTTTGCCGATGGTGATGTAATCAGGATGAACCCGCAGCCACATGTACGGGTTGTTGCTTTCCTGCGCCGTGCGCCGCACCACCCAGCCTTCCATGCCCGCAGGAATGTCGGGGTTGTAGGCGTTGGTGTTACAGTAGGCCGGGCCGGCGCCGGCTGGCGCGCCGCAGTTACCGAGGCCGTAAACGTACGCGGCCGAGAAGCACGGAATACCGCCGCAGCTGTTAGGCCAACTCGCGGCCGGGTTGATGGCCGGGTCGGGGCTGATGTAGGGATCGTTGGACTCTGGCACGGTGTGACCGCCAAGAATGTTGTCATTCTGATAGAGCCAGAATTCAAAGTTGCCTAGCTGCGGGAAGAACGACGACTCCTCGAAAGCATAGTCGTAGTAAATGGGGTTGCGGTGGTCGCGCATCACCACCCAGACGCTGGGGGTATTGCTCAGGTTGGCGCCGACATAGGGCCGCCAACGCTGAATGATGTTAAGGTACTCGGTGCGGTCAACGTTGGGGGGCGGGGCGGGATAAGGATTCGAGTTGTCTTCTACGAACAGCGACTGATCCAGGCGCAAGTAATAGGCGTGCTTGTCGAGACCGCTGAGCAAGCCCCAGTAGAACGAACGGGGGCTTTGCAGCATGTACCAATAGGTCTCGAAAACGGTCGGCACCTGGTTGTAGTGCAAATTCAGCACATCGTACATACCGCAGTTTTGACAGCCGGAAAGGCCATCGCCAACTTCAGAAAAGTTGAAGTCCGGGGTTAGCCCGTTGAGCGAGATACCGATGCCCAGGCTGGCGGCATAATCCCCCATGTCACGACGCTCGCTGACCTGGTAGGTGAACGAAGCGATCTGCACCAGCAGCTGCTTCTTCAGCACCCGGCGCCCCTGGTTGGCATCATACACGCTGAAGGCGTCGTAAAAAGCATCTACGACCTCCGTTGTATAGTCACGCCAGGTCTGCGTGTAGTTGGTAATGCCATCCGCGTGCATGGCGAGTTCCATGAGATACTCGTCTTCCGTTGAGTTGACCATATGAGCTTCGCCATACGTGCCAAAGCCCATCGCGACAAATTCGAGTCGCGCATCGTTCATGTAGCGCTCGCCGTAATAATGCGCCAGCGCCTGATAGCGCTGCAGGAAAGCCGGGCGCCAGTACATCGGTAAGCGCCGATGATCGGCGTTTGGATCGGCGCAGGCCGGGCTAGAAAACTTGCAAATCTCGAACGTATATTGATCCACATCGGCCGCCGGGTAGCTCGAAGTGTCCCACATATAAGCTGGAAGGTCGCGCACGCCCGTTTCATACGAACGTCCACCGCCATACGGGCTGATGGCAAAGGCGCCCTTTTTGCCTTTGGCAGCCGAATTGCTCAAGAGCCAGTTGACGCGATCGGGGCGATAGCTGCCATAGCCCGATTCCAGGTACGACCACGACCAATTCATCACGGTGCCATCCAGATGATACCGGTTGGTATCCGCAGTGCCGTACCAAAACGACGCATCATCCTTGAAATAGATGCCAGGGCGTGAAGCCGGAGGGCCAGGGGCAACCGGCGTCGCGTCAGGCGCTCCCGCCGAAACAAACACATCCGGCCGCGCGCTGCTGGCGCCGGCCACCGGGGCCAGCAAGAGTGTCATCAAACCAATCAGGGCCACGGCCCACTGATTCAGAATACGCTGTGTCATCTCAAATCCCTTCCGCGTGCAATCTGGGAGAACGGCAGCCAGCGGTCGGTGTGAGTAGTATTTGTTTTAAGCGAAGCATACCGTCCATTGACATTTCATACCTTGGGCTCGCGTCCGTGGGCGGTCAGGCGGCGAGCGTTGTGCGGCGAGCACTGGTAATGACCCAGGGGCTGAGCGCTGGTAGGCGGTCCAGCCCTACGAGTCGTTCGATGGTTGTGTACAACGGCAGCAACCCGGTATCCGAAAACCGCAACGTTGGCGCCCAGTTGTAGCCGAGGTGACGATCCACGCGAAAGCCTGCCTTGCTCAAGCGTGTTTCTATGTCAACGGGCGTAGAAACATACTCGAAGCGGTGCCACGATTGCGGCTCCATGCGCCCCAGAACGAGAAGGAAGCGACGGAGCCAGCCTTTGTAAGACAGGCGATTGGTGGATGTGACGATGAGCCAGCCTCCCGGGCGAACGATGCGGTTCACTTCCTGAAAGAACCAGTTGCGTCCATCCTCCACATAAAAGGGAACCTGAATGCACAAGGCAGCGTCAACACTGGCGTCGGCGAGAGGCAGCACGGGCGTTGCTGGATCCACCAATTCTGCTCGAATCGAGCGATCTTTTTGGCGCAAGCGGCGCAGCGGGATAATCGAGACGTCAGTCACCGTCACATCGTATCCATGCTGAGCCAGGGGAACCGCGATACGTCCTGAACCGCCCGATAAATCTACCAGTCGGTGCACCGCGGGATCGCGTGCCAGGGTTGATAAAATGAACTGACGCTCAACCGTATCCAGGTATTGTCCCAAAGCGACCGTGTTGAGCCAGTCAGGATGATATTCATGGTCTATCTGGACCGAAGACAATCTTTTTCTTGCTCCATCAAAATACAAGGTTTTGTCGCAGAAAATCCTATTTGCCCGTTACTATCCTAGAGCCGTTAGATGAAACCTAGATGAACAATCGGCGCGGGGATGATGACATTTTGTTCACCAAGACGGCCATGACCTGTGTCATGTTAGGCAAAAAGAAAAACCTGCGCACAAAAGATCACCTTCCAACGCGTCACTGCGAGGAAGGCGACAGAGATCGGGCAATCTTAGCACAGCCCAAAACCTTTGGCAAATCAAATTTCTGAGTGAGGCTGTCAGGGTTGGCGCGCGGGGGCTTGCATGGGCGCCGCAAATACGTCAGATTATCAGGCGAGCCGGATGATTTGGTGCGTGAGGCCCGATTCGACGATTTTTTCAGCCAGTAAGACCGCGCGCAGGCCCTCGGCGCCATCCACCAGCGGCGCATGATCCTCCATGACGGCCTGGATAAAGGACTCGAACTCTGCGCGCAGCGGCTCTTTGCGCTTCAACTCGTACTTGACCACACGACCCTCGCTCACGCCCATCAGAGATGTCAGCCCTTCCCATTGGCCGTTGCTGGCGCTGCTGTTTTCAAAGAATTGCAGCTCTTGCGTCAAGTAGTTGACCGCAAACATGCCGCGTTCACCAATGACGGTTAGCTCACGAAATTTCTTTGGCGTCAGCCAGTTGATGTCGAGCACGCCCACTGCCCCATTGCTGAATTTGAGGACGCAGGAGAGCAGGTCTTCGTGCGCAGCATGAATCTCGCGCTCGGTCTCCGCATACAGGGATGTCACACGCGCTTGCGTCAGATATTCCAGAATGTTGACCTCATGGGTCGCCAGATCGAAGACAACGCCCACATCCTCAACCCGCGGCGGAAAGGGGCCAACGCGCCGCGAACGCAGCTGAAAAATACGCCCCAGCTGTCCCTCGCTCAAGAGGCGTTTCAGCTCGACCACGGCCGGGTTGAAGCGCTCGATGTGGCCCACGGCCAGTTTGCGCTTGGTGCGATGCACCACATCCAGAATCGCCTGGCCGTCGGTGGTGGAGAGCGCCAGCGGCTTTTCGACAAAGACGTGACTGCCGGCCTCCAGGGCGGCCACGGCCGCCGGCCGATGCAGCCGCGTCGGCACGGCCACCGACACCACATCGGGGCGTTCGATCGCCAACATTTTTTCAAAATCGGCGTAAGCCTCCGCTTTGTACGTGCGCGCCACCTGGGCGGCTGCTTCGGCGTCTAAATCGGCCACGGCCGCCAGGTGGGTTTGCGGCATTTCGGCAAAGATACGAGCATGGTTGCGCCCCATGGCGCCCACCCCTACGACGGCAACTTTCAGCATAGACTCTCCTGCAAGTCAGGTAGTTCGATTTTTAGACCGCACGCCGGGCATACCCAGATTCCATCGGCGGCAGTCAGGCGCTGGGCGCAGCGACAGACGTAGCCCACCAGGCGGGCTGGATTGCCCAAGACCAGCCCATGAGCAGGCACATCACGCGTGACCACCGCGCCGGCGCCGACCAATGCCCAGCGCCCAATGGTCACGCCGGGCAAAATGACGCTGTTGGCGCCCAACGCGGCGCCGCTGCGCACCAAAATCGGCGTCACGGTCCAGTCGCTGTCCCGTTTCAAGGTTCCATCCGCGTTGATCGCGCGCGGCAGGCGGTCATTGGTGAAGCAGACGTGCGGGCCAACAAAAACCCCATCCTCCAGGGTAACGCCGTGATAAACCGACACGTGGTTCTGAATTTTGACCCGGTTGCCAATCTGCACGCCCAGGTCAATGTAGACGCCCGTGGCAACGATGCACTGCACGCCCAGACGCGCGCCTTCGCGAATCTGCGCCCAGTTCCACACGCTGGTGCCCGCGCCCAATGTCGCTGCGGGCGACACCTGGGCTGTGGGGTGAATGAACGGCGCAGGTAAGGTCATCTCTGCTTGATCTAGGGATGTCATGGGCGCTTGCTCCGCCTTCGATAAATGTCATAAGCCCTGACCGCCAGGCGATACCAGGGCGCATGAATTTTGATACTGCGTCCATAATTGACTGACTGGCCGCCAAAGCGCTCTTTGAAGTCACGCACGCCGTACGGTTTGTCAGGATGGCCGGCGCCGCCAAAATCAAAAACTTGATAGCCCTGCGCCTGGCCCCACTGCAACAGGTACCAGACCAGGAAATCGTTCGGATAAAAGCGTGCGGCCTCGCGATCGGCCCCGGCGTACCAGTCGAGCAGGCGCCCTTTGTACAGCAGCGAAGCGCGCCCGCCAATGGCGACGCCGTCGGCCAGGGCCAGCACAATTTGGAACTGACCTTGCGGGCCGAGCACCTCGAACGCACGTCGAAAGAGCGAGATGTCGGTCAAATGCACGGCGGCATGGTCATACACCTTGCACAGCAGGCCGTAAAATGTCTCGACGCCAGCCTGATCGCTCACCGTGACGGCGCTGACCCCTTTTTTCTGCGCGGCGCGCACATTGCGGCGCGCGCTGCTGCTCAGCCCCTGCCAAAGAGCCTCTTCTGACTGGCGCAGGTCAATCAAGAAGTTCAGGTGCGGCTCCCAATGAAAACCAGCCGCAACCAGCGGCGCTTGCCAGGCCGTCACCGCCGCCTGATGCCGCAGCTCGGTAAAAAGGAAGCGCCCCCAGGCGCGGCGGTTGACCGCTGGCAGCAAGGCCGCCAGGGCTTCCTCTCCCCTGCGCCCAGGCGCGACCAACATGCCGCCAAAAAGCACGGCCCGCGTAGCCAGGGGCCGCAACAAGCCCCCCAGGACGGTGGTCAAAACGGCCGGCCACAGGGCCGCGATCTCGCCGTTGCTGGCGTCCAGCAGGGCCAGCGGGCGCGCAGTCCAGCCCTCGGTGCCAGCCGCCACCTCGGCAAAGGCCGGCGTCTGGAAGATATTGCCGTCTGGATGATCGGTGACAAATTGCTGCCAGGCTGCACGGGCCGGCCGCTCGCTGATGCTAAACGTCAAACCATCAACTCCCACGCGCTGAAACGCCCCAGGGCCTGTCCACGCCAATGGACGGTGCGCCGGCCGCCATCACCCTTCGGACAAGCGCCACAGGTAATCCCACAGCGTTAGTGAATCAATATCTCCGCTGATGACCAGGGCGCTGCGGGCGGCGGCCGGCCAGCGGCTGAAACGGAGAAGAGGCGCATGCGGGTCCTCGACGCTCTGCATGACCGCACGCGCCTGCGTCGCCAGGTCGAAGCTGGCCCCATCGAAGTAAACCGGGTAGAGGGTGCGCTCTGCGCTGATCTCCACAATATAGCCCTGCTGGCGCAAGAAACCGAGCAGCTCCTGGGCGCTGCCCGGCGCGACGCCGACAAAAGGACGCCGCTCACTGCGCACCACGAACGAGGCGGCCGGCACGTCGGTGAGCTGCGGCCAGGGCAAAATCGTCTGCGGATCGTGGATGACGCCAGCGGCGGTTTCGATGGTCAACGGCCCTTGCGCCAACACCCGCGCCGCGGCCGGAGCCTTGATGTTGACCTCCCAGCAGCCCGCGGCCAGGCTTTGCAGGTGAATCTGGCACTGGGGGCGAATTTTCCACCATTCCGCGACCTCGGCCAGCGTGGCGACCCACACGGCCGGCTGCAAAGCCCGTGCAGCGGTCAATATGGCGTCCAGGGCTGGCGCGCACTCGCGCCCGCGCTCCGGGTGCAGCTGCAGCACCAGCAGTTCGCCCGCCTGATGGCTGGCTTGCAGCATTGCGCGCCAAATGGGCGCGATGGCGGCCGCGGTCAACCCCAGGCGGTCTACCAGCATTTCGTCATCAGGGAGCGAGACTGGAATTTCGACCAGCCCTTCCGGCAGCAGGTGAGGCAAAACCGCGGTCTGCGCCGCGTCTAACGGACGATAGAAAGCAAGCACGGTCTGTACAACCGGCGCGGCCATCTGCTCCGGCGCCAGGACGGGCCACAGCGCGCACGTGCTGCTGTCGTAAGTAAAGCCGTAGGCGAACAAGAGGCGGAGCAGATCACGGTTCGAGCGCAGGTAGGGCGCCCGAAAGCCGACAGCCGGGACATGATGTTGCTCAAACGCATGGCGCGCCCTGACGACCTGGTCACGCTGCGCCGCGGGCGCTTGCAGGCTCAAGTCCACGTGATGATAGCTATGGACGGCCACCTCGATGCCGCGGGCGGCCAGGCGCTGCATGGGTAACGGATGGCGCGCCAGGGCCACGGCCGTGGTTGGAAAGCTGGCCCGCGCCTCATGTCGCGCCAGCACCGCGACGATCATGTCCAGGGCGCCCGTGAAACGACCCGGGGTCAACCCCAGGCGGGTAAGCAGCATCGCCAGGCGCCGAGGCACATGCCAGAGGCCTTTGGATCGAAGCAGATGAGAGAATACACCAGCGTCCAACGGTCATGTCACCTATGGGTTAGAATCGAGCACGAGGGTCACGGGGGGCAGCGTTGCTGGCCGGCGGGCGCGCACAACCAGGACGCACGCCAGCGTCACGCACAAGGTTGCGCCCAGCGACAACGCGTACGTCAGCCAGGGCGAGGGGAGAGGGTAGCGCCCGATGAGATGCTGAAAACTGGCAACCAGGCCAGCTCCAGCCAGCAGCCAGCGCAAGCCGCGCGGCTGGCGCAGTTGACTCTCGATGAGGGTGGCGATGAGCAAATAAAAAACCACAAAGGCGGGGGCCATCAGGCGCTCATTGTCGTAGCCAAAAAAAGCGCTGAGCAAAACCAGGGCCAGATAGACAAGCAGGTAACGCTGGCCGCGAAAAAAGGCCAGGGTATGGCGCATGAAAACCAGGGGCAGCAAAGCGACCGGCAAAAAGGCGTTGACCAGCAAGCGCAGCCAGGTCTCTGGGAAAAGCAGCTTGGGGGCAGAACGCGCCAGCTGCTCCAGCAGGGTTAAGCCGCCCGTGTGGCTGACGAACAGGCGAATCAGGCCAAAGGCAAGCAGCCCAGGCAGAGCGGCCAGCAGCAAGGCGCGACCGTGCTGGGCCAGCAAACGGCGCTCGAACAAAAAAACCAGGGCTACGGGCAGCATCAGCAGGGCGGTTTCACGCGTGACCGCGCCCAGGGTCAGGGCAAGGGCAAAGAGTCCCCAACGCTGTCGCGGCAACGCCCACAGCAGGCTGAGCAGGAAGATCAACGCCAGCACGTCGTTCAGTTGGAAGAAGTTCCAGACGTTGAACCCGAAGAGATGCTTGTTGAAGACAAAGAGCAGCGTCGCCAGCAGCGCTGTTTCTGGCGACAACGGCCAGGCCAGCAGGAAGAAGTAGGTCAGGATCGCCAAAATCAGCGCGGCCGTAACGGTGAGCAGGTCATAGGCCGTGGCGTCGGGCAAAGGCAGCAGTCCGGCCAGGTAAGGCCCTAACAGGCGGTAAGCAAAGGGCTGCTGTACGGCGGCCGTCAGCTGCGGCGCGGCCGCCGTGATCTGGCGATAGTGGTACAAATCCCAGTGCGCAAATGGCTCTGTCGTGTAGGCAATCTGACCGTATAGGAAAATCATGCCGCTGGTAATCAGCGCCAGAAGCGGTAAATAGCGCAGCGACCGAGTTTGCCCCTTGATGATGTTCATGTGCAACGGATTATAGTCAAAAATCTCAAAACTCAAATCCCTCAGCGAGGGCAAAAATCTTAGGGCGCAAATTCTGGCGCAGCGGCCCTTGCCCGCCCACCGATTTCGTATCGGCAATCACTCATGCCGCGGTCGCCGGCCGCGGACAAGAAAATCAATGATGATGTCGGCAATCTGCCCCGGCTCTTCCTGGTAAGGCGTCAGCGCCGCATGGCGCGCTTCGCTAATGGCTGCGGCCAGATGGCGCAGATCCTGACACCAGATCAAATGGCCGCGCGCAGCCATGGCGCGCAGGAGGTCGTCTTGATGGTCGTCGTAGCGGTCATGGTTGCTGACCCCCACCAGGCGCTTGCCCTTGCGCAGCACTTCGGTGACGACGCCGATGCCGCCATGCGACACGATGACGGCGGCCTGGTCGTAGTAAGGCTCCAGCGAAGGGGCAAAACGAAAATACTCGGCGTGCTGCGGCGTATAGGCGCCATGCCCAATTTGCAGCAGCACCTTCTCCCCGTCCGCGGCCAATGACGGCGCCAGGGCGTCCATGGCCTCGATCAGGGCGTTGAAATCGCCCGCGCCGACGGTGACGAAGATCATACCAGCCGTCCTGCGTAAAGAGCCTGAGGGTAATCAGCCAGCAGCTCGGGCCACTGCACAAAAAAGAGATGCGCCAGGCGTTTCATCAGGCGGCCGGTCAACGACAAGCGGGTGACACGCGCGCCGCACTCGATGAAGATCACGCGCGCGCCGAACAGCCTGGCCCACAGCGCCACCGGCACCGCCACGGCCGGCCCGGAGGTGACCAGGGCGTACGGGCGCGCGCGTAAAATGACAAAGAACGATTGCAGCAGGGCCAGGAGCGTGCGTAAAATTTCCTGCCAGAGGGCGTACGATTTGTAGCGCGTGCGATTGACCCAGTAGATGGCGCCAGGGATGCGGATACGCTGCGCGGATACGTTGTCTTCACGAGTGATTAAATACTGGTAGGTGAACGGCGCCTGGCGCGCCGCCAGCATGTCCACCAGGCGCAAAATTTCGGCCGTATGCCCGCCTTGCCCCAAAATTACCAACACCCGTTGGGTGCGCTCTGGCTGACTCATCGTATCACCTCACGATAGACATCGAGCACCTGCCGCGCCGCGCCGTCGCCCGACAGGTGACGGATGCGCGTGCGGCCATCGGTGGGGCCGCCAAAGGCCAGCGCCTGCGCCAGCTGTTCGGCCACGCTTGCCACCGTCGGCGCGCAGAGGTAGCAGCCAGCCGTCTCGCCAATCACCTGGGCCACGTCGCCCACGTCGGTAGCGACGATGGGCAGGTTGCAGGCCATCGCCTCTTTGATGACCATGGGCGAGCCTTCGTAGCGCGAGGTGAGGCCAAGCACATTGGCGGCCTGCATGAACAAAGGCATGCGCTCGTGCGGCTGACCACTGGCGATGACCAGGTCAACCGGCTGCCCGGCGGCCTGCAAGCGCGCCACCGCGCCTTCGAGCAGATGCACCTGCTTTTCTGGCCGCGGCTCCCCCACGAACACGACCAGCTTACGATCTAACGGCAACCCAAGCTGAGTGCGCGCGGCGGTCTGCTCCCCCGGTCTGAAGAGGTCGAGGTCAATGCCGCAGGGAATGACCGACACGTGCGGCAGCTGGATGTGCAGGTCAGCCAGCACCCGCGGGGAGGTGACGATGACCCAAGCGGACAGGCGCGCCAGCCAGCGCGAGAGGGGCGGCGTCCAGCCCACGGCGACCTCGCTGCCGTGCAAGGTCAACACCAGCGGCCAGCGCAGCTGGCAGCGCGCCAATACCCCGCTCAGCACATAATGGGCATGAACAAGGTCATAGTGCGAACGCGTCAGGCTGCGCCCGAAGACGCCGGCCATGCCGGTCAGGTAATTCAAGGTGCGGCGCTGCCCATCCACGAAGAACACATCCATCTCTACGCCTAGCTTGCGCAGCGCCTGCACCTCGTCGTAGACAAAGGTGCCGAAGTGCGGTCGCCGCGGCGAAGGGTACATGTTGGTCACCAACAAAACGCGCATGGCTATGAACGATCTCCTGAAAATGGCTGGCCGGCGGCTTGCAGATAGAGCGCATGATACCTGGAGGCGACGACGGTTGGCAAGAAGCGCGCCTGCGCGGCCAGCCGCGCCTGCCAGCCGATGGTCTGGCGCAGGTCAGCGTCACGCAAAAGGGCCAGGGTGCGCGCAGCCAGGGCGTCTGCGTCGTCCACGGCGACCAGGTAGCCGGTGACGCCCTCGGTCACCAGCGAGGGAATGCCGCCGGCCCTGGTTGCCACCACCGGCCGGCCGGCGGCCATCGCTTCGGTGACGGCCATCGGCGCATGGTCGTGACGCGAGGGATGCACGAGAATGGCGCTGCGCGCCAGCGTCGCGACCACTTCGGCCGGCGGCGCCAGCCCGGCGATCTCGATGACATCCTGCATGCCGGCCGCCGCGCGCGCGTGCAGCAGCTGAGCGTAATAGCCGCGGTCGCTGATGCTGCCCAGGCAGCGCAGCGTGACATCGGGACAGGCGGCGTGCAGCTGTGCAAGGGCGCGCACCAGGGTGAGCTGGCCTTTGAGCGGCACGATGCTGCCGATGGCAACCAGGCGGCGGCTGCCAGGGGCCGGGGGCAGGTCGAAGAAGGCGGGCGAGACCGGGTTGTCAATGCGGTGAATCTGCGCGGCGGTGTGAGGCCGCAGGTAAGCCTCGCCAAAGGGGCTGAGGGCCACGACATGCGGGGCGCGGCGCAGCGCCAGCCGTTCCAGAGCCAGCAGCAAGGTAAGCGCCAGGCGCTCGGTCAGCGGCGCCGGCTGCCGCAGCTCATGCCCGACCAGCCCATGCACGGTATAAATGGTGGGCAGGCCCAGGCGCAAAGCGGCCACGGCGTAGTCTGCCATGTGCGCGTTGACCACGTCAGGCTGGATGGCGCGCAGCACGCGGCTGACCCGCCCGATGTTGGCGAGCAGGTTGGGAATCAGGCGCTGCGGCGGACTGGCCAGGGCATGGAAAGTCACGCCGTCCTCGCTATAGGTCACATCGTGCGCCACCTCGGGCCGCGTCGAAACCACATGCAGATCGAGATCAGGAAAGGCGCGCAGGGCCTGCACGAGATTGACGGCCACGCTGTCAATGCCGCCAATCACTTCGTCAGGACGGGGCGGGTAAAACGTCGCCAGCGCCAGGCGTAAACGCGTCGCGGTCACGATGGCATCACCTGGTTGTAGAGGGCTTGCGTTTTCAGCGCCACGGCCACCGGGTGAAAACGCGGCTGCGCTTCGGCGCGCGCGGCCGCTCCCAGGCGCTGCCTGAACGCGGCATCGTCCAGGAGGCGGCGCAAATTGGCCGCCAAGGCGTTGACATCAGCCGCGGGGGAGAGCAAGCCGGTTCGTTCGTGCTCGATCAGATCAGGCACGCCGCCCACGGCTGTGGCGACGACGGGACAAGCGGCGGCCATTCCTTCCGCAATCGTGACCGGCGCGGTTTCCTGCTGCGCGGCCAACGCGACGACCGTGCAAGTCGCCAGCTCTTCACGCAAGGCGACGGCGGGCAGGCTGCCCAGGAATTGCACGCGGTCTCCCAGCCCGTAGGTTGCCACGGCCTGCCGGCAGCGCCGCGCATAGTCCGGCTCGGCCTCCATCTCGCCGGCCAGGCGCAGCTCAGCCTGATCGTACGCGCCGGCCAGCTGCGCGAAAGCCTGGATCAGATCGAGGATGCCTTTGCGGGCGATGATGCGCGCGGGGCACAGAATGGTTGCGGGCGCGGGCGCGCGCTTGATGTCAAAAAAGGCCGCGTCCACCGGATTTTCGATGGCGGTGATGTGCGCGCGCCGGGCCAGCCAGGGAAATTCACGCAGGAGATAGGGGCTGATGACAATGATCTGGCGCGCCCGGGCCAGGCAATAGCGCTCGTACAGGCGATCGAACTGCCAGCGCAGGCGCGTGCCCAGGCCGCCGGTCTGCGCGGCCAGGCGCGCCTCTTGCGCCACCACGCCGTGCACCGTGACCACGGCGGGCAGGCCGCTGGAAAGGGCGGCATCCACATAGGCGCCGGAGCCGTGGGCGTGCACCACCGCAGGCGCCACCGCACGCAGCGCCCGACGCAGCCACCACCAGTCGGTGCGCAGCAAAAAAAGGCGTCCCAGGCGCTTTTCCGGCACGCGATGAACCGTTACCTGGCCGTGCTGCTCCTGTGTAATCTGAGTGACGGCGGGGCTGCCGCTCAGCACGTGCATTTCGATGCCTGGCAGCGCGGCCAGGTGCTGCGCCAGGGTCGCCACCACCGCCTCGACGCCGCCCATGATGCGCGCGGGGTCGGCCGGATACAGACCCAGCATAGCCACGCGACAGGGCGCCGCGGCCGGCTGGCCGCGATCAGGCCCGGCCGGCTGCATGTTCGACCACGCCATAGACGGCTCCTATGAAAAAATAGAACATCAGACTGGTCAAGGCGCCGGTTGCCACATCGTAGGTCAGCGATGTGCTGACCATGATAAGCAACATGGCCCAGCCCCCGGCGATCATGTGACGCGCCGCGCGGCGCGCGGCGCCAGCGTCGTCCGGCAAGGTGCGGCGGCCAAAGCGCCAGAGATCGAACGCGATCACGGCAAAGCTGAGCAGGTAGGGAACCAGCGCCAGCAAGCCGCCGGAGGTCAAAACAAAGAGATACGAATTGTGAGGCGCGGGGATGTACTTGGCAATGCGCGGCAGCAGCCCCTGGTCAAGGGCAACGAGGCCAAAGCTGCCGTAGCCAATGCCGAAGATCGGCGCCTGTCGCCACAGGGTCAGCGCGACGGTGACGTTGTTCAGGCGGTCATTGACCGAATCCTCATCGGCCAGGCGCTCTTTGATGATAGGCTGCTGGCTGAGGAGCGGCCAGGTCAAGACGCCCACGAGCGCCAAGGCGGCCAACGTCGGAAGCATGACGCGGCGCAGGCGGCCAAAGAAGAGCGCAAGCACGATGGCGCCCAGGGCCACACCGGCCCAGCTGGCGCGGTTGTAGGTGAAGAACGCGGCGACGACAAAGGCCAGCAGGAGCAAAACGAGCAAAATTTGCGCGCAGCGCCGTTTTTCAGCGGCCAGGAGCAGGCTGCCCGCTACCACGCTGAAGGCCAGGGGGATGCCAAAGAAGATAGGGTTGCCCAACAAACTAACGACGCGCCGCAGACCGGCGCCGTAGGAGAATTGCACGGTGTCCAGGGCAAAGAGGACGCGGCCAGTGGCCTGTTCCTGCACGACCAGGAACGCCAGGTAGGCGCCGATCACCACCACGGTGAGCAGAACAAAGCGGGCGGCGCGTGGGGTTCGCGCCAGGTTGCGCGCCAGGGCGTAGGCCAGGAAGGGCAGCAGGTAGGCGTCGAAAGCAGCCTGCACACCGGCGCTCGCGCCATAAACCGACGTCAGGCCGCTGAGGATGATGGCGGCGCCAAAGAGCAACAGCGTCGCATCGAGCAGATTGGGAGGCGCCAGACGCCGCTGACGGCGCGCGGCTTGCGCCAGCAGCAAGACAACCGCCCAGCCAGCCGCCAACCGCGTCAACGCCAGGTCAGGGATGCCCGCGCCCAGGTGAATATCCAAATTCAAGAAGGGGGCAAAGGGCGAGATGGCAATCCAGGCGGCCAGGCCCAACAGCGGGTCGAGCGTGACCAGCAGCAGCGCAAAGGCCGCGGCCACCAGGGCCACCGTCAACGGTAGGCGTTGGGCGTCCCACAGGCTGAGGCCAAGCGCCAGGCCCAGGGCCACGACGCTCGTCGCCAGAGTCGCCCGTTGCAGCCAGGGCCACCAGGCGGAGAAAAACCTTACGCGAGTGTTCATGGTGTCACGCGTGGTTGGCGAGGTCAGAGGGCGCGCCAGCGCGGCGCCAGATGTCGTCATACAGCGCTTCGACGCCGGCCAGGTGTTGGCTGAGCGTGTAATGGGTCTCGACCCGCTGGCGGCCGGCGGCGGCCAGCGCCGCGGCTTTGAGGGGATGCCGCCAGAGATCGGTCAAGGCGGCGGCCAGCGCGGCGCTGTCGCCGGGGGGCGTCAGCAGCCCATTGACGCCTGACTCGATGATTTCCGGCACGCCGCCGGCCGCGCTGGCGATGACGGGGCGGCGGGCGGCCATGCCTTCGATGACGACACGGCCGAACGGCTCCGGCTCGATGGCGCAATGGCACAGAACATCCAGCGTCGCCAGCACCTGCGGCATATCGTCGCGCTGCCCAGCGAATGTGACACGCTCACCGAGATCGAGATCAGCCGCCAACTGCCGCAGGTCATGCTCCAGGCCCGGTTCGGCTACATCGGGCGCGCCGACAATGAGGAGATGGGCGGTTGGGCAATGCTGCGCCAAGTCGGCAAAGGCGGTCAGCGCGACCTGGTGCCCTTTCCACGTCACCAGACGCCCCACGCTGCCGACCACAAAGGCGTCATGCGGGATGCCGAGTTCCTGACGCAGGGAGCCAGGGCGCAGCGCAAGCGAAAAATCGTCCAGGTTGACGCCGTTGGGCACCACCTGGCTGCGGCGCACGGACGCGCCCGCCTGGCGCTGCTGATCGGCCACGGCCTGCGAGATGTAGATGAAGCCGTCTACGCGCCGCGTCAGCCAGCGATCGAACCAGGTCAGGGGATCGAGGGCGCGCACATGGCAGACGATGGGGCGTTTTAGCCAGGAGGCGGCCAGAATCGCGGCCCGGCTGACTGGCACAATGTCGTTGAGGTGGACCAAATCGGGCTGCAGGCGCGTCAACAGGTTGCGCAAGCGCCGCGCCTGGGGCCATGTTTCGCGCAGCAGGCGCACCACCATGCCCGCGCTTTGCCAGGCGGCTCTGAAGGTAGGCGCCTGGCGCAAGTACGACAGCGGGCCGCTGTTGCGCGCGCGTTCGACCAGCGCCGGATAGTCATCGCCCAGCCCCTGGCGCGAGCCAACGGTCAGCACTCCGCCGGCGAAAAAACCGCTGGCGCGGAAGCGCGCCGCGGCGGGATTGGCTGCGTTGAGAATAACGGCCAGCCGGTAACAGGGCGCGGCGCTATCTGCGGGGCAGCGGCGGTCTGCCAGCCCCTGCGCCAACAGCTGCAGGCTGATGATCGAGCCGCCAGGGCGCGGCGCCAGGTCTACGAAGGCAATCGCATGCGGCATGGCGCTCACTGCCCGCTCACGCGTGGGGCTGCGCGCGGGGCCGCGGGGCTTTCCTGGCGCAGCGCGCCCCAAAATTCGAGGACGAAGGCCAGGACGATGCCGGCCAGCAAGGCCAACACCGCGCCGACCAACGCCAGGCGCGTCGTTTGCGACGGCGTTGGGTCGGTTGGGATGCGCGCCGGCTCGATGACCTGCAGAAAACCAAAGTTGAGTCCCTGACTTTCGCGCAGGTGCGCTTCGGCCGCTTTGTCGGCCAGGAAGGTGACTGAATCGGTGGCCTGCTTGACAGCCGCCTCGCGGTTGTCGTACTCCGTGTGCAGCCCAATCAGCGCGGAAAGCTCGGTTTCGCGCTGCGCGATCATCTGATCATAACGGGTCTGCGCGGCGCGCGCCTGCTGGCTGCGCATACGCTGTTCGATGACCAGGTTTTGATAGCGCAGGACTTCATCCTGGTAGGTGCGCGCCCACTGCTGGCGCGCGTCCGCGCTCAACGCGGCGCTGAGGTCAGGGACGACCGTCGCGCCCGGCGCTGGCGCGGTCGGCGTGGGCCGCGGCGTGCGGGGGTTGGGCGTGGGCGCTGGCGCCAGCAGGGCCAATACCTGCGCCTGCGCCTGGTCAGCGGCCGCCTGGTAGAGATCGAGGACGGCCTGCGCCTGCTGCTCAGCAATCACCGCCTGGTCACGATCGAGGCGCAGGCGTCGCAGCTCGTCTTGCAAGGCCTGGATTTCGGTGGGCAGCGATTCAATCGCGTTGGCCAGCTTGAACTTCAGCAGGGCGTCCTGCGCCGCATTCAGCTTCTGGCGCTCATCGGCTAACTGCGTATCAATGAACTGCGCGCTTTGGTTGACAGGCGACAGGCGAAATTCACGATAGGCTTGCAGCGTGTTGTTGACGTAGGTGGTGGCGATTTTTTCGGCCAGCTCAGGCCGTTCCGCCGTAGCCAGCACGCTGACGAAATCATCCTGCTCTTCGAACGTCATGCGCTGCTGCAGGGTGTCGGCATCCGTGGCCAGCCCCAGGTCGCCGATGGTCTTCCAGGCCACGTTGCGGCCGCGCAGGAACGAGAAGAACTCCTCGCGCGTATTGATAATCTGCTCGCGCCCGGGCAGCGAGGAGGAGGGGGCGAACAGGGTGACGGCTTCGGATTCGACGGCCAGCACGCGCAGGCGCACGCGAGCCTGGTAACTGGCGGGCGCGCTGTAGCCCAGATACAAAATCGTAGCGACCGTGACGACGACCAGCAGGCCGATCAGCCAGGCTCGTCGCCGGATCACCTTGAGACTATTCAGAAACTCGTTATTCATCTCATCTCCACCATGCGC
>DAISHS010000021.1:0-24040 GCA_036822415.1 Chloroflexota bacterium
CCGGCGCGCGCCGCCGGCTGCCCCACCGCCGCCTGCGGCGCCGGTCGCGTCGCGCGGTTGGCGCCGCGGCCTCTCGTTTGCCCTCCTGCTCTTGCCTTTGCTGACCCTGGCCTGGAACTGGCGCGAGGCCGATCATCACGACTACACCTATCCCGCGACCTATGCGCAGAACGCCCTGGACGAGGCCGCGCCCAACGCTTTGATTCTGACCGGCGATTGGCAGCTCGTCTCCCCGCTGCTGACGCGGCAGTTCGTGGAGCAGCAGCGCCCCGATGTGGCGGTGGTGGATGTGCTCCTCTTCCAAAATCGGCCCTGGTATCACCGCCAGATCGAGCTGGCCTATCCTGCGCTCTTGACCCCGGTGGCGGCCGAACACGAAGCCTTCCTTGCCAAGCTGCGCCAGTTCGAGTCCGATCAACTGGCGGCGGGCGATGCCGAAATTGGGCAGCGCTACACCGCCCTGTGGCAAGCGCTGCTGACGTCCGCGCTGGCCTCGCGTCCCGTGTACGCGACGCCCGATGCCCTGGGACACCTGCGCCAGTTCGGCGTTGACCTGAGCGGACAGGCGTTGCCGGGCGGTGTGCTCTTGCACGTGCTGCCCCAGGCCCCTGCCCAACCGCCGGCCCTGGCGCCCCTGACCTGGAACGTGACGCCATTTCTCCAGGCCACGGCGGCCGGACGCTTCCTGGATGAGCCGGCGCGCAAGATTCGGCGCGCCCATGCCCTCATGGCCGTCAATCGCGGGGCCTTCCGCGCGCGCGCGAATCTTCCCGCGCAGGCGCTGCCCGATTTGCAGCTGGCAACCCAAATTGATCCGACCTACACCCTGGCCTTCATCTTGCTGGCCGAAACTCAGCAAGGCCAGGGAGATACAGCGGGCGCGCGCCGCTCCCTCCAGGCCGCCCTGGCCCTGGAGCCGGACAACGTGCAGGTTCAGCAGCGCCTGGCTGCCTTGAAATGAGCGTAAGGTGTGGTGAACAGAGATGAAAATTGACGTAGTTTTGTCTTACGAGCACGGCCTGCAAGAGGCTGGCCGCGCCGCGCAGGTGGCCGAAGACCTCGGTTTCGATGGCCTGTGGACGGCCGAGACGCAGCACGATGCCTTTTTGCCCCTGGCGCTGGCGGCCGAGCACACCCGGCGCCTTGATCTGGGCACGGCGATTGCGGTCGCGTTTGCGCGCAGCCCCGCCGAGCTGGCCTACACGGCCTGGGATTTGCAGACGCTCTCGCACGGGCGCTTCATCCTGGGGCTGGGCACCCAGGTCAAAGCGCACATCGAGCGCCGCTTTGGCATGACCTGGGATTCACCGACGGCGCGGCTGCGCGAGATGATTTTGGGCATGCGCGCGCTGTGGAACTGCTGGCAGACCGGCGCACGCCTCAACTTTCGCGGCGAGTACTACAAGCTGACATTGATGTCTCCCTTCTTCAACCCTGGCCCCATTGACCACCCCCAGATTCCGATCTACATTGCCGGTGTGAACAAAGGGCTGTGTCAGCTGGCCGGTGAGCTGTGCGAGGGCTTTCATGTTCACCCGTTCCACACCGTCAAATACCTGCAAGAGGTTACGTTGCCCAACATCGGCATCGGCCTGGCGCGCAGCGGCCGTCAACGTAACGACATCAGCCTCTCAAGCTCGATCTTCGTCATTACCGGCGCTGACGCCGAGGCGATCGCGGCGTCACGCCTGGCGGTGCGCTCGCAGATTGCCTTCTACGCATCCACGCCCAGTTACCACAGCGTGATGGAAGTTCACGGCTGGCTGGACACGGCGGAGAAGTTGGGCATGCTGGCCGCGCGCCAGCAGTGGCAAGAAATGGCCGCCCTGATTACGGATGACATGCTGGAGGTTTTCGCCGTCAGCGGCGCGCCGGACGAGCTGGCCGCGCGGATTCAGCAGCGCTACGCCGGACTGCTCGACCGCATCAACTACTACGTACCTTTCGTCCCGGGCCAGCAGGATGCGCATTGGCGGCGTGTGGCAGAAGCATTTCATCAAGCCTGAATATCGAGCGTCCCGTCTTGCGGAACGCGGCATGATGACCAACCCTGGGCCGCCTGATGCGCGCTTCAGAATTTGTCATGCCGCATTTCTGTTTGACCCGCTATCATGGGTCTGATACAATACCCGTTATGCCAAACCACACAACCATGAATCCATCCTTCCAACGCATCGGCATCCTGCACCACCCCAAGAAACCGGACGCTCTGCCGCTGGCAGAACAAATTGCCGGCGTGTTGCAGCGCCGTGGGTGCCAACCGTCGCTCTTTTCCGCCTGGGAAGAACAAGAAATCAGCGCCCATGTGCAGGAACTCGATCTTCTGGTCACGCTTGGCGGCGACGGCACGATGCTGCGCGCGGCGCGCTTAGGCGCCCGCTTCGACGTCCCGATGATTGGGGTCAAGCTGGGGCGTCTCGGTTTCCTGGCCGAAATTCAGCCCGACCAGTGGCAAGAACCGGTGGAGCAATTGCTGGCCGGCAACTACTGGGTTGAAGAGCGCATGATGCTCGATGTCTCGGTCAAGCATGAGGCCAACGACAATCCGCACGATCATCATTACGAGGCGCTGAATGACGTGGTGGTCAGTCGCGGCAGCCTGGCGCGCATCGTGCGCATTGCCACCTCTCTCGATGAAGGCTATGTAACCACCTTCGCCGCGGACGGCGTGATTGTGGCAACCGCCACCGGCTGCACGGGCTACGCGCTGGCGGCCGGCGGCCCCATTTTGCCGCCAGAGCTGAAAAACATCGTGCTCGTGCCCATCGCGCCCCATCTCAGCTTCGACCGCCCCCTTGTGCTGGCGCAGGGCGTCACCGTCAGCCTGCAGGTCTTCACCGACCATCAGGCCATCCTGACGGTGGATGGGCAATTCGAGATTGACCTGCGCACGGGTGATATTGTCATGGTCACTTCCAGCCCCAATGTCGCGCGCTTCATCCGCCTGCGCGCGCGCAGCTATTTTTACAAGACGCTGCTCGATCGGTTGAAGTGGAACGTGTAAACGTGACGCCACGGGCCAGGCGCAGAGGACAGATGTTTATCTGACTGTCTATAGCAAAATTAGATAAAGGGTCTTAGAAAAGGTGTCTTAGGGTAAACGGTCTTAGAGAAGGTGTACTATAGATGTTCAGATAATGTTTCGTGGTAGGGGCGACCCTTGCGGTCGCCCAGGGCAGGCGCAAGGCACTGCCCCTACGGATCCTTATCTGACGTACTATAGAAAAAGGTGTATTAGAAAAGGTCTATTAAAGATGGAAACAGTTGCCGAAAAATTGGCGCGCGCTTCGGCCGCGATGCGGGTAGGAGAAGGAGAGCAGGCGCGCCGTTTGTACGAAGAGGCCATTGCCGAGACGCCGAACAGCCTCGAGGCCTGGTTGGGCCTGGCCGGCCTGGTCAGCAATCCAGAGGACAAACGCGCCTGCTTCACGCAGGCCCTGCGCGCTGACCCGGCCAATCCCGAAGCCCTCGCCGGCCTCGACCTCTTGCGCCGGCGCAGCCAAATCCCTGTCAAGCGCGACGCCGCCGGAGAAACACCGCCGCCCGATGCGGCCCTGGGCCGTCTGATCGAAATGGCGAATCAGCGCCTGGCGGACGCGGCCGCGGCGGCCGCCCCGCGCAGCGTGCAGGCGCCTGCCGCAGCCGACGAGGAAGAGCACATCTTCTGCACGAACCATCCCAACGTGGAGACCATGCTGCGCTGCAACAAGTGCAATCGCCCCATGTGCGTGCGTTGTGTGCGGCTGACCGATGTCGGCTACCGCTGCAAGGAATGTATCGCCGGGCAGCAGGCGGTCTACTTCAACGCGGAATCGCTCGACTATCCGATTGCGTTTGGCGTCGGCTTTATCGTATGCGCCATTGCTTCACCCCTGGCCGGACTGTTCCTGGGGCGCATGGGTTTCTTTGGCCTGTGGATTGCCGTTTTGCTCGGCTCGGCCGCCGGCGGCATCCTGGCCGAGCTGATTCGCCGCGCCATCAACCGCCGCCGTGGCCGCTATTTGTGGGCCGTTGCCTTTGGCGGCGTCCTGCTCGGCGTCCTCGTGGGCAGTGTAACGGCCTTTTTCCTTACCGGTTTCTTTCCCCTCTTCAGCCTGGTCACGCTGGTTTTCATCGGTCTGGCGCTCAGCACCACGTACGCGCGGCTGCGTTAGGCGCCGACCGCATGACGACCGCAATGACCGGCAATTTTTGAGACAAGCGCTTGGAGTTGATCGGCGATGGTATTGACAAACACAACGCTTACGAACGACACGCTGGCGCAGCCGCACCCCGGGGCAGGTGTTGCCATCGAGGCAATCGGTCTGCGCAAAACCTACGGCCCGCTGGAAGCGGTCAAAGGCGTCAATCTGCAGGTGCGTGGGGGCGAGATCATGGGCTTTCTGGGGCCAAACGGCGCCGGCAAAACCACCACCATCAAGATGCTGACCGGCCTCCTGACCCCCACCAGCGGCACGGCGCGCATCTGCGGTTACAACATTCAGGCCCAGCCCATTCAGGCCAAATCGTGCATCGGCTACGTGCCTGACACGCCCAATCTGTATGGCAAGCTCAACGCCTGGGAATTCTTACGCTTCATGGGGCGGCTCTACCGTGTGCCGGCCGCGCAGCTGGAGCAGCGCGCGGCCGAGCTGCTCAAGCTGTTCGATCTGGAAGAGGCCGCCGGCGATCTGCTCGAAGGCTACAGCCACGGTATGCAGCAGAAGATGGTCCTGGCTGGCGCGCTCGTCCACAATCCCCAGGTGCTGTTCCTGGACGAGCCGACCGTTGGCCTCGATCCCAAGTCGGCCCGGCTGATCAAGGCCCTGCTGCGGCAAATCGCCGACCGCGGCAGCACCGTTTTCTTCTCGACCCACATCCTGGAAATCGCCGAACGAATGTGCGACCGCGTGGCTATCATCAACAAAGGCGAAATTATTTCTGTCGGCGCCATCGAGGAGCTGCGCGCCGGGGGCGCCAGCGGCTCACTCGAGGACATCTTCCTCAGCCTGACCGGCGGCCCGGACTACGCCGAGCTGGCCGACGTGCTTTCATAACGTTTGCAAGGATCGTGATAGAAAAAGAAAAAGATGATTGCTGACACCATCCTTTTGCTGCGCCTGCGCTGGCAGTTGAACTGGAACAACTGGCGTAAACGCACGCGTTGGCGCAAATTCTTCTACCTGATCGGCGTCCTCTGGCTCACCGCGACCGTGGGCGGGTTCTCCGGCTTGATTGGCTGGGGGAGCGCGGCGGTTGTGCGCCGTTTTCTGGGCGCAGGGCTGGAGCCGCTCATCCCAGGGCTGATCTTGACGGCGGCGGCTGTCATTTTACTCTTTAGCGCGTTCAGCATTGCCCTGGGCAGCCTCTTTTTCAGCAACGACCTGGAACTGCTGATGGCGGCGCCGGTCAATCGGCGCGCCGTCTTTGTCTCGAAGCTGCTCGATGGCATCACCTGGTACTACGCCATTTTGCTCATCGCGGCCGTGCCGGGCCTTTTCGCCTACGGCTGGCGTTTGGGTTATCAAATCTGGTATTTCTTATTTACACTGCTGACGCTGCTGGGCGCGCCCCTGCTGACTGCGGGCATCGGCGCGCTGGCGGTGATGCTCGTGGCCCGCTTTGCGCCGGCCCACCGCGTGCGGGAAGTCCTGGGCTTCGTCGCGGCCATTTTTGGCCTGAGCTGCAGCCTGCTCGGCCAAACTTCGCGCCTGTGGGCCGAGCGTTTTTCCCAGTTCGAATCGAACCCGCAGGCGCTGCTGGCAGCCGTCGAGCGCTTCACGCGTTTGCCGCTGCCCACCCTGCTCGCCGGCCGTGGTTTGATGGCCGCAGGCTATGGACGCCTTGGCGCCAGCCTGCTTGACCTGACTCTCTTTTTGCTCATCACCTTTGGCTTTTTTGCCCTCTGCGTGATTTTGGCCGATCGCCTCTACACCAGCGGTTGGGCGCGTATGCAGAGCGCGGGAACTTCTCGCCGCAGCGGGCGCGATCGCGAACGCGCGCGGCGGGGCGGCGCGCTGGTCAGCGCGCCCGGGCTGCTGACCATTGCGCTCAAGGATTGGCGCGTCATTCCGCGCGATCTGCGCAACTTCGCGCAGATGCTTTCGCCTTTGCTGCTGGTGCCGTTCATCTATCTCAACATCGTGATCAACGGCGGCGCGCGTGGGCGCGCCAACCTGACCCAGCTCATCGGCCGTTTCGAAGGCGATTACCCGCTGACCCTGCTTGAGGTCGGCCTGGCTGGCAGCGTGCTCTTCATCGCAGGGCTGGTCTTCACGCGCATTGCGCTGACCAGCATCAGCATGGAAGGCAGGTCGTGGTGGCTGCTCAAAGCGGCCCCCCTGGGGAACTGGGAAATCCTGCGCGCCAAATTCTTGAGCGCGTACATTCCCCTGGCCCTGCTGCACCTGCTCTTGATGCTGGGCGTTGCCATCTGGCGCCAGTTCGGTATCGTCGCCTTCCTCTATACCACGCTGGGCACGCTGATCCTGGGCGCAGGCGTCATTGCTATTTGTATCGGGCTGAGCGTGCCCTGGGCGCGACTCGACTGGGACGACCCGCGGCGCATGAGCTCAGGCTGGGGCGGACTCATCGCCTTCATCGTACAGTCTCTCTACGCGCTGTTGGGGCTGGCGTTTCTGGCCTTGCCCGCGCTGGCGGCCACCTGGCTGCCGGCCTGGACGGCGGCGGCCTGGCTGATCGGCCCGGCCGGCGTTCTCGTCCTGACCTTTGCCGTCGGTTTTCCCATTCTCAGCTTCGGCGTCCAACGCCTGGCGCGGGTGGGAGAAAGTTAGGAACGTGTAGAAAGCACACCCATGCGTCCAATGCACGCCATGTCATCGCTCTTCCTGCGTCCGGTCTATCTCCTGCGCGCCTACCAGCGTGCGAACTTGCAGCCGGACATGCTGGCCGGGCTGACCGTGGCGGTCGTGCTGCTGCCGCAGGCCATCGTCTTTTCACTCCTCGCCGGACTGCCGCCGCAGATGGGAATCTACACCGCGGTGATGGCCGGCATCGTGGGCGCGCTCTGGGGGTCATCCAGCCACCTCAACAGCGGGCCAACCAATTCGGCCTCGGTGCTGGTGCTTTCGATCCTTGCTCCCCTGGCGGCCCCGGGCACGCCGCCCTTCATGGCCGCGGCCGGCGTGCTCGCCGTCATGGCCGGCCTCTTGCGCATCGCCATGGGCCTGGCCCGGCTTGGTATCCTGGTCAACTTCGTTTCGGACTCTGTCATCGTGGGCTTTACCGCGGGCGCGGGCGTGCTGGTCGCTGTCGGCGAGGTGCGCCACCTGCTGCGCCTCGATTTCAGCCCCTCAGGTCTGCTCGATAACGTGCTCAAGCTGGCGCAAACCGCGTCGCAGACCCATCCGTTGAGCCTGGCGTTGGGCCTGGGCGCGGCCGGCTTGATCCTGGCCCTCAAGCGGCTGGATCGGCGGCTGCCCGGCCCGCTGATTGCCCTTCTGCTGGCCGGCCTGGTCGTCGCGCTGTTCAACCTGGCGGCGGCCGGGGTCAAGATCATCGGCCAGCTTCCCGGCGGTTTCCCGCCGCTGGCGCACCTGCCGCTGCTCGACCTGGAGCTGATCGGGCACCTTTCCACCGGCGCCTTGGCCGTGGCGGCCATTGGCCTGGTTGAAGCGACCTCGATCGCGCGCTCCATTGCCAGCCAGAGCGGTGAACGGCTCAACAGCAATCAGGAGTTCGTCGGTCAGGGCATGGCCAACATCGCGGCCGGGCTTTTCTCCGGCTATCCCGCCTCCGGTTCCTTCAACCGCTCGGCCTTGAACCTGGAGTCCAAGGCGCGCTCCCCTATGTCCAATGTCTTCGCCAGCCTTTTTGTCTTGATCGCCACGCTGCTGCTTGGTCCGCTGGTGGCCTTCGTCCCGCGCGCGGCCCTGGCCGGCGTTTTGATCGTAGGCGCTTACGGCATGATTGATCGCAAGGAGATGCAGCGCATCTGGCGCGGGGCGCGCGGCGACACCCTCATCATGATCGTGACGCTGCTGGCCACGCTGCTGCTGCCCCTGCAATTTGCCGTCCTATCGGGCATCTTGATGTCGCTGGCTTACTATCTCCTCAAGACCAGTATGCCCCAGGTGCGCTCGGTGGTGCCCGACGAGCACTTCCGCCACTGGATTTTTCAGCCTGACAAACCAGTCTGCCCGCAGCTGTCTGTGGTGGACATCCTGGGCGATCTCTACTTTGGCGCGGCCAGCCATGTGGAGGAATCGGTGCGGGCCTTGCGGGCGCAGCACCCGACCCAGCGTTACCTCTTGCTGCGCATGCAGAGTGTGGATCACTGCGACATCAGCGGCATTCACGCCTTAGAAAGCATCATGCGTCTCTATCGTGAAGGCGGAGGCGATGTTTATTTCACCCGCGTGCGCGAGTCGGTGCTGGCGTTGATGAAATCCACCGCTTTTTTCCAGGCGGTGGGCGCCGATCATTTTCTCGGTGAAGACAACGCCGTTGAGTACCTCTTCTATCATGTGCTCGATCCCGCTATTTGCATTTACGAAAGCGATGTGCGCGTCTTTCGCGAATGTCAGAATTTGCCGCGGCCTGAGTATGGTGTGCCTATTATTCTGCACACCGACATTCCCGCCGGCCTCTTGACTGAGATTGAACCACGCACCTTGTGGGAGCGCCTGCGCAGCCAGGCTCCCCCCGTGGTTGTTGATGTGCGCCAGCCGCGTGAGTTCAAGCGGGGACACATTGCGCAGGCGCAGAACATCCCCCTGGTGGATCTGTTGACGCAGCCGTTGACCCTGCCGCATGACCGTATGATCGTCCTGGCCTGCCGCTCAGGGCGGCGCAGTTCGCGCGCGACCTATGCGCTGCACAACCAGGGTTATAACAACTGCGCCGTGCTGCACGGCGGCATGCAAGCCTGGGAAGAAGCGG
This sequence comes from Chloroflexota bacterium, assembly GCA_036822415.1. GTDB lineage: Bacteria > Chloroflexota > Anaerolineae > SSC4 > Amarolineaceae > Amarolinea. Next base: position 8,881 of record DAISHS010000021.1, read on the forward strand.
GTTTGCTCGAGGCTGTTGATTCCTGAGCGCGCATATCTGGCGTTCGTAATACGCTCGAAGATTGATTGAAGCGTTCAGCCGCAAGGATAGACACATGGCAAATACACCATCGGGGATCAAAGTCGCCACGTCACGCAACCTGGGTCTCGATTTGGTGCGGGCGACGGAAGCCGCGGCCCTGGCGGCCGGGCGCTATGTTGGTTTGAATCACACCGACCAGGCAGATCAGCTGGCGAGCGAAGCCATGTACCAGGTCCTCAATTCGTTGGACATGGACGGCTATATCGTGACCGGCGAAGAACTGAAGTTAGGCGTCCATTCGCCGTTCGACACGGGCGCGCGTATTGGCACCGGCAACGGGCCGCTGCTCGATGTGGTTACCGATCCCATCGAGGGCCGCAGCCTGCTGGAATCGGGGCGTTCGGGCGCCATTTCGGTCTGCGCGGTGGCTCCGGTGGGCAGCATGTGGGCGCCGCAGCAGGCGATCTACATGGACAAGATCATCGTTGGCGCCGAGGTCGCCTCGGCGCTGGTGCCTGAATGTATGGACGCGCCCGCGGCCTGGACGCTGGCGCTGGTGGCGCGGCTCAAGAAGAAAGATGTTCATGACCTGGTGGTTTTTGTGCTCGACCGCCCGCGCCATGCCGATCTGGTGGATGAGATCCGGCGCGCGGGCGCGCGGGTCACGCTGCGCGCGGCCGGTGATGTCGCCGGCGCGCTGCTGGTGCTCACGCCCAATGGTCGCGCGGACATCCTGATGGGGGTGGGCGGCGTCACAGAGGGCATCATGGCGGCGTGCGCGGTGCGCGCCCTGGGCGGGGGCATGTTGGGGCGCCTGGCGCCGCAGACGGAGGCTGAGCGCGCAACGGTGGAAGCCGCGGGCCTCAGCACGCGGCGCATCCTCAGCGCCCGTGAGATGATCGCCTCCGACAACATTTTCTTTGCCGCAACCGGCATCACCGATGGGCCGCTCCTGTCTGGCGTGCGCTACCAGGGCAAACGCGCCGAAACCCATTCCCTGATCCTGCGCGGCGAAACCGGCACGCGGCGCTTGATCTATGCCGAGCACGTGCTGCGCTGACGCGGGCAGGCAAGCCGAGGCTTGCGCGGCCGTCGCCGGGGTGCACCCGAACGATAAATCGCGCCAGGCAAAGCCCAGTTTGCCTGGCGCGTGTGGTATACTTAGAGAAGATAAAGTTTGTTTTTATGCAGCCGGGCGTCTGCTGCGCAGTGGCCGCGACCGCTTGCCAGGGTGCGCGCAAGCGCCTGACGCCCAGGGTGAGGGAGAAATAATCGTATGTCAACTATTCCGCGACGTATTGGAGTCTTGACCAGCGGCGGCGACGCACAGGGCATGAACGCGGCTGTGCGCGCCGTGACCCGCGCCGCACTGGAACGGGGCGCGGAGGTCTACGCCATCTACGAGGGCTACCAGGGCATGGTGGATGGCGGCGACCGCATCCGGCCGCTCAGCTGGGATTCGGTGGGCGGTATTCTACACAAGGGCGGCACGATCATTGGCACCGCGCGCTGCCCCGCTTTTCGCCAGCGTGAGGGGCGCCGCCAGGCGGCCCGTAATCTCGTACGCTTTGGCATCGATGCGCTGGTGGTCATCGGTGGGGATGGCAGCCTGAGCGGCGCCAATGAATTCCGCCAGGAATGGCCTGACCTGCTGGCCGAGCTGGTCAAGGCGGACGAGATCAGCGCAGAGAAGGCCGAGCGCTTCAAGCATCTGGCCATTGCCGGCCTGGTTGGTTCGATTGACAATGACATGTACGGCACCGATATGACCATCGGCACAGACTCGGCCCTGCGGCGCATTACCGATGCGGTGGATGCCATTTCCAGCACGGCGGCCAGTCACCAACGCACCTTCGTGATCGAGGTGATGGGGCGCCACTGCGGCTACCTGGCGCTTATGGGCACGATTGCGGGCGGCGCCGATTTTGTGCTGATCCCAGAAAGCCCGCCAGACGTGGATAACTGGGAAGATGTCATGTGCGAGCTGATGAAGGAAGGCCGCGCGGCCGGCCGCCGCGACAGCATCGTCATCGTGGCTGAAGGCGCTCAGGATCGCAACGGTAAGCCGATCACGGCGGACTACGTGAAGCAGGTCCTGGAGCAGCGCCTGGCCGAAGACACCCGCGTCACCATCCTGGGGCATGTGCAGCGCGGCGGCGCGCCCACCGCCTTTGATCGTAACCTGGCGACGCTGACCGGCGTGGCGGTTGTGGATGAAGTGCTGGGGATGACGGCGGAGAGCGAGCCGCAGGTGATTGGCATCCGCGGCAATCGCATCAACAAGGCGCCGCTCATGCACTGTGTCAAGCAGACGCGGGCCGTGGCCGAAGCGATCAAGGATAAGGATTTCAATCGGGCCATGGAGCTGCGCGGCAACAGCTTCAAGGATTCCTTCAACATCCTGCGCACCCTGGTGCGCGCCCTGCCGCACCCGCCGCAGCCTGGTCAGCGCCGTCTGCGCCTGGCCATGATGCACGGCGGCGGCCCCGCGCCCGGTATGAACACCGCCATCCGCGCGGCTTTGCGCCTGGGCCTGGACAAAGGGCACATCATGCTGGGCGTGGAGCAAGGCTTCGACGGGCTGATTGCGGGCAAGCTGCGTGAGATGAACTGGATGAGCGCCAACGGCTGGGTCGGGCTGGGCGGCGCCGAGCTGGGCACCAATCGCAAAGTGCCTTCGGGCCGTGATCTTTATGCGATTGCGCGCACGATCGAGGAGCAGAAGATTGACGGCCTGCTGATGGTCGGCGGCTGGTCAGGCTATCAATCGGCGTACAAGCTGGTGAGCGAGCGCAAGAACTATCCTTCGTTCAACATCCCGATCATCTGCATGCCGGCCAGTATTGACAACGACCTGCCTGGCTCCGAATTGAGCATCGGCGCGGACACGGCGCTGAACAGCATCATCGAAGCGGTGGACAAGATCAAGCAAACCGCCGTGGCCTACCGGCGCTGCTTCGTGGTGGAGGTGATGGGGCGCTACTGCGGCTACCTGGCGCTGCTGAGCGGCCTGGCGACCGGCGCGGAGCGGGTCTATCTGCACGAGGAAGGCGTCACCTTGAACGATCTGGAGAAGGACCTGGTCAATCTGCGCAACGGGTTCGAGCACGGCAAACGCTTGGGCTTGCTCATTCGCAACGAAATGGCGCATCCGGTCTACACCACGTCGGTGACGTGCGCGCTGTTGGAGGCCGAAGGGAAGGGTCTCTACGATGTGCGCCAGGCTATCCTGGGCCACATGCAGCAGGGCGGCAGCCCGTCGCCGTTCGACCGCATCCAGGCCACGCGCCTGGCTGCGCGCTGCGTCGAATGGCTGATCGCGGAAGCGCAAAACGCTGAGCCAGGCGCGGCCTTCATCGGCCTGGAGGCGGGCAAGGTTCATTTCCACGATCTGATTGACCTCCCGCGCATGGCCGACGATCCTTTCCAGCGGCCCAAAGAGCAGTGGTGGCTGAACCTGCGCCCCATCGTGCGCCTGCTGGCGCAGCCAGGGCCGAGTCAAACGCTCGCCCAGCCGGTGAAGGGCGAATTCTAACCTCTCAGCCGCGCTCGATGACGAGCAGGTGCGAGAGTCCAAAGAGACGCAGCGGCGATTGTTCCAGGGCATAGGTGGCGCGGCGCAGGACGCGCCCCAGCCCTGGACGGCGCACGCTGAGCTTGTCATAGCCAGGGTAAACCTGGCTGTGAAAAACGACGCGCACCGGCAGGCCGTCGAACAGACCACGCAGCGCGCCCGCGCTGTAGGCGCGCACGTGCGGCGCCAGGCGATTGCGCAAAAAATCAGGTAAGTAGTTGATGAGCGGGGTGTTGCCAAAATGGTAGCGCCCCCGCCAGTAGTGGCCGTGGGTCTCGAACGGGTAAAGGCGATTGGGCGCAAAGATGACCGCACGGCCGCCGGGCTTGAGAACGCGCACGATCTCAGCCGCGGCCAGGCGGTCGTCCTGCACATGCTCCAACACCTCGTGCGAGAGGACGACATCGAAGGAACGGTCGCGGTAGGGTAGGAACTCACAGGCGCCGACGTGCAGATTGGACGTGGTGCGGCTGCCTTCATGGACACGCTCCCACTCGATGTCCAGGCCGATCACCTGGGCGGCCACGGCCTGCATCTTTTTTACATAAGCGCCGATGCCACAGCCATCCACCAGCACCTGCGCGCCCTCCAACCCCGCCCAGTGGTTGATCATCTCCAGGCGCCGATCTTGCCCAAAGCGCCATACCAGCGAGGGCACACCACGGTCGGCTGCTCGCGTGTAGGGAGCGGCTGCTGTCATAGATTCCATGTTGACTTATCCTTTACCGCGGCCTTGTGCGGCCCAGGCAACGCCCGCCGGCCGCTAATAAACCCGTTCCTCGCGATGCCCAAAACCGAGCGTGTTGTCAATCAGGCGTATCCAGTCGGCTTCGATGACGTAGAAACGGCTTTTGGCCAGCGGGCCGGCCAGTTCCACGGCCCCTTGAGACACGCCGCCTTGCGCCGTGGCCACGAACGGGTATTTGGCCAGGTACGCCGCCATCGCCTGCGCTTCTTCGGCGCCTGGCCGGGCCAGCCGCGCCGACCCTTCCAATTGCAGGCCGCGAATCTGACGCCATTCTTGCCCGTCCTGGTAAATGGCGACGGCCACGCTGGGCTGGCTGTCGAACGCCAGGCAGTGATTCGAGGTGGGATTGGAGATGAAATAGAGGCAGAGGGCGGTGTCGCCATCGTCCGCGGTCACCCAGGCGTGGGCAAAAAACAACGGCGCGGCTTGCGGCCCTTCCAACGTCCACGTCGCCAGGGTCAGGGTGGTGTGCGCGTGCAGGAAAGCGTCAACCTGTTTTTCGAAGGATGTCGTCATGAGTCTCCTCTTTGTGCGGGGGCTTCATTCGCCAGATGGCGCGGTTGGCGTGCGCGGATCACGTTTCGCCGCCTCGCGCATCCCACGCCATTGGTAGTAGAGTTCATTTTCCAGTCCGATGCGGGCCAGGATGCGGCCCACCGTGCCATTGACCAGGTCATCCACCGTCTGCGGTCGGCCGTAGAAAGCCGGCACGGGTGGGAAGATGACACAGCCGATCTCGGCCGCCTGCGTCAGCAGCCGCAGATGGCCTACGTGCAGCGGCGTCTCGCGCACGACCAGAATCACCGGTCGGCCTTCTTTGAGCTGCACATCGGCCGCGCGCGTGAGCAGGTCGGCATCGTAAGAATGAGCGATGGCCGAAAGGGTCTTGATGCTGCATGGGGCAATGATCATGCCGGCCGTGACGAAGGAACCGCTGGCGATGGCCGCGCCGATGTCGCCGGGCCGATAGACCACGTGCGCCAGCGCTTCGACCTCCTTCGGGTCCCAATCGGTTTCTTGCGCAATGGTCATGCGCGCAGAGGGACTCATCACTAGGTGCGTTTCGATGTCAGGCGCGGCCTGCAGAATCTCCAGCAGGCGGATGCCGTAGATCTGGCCGCTGGCGCCGCTCAAACCGACGATGATTCGTTTCACAAGCCTGCCCCCTTTCTTATTACACTTCGCCCACGTGCAGCGCCACCGTGCCCAGCATCAGCACCGTGTAGCGCACCCGCTTCAGCCCCACCCCTTCCATGATGCCCTTCAGCGCCGACGGCAGCGGAAAGGCCAGCGTCGAATGAGGCAGGTAGGTGTACGCCTGCGACTCGCCGCTGAGCAGGCGGCCGATGAGCGGCACCAGGCGGAAAAAATAGAGGGCGAACAGGTCACGCCAGATCGGCGCCTGCGGCCGTGTGATTTCCAGGCAGATCACGCGCCCGCCTGGTTTGACCACGCGGCGCTGCTCGGCGAAGGCGCGCGCGATGTCGGTGACATTGCGCATCAGAAAGCCGGAACAAACCGCGTCGAAGGTGGCGTCGGCAAACGGCAGGCTCAGGGTGTCGGCGTCGGCGAAGCGCAGGCGTGAACCATGCACATCGAGCAGCCCTTCACGGTAGGCTTTGCGCTGGCCCACAACCATCATCTCGTGCGTAAAATCTACGCCGGTAACCTGCACATCCGGGCGCAGGCGCAGCGCCTCGAACCCAATATCGCCCGTGCCGGTGGCTACATCGAGCAGATGACCGCCGCTGGGCAGGTGGCATTGCTTGACGATCAGCCGCCGCCAGCGTTGATCCTGACCGCCGGTCATCACCCGGTTCATTACATCGTAGCGCCCGGCAATCGAGGCAAACATTTGTTTGACATAAATCGGCTTCTGCTCCAGGCTGGGCAGCACCGTTTTTGGCGTGGTGGTAGTCGCAATAGGTTGGGTCATGCCCACGATTGTACCACAGAGAACGATGGGTTTACAAACGTGCCGCCTCGGGCGGGCGCATTTCAGGCCGGAGGTGAACCGGGCGAGGTTGCCAGGCTCACCGTGCCGCGGGCTTGGGCCACGCGGCCAAAATTGACAGGTGTTTGAATTTATGTTATAAGCATCATAACAATTGAATAGTACTGATGCTCTTATCCAGAGAGGCTGAGGGACCGGCCCTATGAAGCCTCGGCAACCAGACTACTGGTGGTGGACACAAGCCATGATACGAATCGCCAATGACGGACGGTGCGTATCGTGACCCACACGTCACCAACCAGGTTATGGTGCCAAATCCGGCAGAGGTAATCTGGAAGATGAGAGGCAGTGGCTGACGTGATGCCATCCCTCCTCACTTCGAGGGGGGATTTTTTATTCTCGTCACGCAGCCGTGCAAGGACGCCTGCCCTCTTGACCATATGCCGAGAGGGTTTTTCTTACCCCAAACTGACGGGGTACCTGTGAGCAGCGGCGCTCGCCCAAGCATCAGTGCACCTGGTCTGAACGGCGGCCTGCGCAACCGCCTGGAAGACCGCTCGAGTCAAGCCAATCAACCAGCACAGGAGATCAGAACGATGTCAAGCGATAGCAGCAGCCGCACCCTGGGATTCACCACCCGCCAATTGCACGCCGGGCTGGCGCCCGACCCGACCACCGGCGCTCGCGCCCTGCCCATTTATCAAACCTCGTCGTATCAGTTTCGCGATGTGGATCACGCCGCGCGCCTTTTCGCCCTGGAAGAAATGGGCAACATCTATACCCGCATCATGAACCCCACCACCGATGTCTTCGAGCGGCGCATCGCCGATCTGGAGGGCGGCGTGGGCGCGCTGGCTTTCAGCTCTGGCCAGGCCGCCGAGACCGCCGCCATTCTGACGGTGTGCGAAGCCGGCGATCATGTCGTCAGCAGCAGCACGCTGTACGGCGGCACCTATTCGCTCTTTGCGCACACCCTGCGCAAGCTGGGCATCGAGTTCACCTTCGTGGATGCCACTGACCCGGAGAACTTCCGCCGGGCGCTGCGTCCCAATACCAAGCTCTTCTACGGCGAAACCCTGGGCAACCCGCAAATTGATGTTTTCCCCTTCGAGGAAGTGTCCGCGATTGCGCACGAGGCGGGCGTGCCGTTGGTCATTGACAGCACCTTCGCCACCCCGTTCCTGTGCCGCCCCTTCGAATGGGGCGCCGACATTGTCGTTCATTCCACGACCAAATTCATCGGCGGTCATGGCACCAGCATTGGCGGCGTCCTGGTGGACAGCGGCCGTTTCGACTGGGCCGCCAGTGGCCGCTTCCGCAACTTCACCGAGCCTGATCCAAGCTATCACGGCCTGGTCTTCAACAACCTGGCCCCGGCCGCCTACATCCTCAAGGCGCGGCTGCAGGTGCTGCGTGACATGGGCGCCTGCCAGGCGCCGTTCAACGCCTGGCTTTTTGTGCAGGGCCTGGAAACCCTCAGCCTGCGCCTGGAACGCCATGTGGCTAATGCCCAGGCGGTGGCCGAATACTTGAGCAAGCACCCGAAGGTGAGTTGGGTGAATTATCCGGGCCTGCCCAGCCATCCCTCCTACGAACGGGCCAGGCGCTATTTGCCCAAAGGCCCTGGCGCCATCCTGGGCTTCGGCATCCAGGGCGGCCGCGAGGCCGGGCGGCGTTTCATTAACAGCCTGCAGCTCTTCTCGCACCTGGCCAACGTGGGCGACGCCAAGTCGCTTGCCATTCATCCGGCCACCACGACTCACCAGCAGCTCAGCGATGCGGAGCAGCGCGCCGCTGGCGTGACCCCCGACTTCGTGCGCTTGAGCGTGGGCATCGAAGACATCGAGGATCTGCTGTGGGACCTCGACCAGGCGCTGGCCGCGGCCTAGACCGCGCAGTCGGGCCGGTTGGGCGAGCGCCAGGCGTTTGCCCAACCGGCCCGCTAACCATGCAGGCAGTGTATGACCATGGACCAATCAACCGGAACGGCAGGCATCGTCCACACGCAGACCTTCACCTTTGCTGAACCGCCGCATGAACTGCGGCTGGAGAGCGGCGTTCGCCTGGGACCGATCACGCTGGCGTATGAAACCTATGGCGCGCTCAACGCCGCGCGCTCCAACGCCGTGCTGGTGCTGCATGCGTTGAGCGGCGACGCGCACGCGGCCGGCCGCCTGGACACGGCCGATGGCCGCGTCGGCTGGTGGGATGACTGCATTGGCCCTGGCAAGGCCTTCGACACCAACCGCCTCTTCGTGATTTGCTCCAATGTCTTGGGCGGCTGCATGGGTTCCACCGGGCCGGCTTCCATCAACCCGGCCAGCGGCCGCCCCTTTGGCTTGAAGTTTCCGGTGATCACCATCAAAGACATGGTGGAGGCGCAGCGCCATCTGCTCGATCATCTCGGCATCGAACGCCTGCTGGCGGTGGCGGGCGGTTCCATGGGCGGCATGCAGGCGTTGCAATGGGCCGCCAGCTATCCAGAGCGCGTGCGCGCCTGCATTCCCCTGGCAACCACAGCCCGCCTTTCGCCGCAGACGATTGCCCTGAGCGAAGTGGGGCGTCAGGCCATTTACCGTGACCCGGCCTGGCGGCAGGGCGATTACTACGACGGCCCACGGCCTGACGCTGGCCTGGCCCTGGCGCGCATGATCGGCCACATCACCTATTTGAGCGATCAATCCATGCAGCAGAAATTTGGCCGGCGCCTGCAATCACGTGAGCATTACGGCTACGACTTCGCCACGGAGTTTGCCGTGGAGAGTTACCTAGCGCACAACGGCGACGCCTTCACCCGCCGCTTCGATGCCAATACCTATCTGTACGTGACGAAGGCGATGGACTATTTCGATTTGACCGTCAACGGCGCCGGCGCCAGGCGCCCCCTGACCGATGCTTTCAGTGGCGCGAAGGATGTCTATTTTTTGGTCGTTTCGTTCAAATCCGACTGGCTCTACCCTTCTTACCAGTCGCAAGAAATCGTCAAAGCGCTGACGCAGGTTGGCGCGGATGTCACTTCGTGCGACATCGAGTCTACGTGGGGACACGATGCCTTTTTACTCGAGGTTGACACCATGACCCACCTGCTGAGTGATTTTTTACGTCGCGTTGAACAGGAACATCACCATGACTAGCAAGCTCTTGTCTGTTGATCCGTTGCGCGCGGGGCGCTATGCCCAGAATCCGGCCCAGGACCTCGACCGCGCGCAGAGAGTCCCGCCGCTACGGGCCGATCTGGCCGCGATTGCCCATTTGATTACGCCTGGCAGTCGCGTGTTCGATATTGGCTGCGGCGACGGCGATCTGTTGGCCTTTCTCAAGGCAGAGCGCCAGGTGATCGGCCGCGGCCTGGAGCTGTCCGAAAGCGGGGTATTGACCTGCGTGCGCCGCGGGTTGAGCGTGCGCCAGGGCAATTTGGAAGCCAGTTTGCCCGATTATCCCGACCGCGCGTTCGATTTCGTCGTTTTGAGCCAAACCATTCCTTTTGTGGATGATCCGGCGCACACGCTGCGTGAAATCCTGCGTGTGGGCGAGCGGGGGCTGGTCAGTTTCGCCAATTGGGGGCACTGGCGCTGTCGCCTCAATCTGCTGCTCAGCGGGCGTGTGCCCACCGCGCCGACCGATTCGCAACCCTGGTATGCCTCGCCGCGCGCCCGCGCCCTGACCATTCGCGACTTCAAGGATTTTTGCGCCAGCCAGGGCATCCGCATCATCCGCACGCATTACCTGGCCGGACAGCATCCGCTGGCAGCCCCCTGGGCCAGTAACTTCCTTGCCACCGTCGCGGTCTTCGAGCTGGCTGGCTTGAGATGTTCAGATCATGTTTCGTGATAGGGGCGATCCCTTGCGGTCGCCCAGTTTCGTGGTAGGGGCGATCCCTTGCGGTCGCCCAGTTTCGTGGTAGGGGCGATCCCTTGCGGTCGCCCAGGGCAGGCGCGCGCTCGCCCAGGGCAGGCGCAAGGCACTGCCCCTACTTCGAGATTCAACGTTCAACGTTTTTCACGCGGGGAGAAGAAAAAGAAAATTATGTTGGTATTAAAATTTGGCGGGACCTCGGTCGGCAGCGCGGAGGCCTTCGCGCAGGCGGCAAAAATTGTGGCGCAGGCCCGCGCGCGCGATCCCCAGGTCGTGGTCGTCACCTCGGCGATGAGCGGCGTAACCAATACCTTGATTGACGCCGCGCAGGCCGCCGCCGTCGGCCAGGAAGAGGCCTATCGTGAGGCGCGCGTGTCGCTCCTGGTCAAGCACCAGATGGTGGCAGGGCAGCTGGTGGCCGACGGGGTGGAGCGGGCCGCCTTGGGCCGCCTGTTCGATGAGCGCCTGCGCAGCTTCGAGCGCCTGTGCCGCAGCATTGCCGTGCTGGGCGAGCTGACCAATCGTGGGTTGGACGTTGTTTCTGGCCTGGGCGAACGTCTGGCCGCCCCCCTGCTGGCCGCGGTGCTGCGCGCCCAGGGCGTGCATGCCGAAGCCGTGGATGCCACCGAAATCCTCGTCACCGATGGCAATTTTGGCACAGCCAGCCCCCTGCTGGCCGAAACGCGCATCCACAGCCAGGAGCGCTTGCGTCCGCTGATCGAGGGCGGCGTGACGCCGGTCATCACCGGGTTCATCGGCGCTACGGCTGAGGGCATCCCAACCACCCTGGGCCGCGGCGGCTCCGATTATTCGGCCGCCATCTTCGGCGCTGTGCTTGACGCAGACGAGGTGCAAATCTGGACCGATGTGGATGGCGTGCTCACGGCCGATCCACGCATCGTGCCAACGGCGCGCACCTTGCCGGAGCTTTCCTACAGCGAAGCGGCTGAGCTTTCCTATTTTGGCGCTAAAGTGCTGCATCCCAAGACCATTCTGCCCGCCATCGAGCGTGAGATTCCGCTGCGCGTGCTCAACACCTTCAACCCAGAGCATCCCGGCACACGGATCGTCAAGGAATTATCAGAGGTTGGCCGCCAGATCGGCGCGGTCAAGGCGATCAGCGCGATCAAGAACCTGACCCTGATCAACGTCGCGGGCAAGGGCATGATGGGCGTGCCCGGTATTGCCGCCCGCACCTTCGTCGCGGTGGCGCGCACCGGGGCCAACGTGCTGATGATTTCGCAGTCATCCTCCGAACAAAGCATCACCTTCGTCGTGCCGCGCGGCGACGCCCCCGGCGTGCTGACCAGCTTACGGCATGACCTGGGGCGCGAGATGCAGCAGCATTGGGTGGATGGCATCAGCGGCCGCGACGACATCGTTATCGTGGCCGTGGTTGGGTCCGAGATGGCCGGCACGCCCGGCATTGCCGCGCGTGTCTTTGGCGCGTTGGGCGAGGCCAATATCAACGTGGTCGCGATTGCCCAGGGGTCATCGGAGGTCAACATTTCGCTGGTGGTGATGCTTGGCGACGCCGATACCGCGGTGCGCCGTATCCATGACGCCTTTGCCCTCGACAAGCTGGGCGCAGCTTAGCCAGGATTACAGCAGGTTGAGCGGGTCCACATCCACATGCCAGCCCGGCGGCAGCGAGAGCGGGCGCACGATGGCGCCAGGATCACTGCCGCGCCCGCGCACCAGGATGTGCCAGCGGTAGCGATAGCGCAGGCGCGCAAAGAAGCACGGCGCCGGCCCAATCACGCCCACGTCGTGCAGCCCCAGCCGCTTGATCTCGGCTTGAATCAGCCGCGCCACCCGCTGCATTTCGGCCTCGGCCTGCTCATTATTGCTGTGGCTGTACACCAGGCGCACCAGGCGCGTCAACGGCGGATAGTCGAGCTGGCGCCGGTAGTCCAGCTCGCGGCGAAAGAAGCTGACATAATCGTGCTGGCTGGCCGCTTGCACCGCGTAATGGTCAGGGGTGTAGGTTTGGATGATGACCCGTCCTTCACGGTCACTGCGGCCCGCGCGGCCGGCTACTTGCATCAAGACCTGGAAGGTGTGCTCGGCCGCGCGTGGGTCGGGCAGGTATAACCCCACATCGGCGCTGATGACCCCCACCAGCGTGACCATCGGCAAGTCGAGGCCTTTGGCGATCATCTGCGTGCCGATGAGCACATTGGCCTGGTGATTGCTGAACTGTTCCAGGATGGCGGCATGGGCGCCTTTGCGCTGCGTCGTGTCACGATCCCAGCGCAAGGGGCGCGCCTGCGGAAACAGGTCACGCACCACCTGTTCGATGCGCTGCGTGCCTGCGCCCAGGTAGCGGATGCGCACGGAACCGCAGGCCGGGCAGGTGGTGGGGACCGGCCGGCGGCGGTTGCATTGGTGGCAGAGCAAGAAAGGCGTCATGGCGCTTGGTTGCGGCGGCGGGGCGTCCGACCCTGACCGTTCGAGCGGCTGATCCTGTTCGGCCAGAGGGCCGTGATAGGTCATGGGCAGCTGGCAGCGGCTGCACTGTTCCACGTAGCCGCAATCGCGGCACATCACCACGGTAGCGTTGCCGCGGCGATTGAGGAAAAGAATCGCCTGCTCGCCGGCATCCAGCGTCTGGCGCAAGGCAGTCTGCAGGGCGCGGCTGAAAATGTTGCGGTTGCCCGCGCGCAGCTCCTGACGCAGGTCCACCACCGTGACTTCGGGCAGTTCAATGGTCAGCGGCTGGGCGTCCGGCGTCAGGGCCGCCGCTTGATGCCCCATCACCCGATTGGGCAGCGCCAGCAGCTGCAGTTGACCGCGCTGGGCGGCGTAGTACGTTTCCAGCGAGGGCGTCGCGCTGCCGAGAATGACCGTTGCGCCCGTCAATTGCGCCAGGCGCAGGGCCACGGCGCGGGCCTGATAACGAGGCTGGCGCTCATGCTCTTTGTAGCTGCTGTCGTGTTCCTCATCCATGATGATGACGCCGACGTTGGACAGCGGCGCGAAGAGCGCCGAGCGGGGGCCGATCACCACGCGCAGCTCGCCCCGGCGCATGCGCCGCCAGGTGTCGAATCGTTCCCCCGGCGATAGATCGCTGTGCCACACCGCAATCTGGTTGGGAAAACGCACGGCAAACCGGTTGATCGTCTGCGGAGTCAAGGCAATCTCTGGCACCAAGACTAGCGCTTGCTTGCCGGCCGCCAGCACTGCGGCGATGGCGCGCAGGTAGATTTCGGTCTTGCCGCTGCCGGTTACTCCAAACAAGAGGAAGAAGCGGCTGCTGCCGCCCGTGAGCAGCGGGCGCGCCTGTTCCGTGCTCAGCGTGGCGGCAATCGCCTCCCAGGCGTTCTGTTGTTCGACCGTCAACGGCGGCGGCGTTTGCTGGGCAAACGCGCGGCCAGCCAGCGGATCGCGCATCACTTCCACGGCGTCGAGGCTAATCAGACCGCTGCTGGCCAGCTCGCGCACGGTGACGGCATCAACGTCCGCTTCAGCCTGCACGCGGCCAATCCACAGCGGCTCGCCGGCGGCCAGCAGCACGTCGAGGATGCGTTGATATTTTTCGCTCCCGTGCAGGGTGATGAGCTGCGCATTGACGGCGGTCGGCGCGATCGTCAATGTCACCAGCCGCGCGGCCATCTCTGGGCCGGGCGCGATGTTGATCCAGCCACGTGCGGCCAGGGCCTGCAGCGGCCCCGCGCCGCAGCCGGCCAGCTTTTGCAGCGCGTCCACCGTGAGTACGGGCGGCGACTGGCGCGCCAGCATGGCGAGGGCGTCGGCCTGCTTGCTGCGACGCCCCAGCGTTGGCAGCGTCTGGTCAATGGTCGCGGCGTCGGCCAGCAGGCGCACCCACGTCTGCGTCTGGGGCCGCACCGTGGGCGAGGTGACGGCATTGCGCCGCGTGAGCAGGCCGCGCTGCAACAAAGGCTGCAACACGCGGCTTTGCCCCCAGGCCGGATTTTCTTTCTTGAGCACGCGTTGGGCCGCATCGCTGCGCTGCAGGCGCAGCAGCAGCGCGCGCTGTTCTGCGCTCAGGTCATCGGGCAGGGGGCCGGCGCCCTGGCGGGCCAGCACGATGTCGACGCGCTGCGCCACGCCGGCCGGCAGCATCACGAAGAGGCAGTCGCGCAGGGGCGCCAGGTAGCGTTGACTCAGCCAGCGCGCCAGCTCCAGGTGAACCGGCGACAGCACCGGCTCCGCCGCGGCCAGCTCAGCCAGCGGCCGCAGGGTCACACCTGGCGGCGCGGCTGTCGCCAGGCCAACCACAATGCCCTGCAAGCGCCGGCCGCCGAATGGCGCCCATACCAGGTGTCCAGGCTCGATCTGTCCCTGGAGGAGCGGCGGAATTTCGTAGCTGAAGATGTCACTCGCCGCGTCATAGCCGCCGGCGCGGCTGACCGGGGTGTTGATAACCACTTCAGCCACCCGGTAGACCGTGGCCGCGGCCGCTGAACTTGCGGCCTGGAGATCGGCGCCAGACGCCGTAGAATCGTCCACGATCAATCCTGTTCCTCATCCATCCGTTCGATCTCATGCTTGAAAATGCGGCGCAGGATGGCAATCGTCGTGGCATACGTAGAATCAACGCCGAAGTAAGAGAGACTCTTGGAGAGCAGCTGATGACGGCGGCTATACGGGGTGTCTGACGCGTAGTGCAGCACGCCGATGTCGTAGGGCGCGTTGATGAACAGGTTGACGAGTTCATCTTGCGGATAGCGCTGCGGATAAATATCTTCGTACACCGCGCTCAGGTAGGGGCCGGTTTCCATTTCGATGTCGGTGTAACCCTCACGGTAGAAGATGCCCAGGAACTCACGGTTCTGCAGAAAGGTCCCGCGCACGGTAATAGCCTTCTGGTTGTCAAAGACGCTGCCGAATAACAGATAGGGCGCGACATCGGCCGCCGTGAAGATATTCTTGAAGAGGAAAGTGTTGCGCGATTGCTCGTCATACACCACGTTGGGGATCATCACATCGCCCACGCGCCCATTCAGCGTGGCGGCCTTGCCCATGAAATAAGCGCCGCGCAAGC
>DAISHS010000022.1:0-23908 GCA_036822415.1 Chloroflexota bacterium
CAAAAACCCGTACCCCCTTGGGCAGGGATATCTTTGCTTCGACCACCTTTTCGCCCTCGATGAAGGTGGAAACAACGCCATGCCTGTCCAGCATCCAGGTCACACGCTGCTGTTCATTGCTGCGCAGCCGGCGGTTCGATACGATCTGAAATTCCCCTGTCACGACCTGTCCATCCCAGCGCAGGTGCAGGATTGGAATCCCGGATTGACCATCTGGCGAGTCTGGGCCAATCAGGCAGGCGATTCGATCTTCGTCCTCGAACGTCGCCAGCTCGTAAAAGCAGATGGCCGTTTGGGGATCGGACTCGACTCTCCGCCAAACGAGATCTGCTGAAACCGTAAAACCGTGGCGCAGGTCGAGGCGGATCGGCTCGAAGGTCAGAACGTCGTCCGCGTCGGGCGGCTGCGCGTCTAGGTCCGCGGTTGGCGGGTCTGGGTTCTTTGCCGCCCCAAACGCAAGCATCTTGGTGGGCGATCCATCTGTGGCATCCGTCCACTGTACGCCGGTGAATCCACTAACCGCCACCATCGCCACATGTTGGCCCCAGTGAGGATGCCGGGGATCGTGGTACAGGTCAATGTAGCGGCCGGGTGTATCGAGAACAGGCGCTTCTACGGTTCGCCGCTCAGCCGCAACCCAGTAGACAAAGGCCGCTTCGTTCCCCGAACCATTTTTGTCCGCCAGCCGGGAAACAGCAAGGCCACGCGCGGGTCTGGCCGCGGGGCACAGTGTTTTGGCTTCGCTCTCTTCTGCTGACATGATTTCAGGCCACGCCCCTGCAGGGGTAAAACTACTCCAGGCCCGCAATCGGTTGATCTGACCATTGAGGAGCGTTTGATCGGGGAAGCCGCAGCTGACTTCTGGACTTGGATCTACGTACCCCCACCCCTGTGGAAGCGGGCGGATATCTCTCCACACGAGTGATGCTACTTCGTCGTGGTCAACATAGATCGTAACATGAACCTCCAATTCCCTCTGTTCACAAACCCAAAGCACCTGGTGCTTGTGTCCGCTTTTGATCCGGCGATCTGGCGCAGGTTGGAACTCACGCACTCGTTCAATCACACCGTAGCGTTCGTCATCTTCCGGCCTCCAAAAGCCAAAATCGGGGAGAGCAGTTTCCGGAGATGCTCTATCTGGCTCGAGAACGAATAAAAGCGTAAACTGAAGATCACCCCACTTCATTTCCATCGTGTAAACACGAATCATGTCGGGAGGCTGATCGAGGTCGGTTCTCTCCCAAACAAGATCAGCCATCACGATCCAGGACGCGCGGGGAATGAGGCGCACCGACCTGGGAGTCAGGTCTTTCGTTCCTACCTTCTGCCATTCCAGAGCTGGCTGGCCCGGATCCGTCCGAGTTCCCAGGATGAATGTCTCCTTCTCTGCCGTTCGCTGGAAGTCCATATACTGGAAGTCGGTCACGCCGCCGCCAGCAGGGGGCCGCATCCGCACGACCTCATCTTCCGCATCCAACCAGAGCAGCGCGCCGTCCGGGGTGACGGCCACGGCGAGAGGAAAGGGAGAGGCCACGTGGGGAAGCAGTATGTGAAATTCGTAGGGAAAATGAACGGAAACATCGCTGGCGTACAGTTCCCAACCATTGGTCCAATACAGAATCTGCCGTTCGGAATCGAGCGCCATATCCCAGTAGCCGGAACGCCCCAAAGGAGTTGGAAAACCGAACAGCGCCTGGGGTTCTCCAGGTGTGTTCGTTTCAGGGTCAATCCAGGTACGCCAGATGACTCCGTTAGATTCTATCCAGTAAATGCCCAACAATACTTTGCCCGCTTGTCTGGCTTGGAAATGATTGCCAGAGTGATCAAGCGCCAGCGCCTGCGGCGGATTCTCAAGTTCGGGGGTGACAGGTTGATAGGCGGGGGAGAAAGGCGATCTGATGACATTGTGGATGGACCAACTGCTGCCGTCCAGGCTGATGAAGTATCTACCCATCGGATCCATCGCCAAATCCGTGATCCGAGCATTCGCAAAATACTGAGGCTCGGTAGGGATCTGCCCTGCCTTCATTTCGGTCAGGATCAAACCCTGCGCGCGGACAAACCCCAGCTGCTTGATTCCCTGGATGTGAATGTCGCGGCGGGCCTGCTCGCGGGCCAGCGCCAATTTTCGCTGCGCCTGCTTGTGGGCCAGGATCCGTTGGGCGGTGGCATGTTGGTGAGCGATCTGGACATTGGCCGCGTTTTCCGCCTCCACCTGCTGCTGCATGCGTTTGACCAGCACGCTGTCGGCCGGGGCAGCAGGCAGATCGGCGCTGACGACGACGGCATCAGACGGCGCCTGCCAGGCATCGAACCCCTGCGCAAAGAGATCCAGGGCCGGCGCCGCGGCCGGGGTCGTGGTGGGATAGCGGTCGTCGCGGATCTGTTCGAGGGTGCGGGCGCTGTTCCATACCCGCACCTGGGCGATGGCGCCCCGAAAACTTCGGCCCAGCACCCACGAATCGACACTCCCCAACACGGCTTTCGACAATTTCGCCTGCTTGACCGGGCGACCGTTCAGGTACCATTGCAGGATTTCGGTCTCGCTGTCCCATGTCTGAGCCAGGTGATACCAGCGATCCGGTCGCAACAATTCGCCGCCAAAGCGCAATTCGTCGCCGGCGCCCCGCAGTTCGCTCTGCGTGCGCTCGATGGTCAGACCGTACCCCTCACCCGAAGAGAGAATGCCGGCATAACGCTCGACAATCGCGTCGGATAATGATAACCCGACCGGACTTCCGTCTGGCTGTCCGCTGATATACCTGAGATAGGCGGGGGCGATCGGGTCTGATACCCGGTAGCCCTTAGGAAACCAGACGCTCACATCGGCGGGTAGGTCGCTGGTTCCCGGCGCGAACACGCGCAACGCTGGTTGGTAACCAAGTATGCCATCTGGCCCTGCCGGCGCGGCCGCAAAGGCCGCCAACTTGGGCGTCCAGGACAAGGCGCCGAGGTCGCCACGGCTGCCAGTGACTATTTCGATTCGTCCCTGGTACGATCCTGCAAAATACGCTTCAAACAGGAAGAGCGCTCCGCCCTCTGGCACGTGGACCGTCCGAAAATCCGGGACGTCGTTCGTGCTACCCCAAAACTGATAAGCCGCCCGCACTTCGACATCGGGCTGCTGACGCGTGGTGTACACCAATTCTTCGCCGGCAAGCGGCCCGGCGCGACGGGTCTTGATCAGCCGGGCATCCGCCGGAAAATCGGCGCTATCGCCCTGCAAGGTGGAGCGCACCATGTGGGCCACACGATGGCCGGCCACAGCGATATGCTCGTGGAATCCGCTCCCCCATTCCCGTTGTTCCCGGATCATCTCGAATCCCGGCGGGATCCACACCGAACGATCGGCGCTGCTCCGCACTGCCCTGTCAACGGGAATGACCTGCCCGTGGTGCGAAAGCGACAGCACCCCGTCGGCGCCATGCGGTGTGGCCACAAAAATCGCCGCTTGTGGCTTCCAGGTCAGGCCGCGCAGATCGAAGACGCCATCCGTCAGGACTTCGTAGTCAGAAATCGCTTCCACCTGTGCGATAGGCTTTCTGAACAGGAACAGCGCCCGTTGTTTGGGGACATTGACGACGGCGATATCCGGGACATCCTGCAACCAGCGCTGGCCTGGGCCAGCGAACGTCGCCCAGCGCCCATCGGCCAGGCGATAGATGCCCTGTCCTTCCCGCGTTTTGGGCTGGTCGGGCGGACGGGCGACACGTTGCATCCCGGCAGCAAGCCGGCTCATCTCCTTTGGGGGCTGCGTTCCGGCCGTGCGCTTGACGATGTAGCTGGCGCCGCCTGGACACGTTTGCAGCCCGCTCCCAATCCTGTCGGGAATCGTTTCGTCCCTGCCTGGAACCAGGCAAAAGTCAGGGGGCACCCAGAAATGCCAGTTGATCGCATCAGCCGGCAGGGGATCGCCGGTCGCAAAGAAGCGTATTGGTGGTTCGCCAGAATCGTGCGATTTGGGGCCAATTCCGATGACGCCGGCCGCGCCGGCAACGGCGACGTAAATGGCCGACCCGATGGGGGTGGGCAGCGATGGTTGGCCCAGATGCTTGCCCGCCATGATGGTTTCTTTGCCTTCATACCCCGCTTTCTCGAACAAGAAGAGGATGTTGTTCTCCGGGATGGCCGCCGGTTGCCCTGCTTGAACGTTGAACCCCCACTCCACGGGCAGACTGCTGGTCGAGTTCAGGACAGCTCGCGCCTCCACGGAACCGTCTGCAGACTGGATGAATACGGTACGAACGGGGGACGCGCAAGTCCAGTTCTCAATGGTGATTGCACTGGAACCTGCAACCGCGCTCGTGCGCAGCTGAGTCACTTCCAGGGCCACACCTGGCGGAACCCAGGCCGATCCGACCTGCGCGAGGCCTGGCTTCTGATCCGCCGCTTGCTGTTCTGCATCATTCGCATCTGGTCGCTGCCAGAAATCCGGCAGGACCAGCGCCTCGGCCTGGCCCTGGTAGCCGGCCTGCGCGAACAGAACCACGTGATTCTGACGGCGATGACTGCGATCCAGCACGACGACCGAGCCGATCTGCTGATGGCTGTCCGGCGCCTGCGGCAGATCCTGGCGCACGGCGAGCGCGTCGCCCTGAAAATCTGGCTCGCTGAAGAAGACAGCTTCCATATCCTCAGGCAGGCAGGCCGAACCAAGCTGGGGCAGATGATCCGCGGCCATGCGCCTGTACAAGCCTTCCTTCAGTCGCACCGGCGCGCCGCCATATCCTGGCTGGGGGTAGAGCCGGACGGCCCCATCCATCGGCGCTGGCCGCACCCAGGCTTCGATGGTGAAGCCATGCGTCAGGTCGGGCATTTGGCCGCTCAGATCGCTTGGGTGCTCATGCTGTAAACGTAGAGCTGAGATATTGCTCATGATAGCCTCTGCTGTTATGTGAATCCAGACTGCTCGAGTTTTTACAAGCGCAGCGTCTACATTCAAAAAGGACTCGGTATCCAGGAAGTTGTCGCGTGCCAGCCGCTGCTCAAGGTATCCTCCACGCTTTGCACGGCGCGGCTGAGCAGCTCTTCCAGCTGGCGGCCAAGTTCGGCAATCTCGCCTTCGATGGCCCGCACCGCTTCATCTGCCGCCTGCGCCAGTTGGCTGACCAGGACTGCGGCTTGTTCCAGGCGGGCAGTCGCCCAGCGGCGGGCTTCGTCCCACTTCTCGGCCACCCACTGGGCGGCCTGTTCGGCCACATGAATGGCATACTGTGCGGCCTCGCTGACGAGGGCGGCGACCTCCTGGGCAATGGCTTCGACGTTGGCAGCCGCATCGGCGGCAAATTGCAGGGCCTTTTGGCCCACCTCTTCCGCCTGAGCGAGCAGCGGCGCGGCCGCGTCCAACGCCGCTTGCGCGGCATGGCTTGCCAGCGTCTCTGCCTCGCCGGCCAGATTTTCGGCAGCGTGCCCGATTTCGTCCGCTGCCTTGTCCATCGTCTCCGCCGCATCGCTCACGATCTGTTTGGCTTCACCGGCAGCAGCAGACGCCACCTCTGCGACCTCCTTGGCGGCCGCGACCGCCACCTGCGCCACTTCTTTGGCGCCTTCTGCGACGAACTTCCCAATCGGAGCCAGGTATTCCGCGAAGATGTTCTCGGCTTCAGCGACGACATGCTCCCACACTTTCTTGGCCAGCTCTGCCAGGGTGCTGAACCGCTCCTCCAGCACCAGTTCCGGCAGGTGCAAGGCAGCGCCCTGATACGCGAAACTGCCGTTGACGGTCAGTTTGAATTCCTCGCTGTCAACCATCAAGGACACATGCGCATCCAGATCGGTATCGAGATGGAACTGTGTCGCGGCCACGTGCGGAATGATCGGCCCGATGTCGCCGTGCAGATGCATGCCCAGATCGCCATGCGCCTCCAGCTTCCCTTCCTTGTGCCACCAGTGGCACTCTAATTCGGCCGTTACTTCTTTGCCGGCGCTGATCTTGAAGTCGAAGTCGAAGCCCTCGTCGGTGATGTCGGCGTGAATATCGGTTTGCAGGAAGCCGAAAAGCTGCGCATGCAGGTCGGCGTGGAGGAAAGGCGAACTGCGCGTGCTCAGGTGCAGCACCGGACCGCCCGGTTCGAGGAACCAGTCCCCTGCGTCCTGGGCAGCAGTCGGCTGCTTCTGCTGACCGGCGGCCAGCGCGGCCACCTTGCTCTTCACCTGTTGGTTGAAGTCTTCGGCTGTCGTGGGCGCCTTGCGGATGCCCTGTCCATCCCCCCAGATCTTCAAGATACGGCCAATCTCGATCTTCTCGGCTTCCAAATGACCTGAAAAGCCGGGGATGCCCTGCGTCGAAATATCGAGCACGGCAAAAGCATCCCAGTCGAAGATATGCAGCCCGCCGCGAATACCGATACCGGGCATGGCCGTGGCGCCATCTGGCAAATTGACGATGCTATCGGCCCAGTGCACGCGCACCGCTTTGAACTCGACTTTGGAAAGGATGGCTTCGAGATGCCCCAGGGCGCTTTCGGCGGCTTCGATGGCAGTGGATGCGCCTTTGGCGGCCTGCTCTGCGACTTCACTCGCAGCCTTGACATCGCTCCCCACCTCACCTCCGGCCAGGTCGCCCACCGCGTCTGCGGCGGCTGCGGCGGCCTCAGCGCCTGCTGCCGCCAGTTTGGCGACGGCGTCTGCCTGGTGCAGCCGGTATTGCACCCCGGTGACGGCCTCCAGCAGGACAGGGATGCTCAGCTCCTCTGTGCCGAATTCGACGTAAAGGGGCTGGACGATTTCCCCCTCGACCTCCAGGACAATGGCTGCATCGCCATAGACCAGATCCTTGTCATCCTTGTAAATGGCAAAGGAACCGCTCAGCCCCAGGTCCAGACCGGGCGGCTCGAACTGGAGACCCAGTTCGAGCGACAAAGGCTTGTCGTGGTTGATCACGAGTTGCACGCCAGGCAGCAGATAAATGGGCGTGAGCGGCACAGGCAGCGCCAGCTCGGTCATTTGCAGATGACCGGTGAGCGCCTCCTCTGCTAGGGCTATCCAGCCGGTCATCTGCAGGCGTTGCCCGAAAAAGTGGATATCCAGGCCGCCCTGAATGTCGAATTCCGGCCCGGCCTCCGGGATCTCCAGGTTGTCCTTGATGCGCAGCAGCGGGGAAGTGAGCGCCAGGCTGTTGCCGGCCCCAGCGTCCAGCTTGAGGCTGCCCGGTATCGCCACCTGCAGGGCGATCACATCGCCGATGGTCACCTGGGCATCGAGCTCATCCACAGCGATCACGCGCCGCACGATGTCGTGCGGGCCGAACTTCACCCGTGCGCCCACGGAAACGCCCCGCCCCACGGTCATCGTCCCCGCGCCGAAGGGCGTGCTGGGCGCGTCGCCATCCTGCCGGGCATAGCTGGGCTGCATGGCGCTGGCCGCAAACGCCGGCGGCTGGTAGGCGCTGCTGCTGACCGTCGAGAACAGGAAGTGCGTGAGCTCGATATGCTCCAGCACTTCCTCAACGGCCTTCAGGAACGCGCTGACCGGTGCAGGCAGAAAAGTCAGATCCTGCGCATCCGCATGCGTCAATTCGTCGTCGCTGCCCGCAAAGGCAATGCCAGCCACCAGGCCCGCGTTCTCGCCGCCGCGCACGGCGACAAAGGCCTTGGCCTCGCGATACGTGGAGAGGGCGGTGAAGAGCAGGGCGCTCTCTTGATCGTTCTCCTGCCAGCTAAAGCCCAGCTGCTTGAAGGTCAGGAATTCTTCGATCTTTTCAACGATTTCGCCAAAATCACTGCCGAGCAGGCCTTTGAGATCGTCAACAAGATGCTCCTGCCCCGCCAGTTTCAGGACATCGTGGATGCCCAGGGTGCTGTCCTCATCGTCGCCCAGCCAGGAGACTTCGACCACCCGGTTGGTTACGCCGGCTTGGGGGCTGCCCCCTGCTGGCGCGGACTGGCTGCCGCTGGACTGACTGTACTCCGCCAGGAGCACGCCCTCGCCCAGCGGCCGCGACCAGGCGACATCGAAGGCATTGCCCGGACGGGCATAGCTCATGGAGAGGCTGGCAACCTGGAAGACGGCGTCGAGTACCTGCGCGCCCGCGGTGGGGATGTCCAGACCGAGACCCGTCGCAACGTCGGATAAGGTCAGCGGGTCGCCTGCGGGCGCATCGAAATCAAAGCCGAATGATTGCGCGTCGGCCGACAACAGCGCGTGCGTCTCCAGCTCGTAGGAGCGGGTCTCCCCATTGACCACGACGTCCTTCGCCAGCGTCAAATTGACGGAGAAGGTGGCGTGGGTCTTGCCCTGCTGCGGGTCGCGGGCCACGATCAGCTGCAGCAGGGCTTTGGAGGCGCTGCCGCCCAGCACGGGCACATCATCGGCAATCTGCCAGTCGGTGATGGCTTGAATTTCGAGGCGCCGGTCAGCCGTGTCGTAGCTCAGCGAGATGCGCTCCAGGGAAACGTCTGGGATCTCGGCCGGCACAGCCGCCCCAAAGGCATGCACCAGGTGAGCGACGAGCTTTGTCAGGGAGAGGCCTTCGGGCGGGGCATCGGCCATGCCTTCGAACAGCCAACCGTCCGCCGTGCGCTCGGCATTGACGGAGAGCGTCACCGGCCCCAACGTCAACAACGCGCCGATGCTGCCCAGCGCCTTGCCTTGATCCGGCTTGTGGATATCGAGCGTGATCGCGTCGAGGACGATCGCCCCAGGCAGGAGATCAACCTGGCCATCGAGATTGATCTGCAGCCTGTTGGCTGCCTCGCCGTCCTTCTCTCCCGGCAGCAGGCGCTGCAGCCGGGCCTGGCGCAGCGTGACGGTATCCAGGCCAAAAGGCAGGGGAACAGGCAGGAGATTCGCGATGAACTGGCCGAGGTGCACCCCGTCCGGCTCGTCCACGGCGCCTTCGATGAGATCCCACGTCCGCGCGTGAACCTGAAAATGCACGTCCGCAACGGCCATGAAGCCGGTCAATTCGACGATTGGCAGCGCCGGGGTCAGCGGCAGGGGAATGGCGAAGGTAAAATCCACTTCACTCAGCTCGAAAGGGCCAACCTGGAGCAGATGCTTTTCTGCGCTTGCGCGGTCGCCGGCGCCAACGGTGAAGAGGATGCCCTGCCCCAGTGCATAGCTGAAGGAGATCAGGGAAAGCGTGTCCGGCAGTTCCAGCGCCAACGCCGAAACGACCTGGCTCGCAACGCCAGCGCCGATCAAGCTGCCCAGCGCCGCCAGGCTCTCGCCCAGCGGAATGAGGCGCCCCAGGCGGGTGGCATAGCGGGGCGTCGTCAATCCTTCGACGACGTGAGCTTCCAGGATGATCGGTTCGGCCGCCGGTTCGACCGCGGTGCTGATCTCTCGCAGCCAGTAATGAAAGCCCTCGTCCGGATTTTGCAGATCATAATGTATCGCCAGACCGGCCTGATGGCTGCTGCTTTCCCCTATCCCCTCCAGTGCGGCGGCCGCGTCCCACCAACACTCCAGGTCGAGCCAACCGTCGGCGACATCGCCGCGGATGGCCACGCGCGCCGGATCGGCGGCTTGATCGGGCAAAGCGGTAGCATCCGCGAAGTCATGCCACCACTGAGCCGGCAGCGCCTGGCTGCCATTGACAAGGCCGTCGGCGACGATCTGCAGACCGTCTTGCAGCGCGTAATCGGCCAGAGCAACCTCGCGTTGGACCGGTTCATCGGGGCCAGCCTCCTGGTCATCGGCGCCCTTGCTGCGATCCAGTTCATAAACGGTGCGGCTCCCCTCCATGCGGCTCAGCCCGTAGCTGACGACAATGACGCCATCGCGCAGGCTCAGCCCACCTTGCATCATGGGCGCCTCTGTCACGGCGGGAAAGCCGGTCGCCAGTTTCCACCCCTTTTCCGGCAAGGGAATGAGCAGCAACAGGCTTTGCACCTCACCGCCTGTGAGCACGAGTTCGAGGTAGATTTCGCGGCTGTGATGGCCAAACAGGTCGCCAACGCCCTGCATCGCCAGCACCTCCGCGCCTTTTGGCCCTTTGGGTGGGGGCTGAACGATCTCAGCGTTGGTCACCTCGACAGGTTCCTGCCCCAAAGCCGCGCGCAACGCATGGCGCGCCTCACCCAATCGCGCGATGGCCGCGGAGAGCGTAAAGGTTTGCCTGGTCGGGTCGTAGTGAAGCGCCTGCAAAAGCGCATCTGTTGCATAGCTCATTTTTATGTTTTCCTTGACGCGGTCACGGGCGCCGCTTGCTTGTGAAAGCGGCGCGGGGGATGAGATCAGTGATCTAGCCTGATGATTTCAAGGTCATCGTCGGTTTCAACGTCGTCGCCGCGGAGGTAGGATTCCACGGCCGCCGCCGCTTGCGCTATCGCGGCCGGTTGGGGGAGCGGCGCGGCAGGCATCATGCCGTTCTCCGCGTGGCTTGGGGCGGGGGCGACATGAATCAGCGTGGCGATGGGGCCTTGCGCCGCGGGCGGCTTTTCGCCATCATCGCTATCTCCGACGATTTTTTGGGCCGTTTCCTGGAAGGTATACATGGTCTTCTCGGCGAACAAAGATGCCGTATCCCCACCGCGGTCGTTGATTTGCTGCTGCAGATCCGCCTGCTCTTGCTTGGGGTCGCGTGGCGCGTTGTCCGCCAGCTGCGCACCCGCTTCTTCGACCGCCGCGTCCGCTGCTGCGGGCGTTTTGCTTGTGAGCGCGATGAATTTCTGCTTGATGAACTGCTTGACTTCCTGCCACCGTGTCACAGGCGGCGCAACGTAAAGCGACTCGCCGGATGAACGCTTGACCAGGACGAACCTCTCTTCGTACAGATGATAGTTTGTCACCATCATGAGCCGCACGACGCGCTCGAAATCTGCCACCCAACCATCACCGACGGTGATCTGTTTGCGGTTGAATAGATTGGTTTGCCAGAGTGCGTTGTAGATCCAGCGGTTTTGCGGTTTTCTGGCTTCCTGCCGCAGGCGCTTGAGACCAGGATGATCCTGGGTCCAGCCGAGCGGCAAAATACCCAACAGCGCCAGCGCGTCCACGCCCCGGAGGTGCGGCAGCGTCAGGCCCAGGACCGGATGTTTTTTCAGGAGCTCGTCGTCAATTTGACCACGGGCGATTTGCTCATTGGCCTTCCTGACGTCAATGATTTCTTTGATGAGGAGAACATATTTGACGACAAAATGAACCGCGCTCATGGGCAGGGTAATAGCGCCAGCCAGTCCCGTAGGCGCGGCGGCCACGCTGATCAGGGATTTGGCTAAGGAGGCGCTCTTGTCGGCGATATCGGCATTGTCACAGGCGATGACCGCCTCCAGCCCGACCTGCTCGATGACCGAGCAGCTGGTGGCATGCTGACTTTGGCTCTGGATCTTGTTCCATGCCGTCATGATGATGAAGGTCGTATAGCCGGCCGCGGCGCACAGATTGAAAATGGGGCTAACAAAGGGGACAATCCCTAACACATCAATGGACGATGACACGGCGGCAATATCGGCTCCGAGAACTTGGGCAAGCTCTGCGGCGACATGGACAGTTTTCTGCGGGGCGCTGGTCACCAGATTTTTGCCTTCTTTGGCCAGATCCCTGGCGACCAGGGCGGCGTCTTTGGCCAGCAACAGTCCAGGAATGGCAATCTGGGTCGTAGCGGTAATGCCCGCCGTCACTTTGCCCATGTTGAGTTCAGCATCTTTGAGGTTGTCGTTCATCCATTTCAAGAGCGCGTCTTTATGATCTTGCGCTGTGTCGCCATAATTTGCCCAGATCTTCAGCTGTTGTGATGGCCTGAGCATCTGCCCTACCTGTCCTGCCGCCATGACGCCGCCGGCGGCCGCCGCGCCCGCCGCGCCGCCGAGGCGGAGATTCGCCTTTTCCTTTTCTGCGCGTTTGGCGGCGATGCGTTCGCCCTGCGCGCGCGCGCTGGCGCGTTGGGTACGAGTCAGTACGACGAGTGGAGCAGGCGCGGGCGATGTGGGAGGGGGAAGCGGCTTTGTTTTGATGGCTGTTTCTGGCATGTTCAGGGTGTCCTGTTCTACTGAATTCGCTTTGCGCTGGCGCGTCGAGCGAGCGCATCTGGGCGCGGCGTGACGGCCGCAGGCCGCAGCACTGCGGCGCGCACGGCCGGCCGCGGCTAAGGTTTGGTCGGGAAAGTCTCGCCCGGCAGGCGATCGCGCACCCTGTCGGTGATCAGCACGCGGCCCGCCGGCCAGTCAATCGTCGCCACATCCCACACCTGATCGTTGGTCATCTGCTGTGGCCCAAAGTCCAGCTGCCGATTGCCCACCCACACGCGCACGCGCGGACTGCTGGGGCCGCGGCCGTGGTCGGAGTAGTAGTGCACCTTGACGGTGTAGACGCCATTGGCCGCCCGTTCCAGGATGATGTTCTCGATCGTGCAGGAGGTCACGCAGTCCACATCGAGCTGCGGGTTGTCGTGCGTATCGCCGACCACGCCCCAATCGGGGTTGCGGTTGCGGTAGTAGCAGTCGTCCGGGATCGCCCAGTAGACGCCGCCGGGGCGAATGAAGTGCAGGTCGAAATCCGAGCCGACCTGCGGCCAGGTCAGCTGCACGTGGATGTCAGGCGGGCCGCCGTTGCATTTGACCGTGGCATAGTCGTTGCCGACGCCATAGTCGCTGGCGGCCGTGACTTGAATGGTGTTGTCGCCGGCGAAAATGGGCACGCGCGTGTCGAAGCTAAAATCGGGACGCGTGCCGGTCCAGGCCGCTTGCAGCAGGTTGTTGCCGGCCGCGCCGGTAATGATGACGTTCAGGCCGCTCAGGTCAATGTCGCTGTGAATGGTCCCTTGCACATTGACCTGGCATTGATCCACGCTGCCGCCGCTGGGCGCGGTGATGTGAACCTCTGGCTTGGCGCACTGCCGTTCCTGCTCCTCGGCCGGATTGAAGTTGCTGGTCTCCTCCGTGCCGTTGAGGAAGCCGTCGCGGTTGATGTCTTCACAGCCATCGCTGGAGCCGGTGTCCCAGTAATTGTCGTTGTCAGGGTCGGTCTCCTTGCGGTCGCCGTCGCCGTCAATGTCAGCGTTCCAGCGGCTGTAGGCCCCGGCATTGTCGAAGACGTGCGCGCGCATGTCGGCCTTGTCCAGGATGCCGTCGCCGTCGGAGTCAGGGTTGTTGGGGTTCAGGCTGCGCAGGTTGCCGTGAAAGCGATGGCGCTCGTCGAAGTCGGCCACGCCGTCGTTATCGCTGTCCTCGATCAGATCAGAGACGCGGTTGTTGTTCAGGTCTTCGTCCGAACGCGGAATCAGGGGAATCGCCAGCTTGGGCGGTACATGGTACTCGCTGACATTCCAGGAAGCCAGGGTCACCCAGCCCCCGGTGGCGGTCCAGGGATCAATGCGATAAACAAGCTCGCCTTCGGTGTTGTAGCCGCTGAGCACCACACTGTGCGCGTCGTTGTTTTCCACGATCAACAGCGGCCGGTCGGCGTCAATCCACTCCTTGATCTGCGCGAAGGTGGGCTTGCCGCGGCTGGAAGTCACCGCGTTGTCGTTCATGGCCCAGTCGAAGGCCTTCTTGCCGGTGCCGGCGGCAAGGTTGCCGTTGGGCCACATCCCCTTGCCGTAGCCGAGGTCGCCCTCCGGTTCGCCTTCGCCGCGGTAAAAATAGGAGATGTAATCCATGCTGAGGTTGCCGCCGTGGTAGGCGACGATCATCGAGATCGAGGCGCGGGTGCAGTACATGTCGTCCAACGGACCTGCGCGCACGGGCGTGCCGTTGCCGATGGTCCAGTCGCCGTCATTCTCGTGCGACGAATCCCAACGGCTCTGGCCGGTCTCCGGGTCGCCGTCCAGGTTGAGCATGTGCGTGTCCTTGTGCTGCAACTTCGGCGTGACGTTCAGCTGAATACTGGTGTGCGGATTGGCGGACGCCAGCAGATTCGTGCAGTCGAGAACCGTCAGGCGGTTGGCCGGCGAGTAGGCGCTGTCGCCGGCCGCGCCCCCCAGGACTTTGACGCGAAAGTAGAGCGCGCCCACGGGCAAATCGGCGCCGGGCGCGTAGAAACTCTGACCGACGTCGGTGGAGATCAGCGGTGAGCCGAAGCCGGCGTCATCGTCCACCTGCAAGCGGTAGCCGCTGCTGCGCTCCACCGTCTGCCAGCCGAAGGTTGGCCGGCGATCACAGATGGCGGCGCCATGCGCGGGATTGCGCAGGAAAGGCGCGGCCAGCGCATTGGCCGCGCCCTGCGAGCGCTCGCCTGGCCGGTAGATTCCCCAGTCAGCCGGCGATCCGTCGAAGTGGCCCGGCAGGCGACCAATCGTACCGCCCTGCTGCAAGGGATCGCCGCCTGGTTCGGGCCGGGTGTCCACATAGGTCTCCAGCGGCCAGACGCCTGCGGCCGCGGCCGCGCGCTCATCGCCGGCAGGATCGCTGCCCCAGGCCACAAAGCTGACCACGAAGGTCGGGGGGGTGATGCGGTCGCGCCGCGGAACCGGCGGCGCGGCGTGGGTGAAGTTGCTGAAGGAGACAGGCAAATACATCCCATAGCTCATGCGGTAAAGCGCCACCTGGTCGCCGTCGTCTTCCAGAACGCCCACCATGCCCGGCGGGCTGTGCAGGGTTGCGACGCCGTCATCGAAGTTGGTGTCATTAGCCCCGCCCCCCAGTCCGTCGAAAATCACCACCACCAGCGCGCCGGCGGGAACCGTGGGCAGCGCCGCCGGGATATGGTAGAGCGCGCCGTCCTCATCGCGAATCGCATAGCCGCGCAGGCTGTGCGGCGCCGTGTCATAGTTGCGCAGTTCCACCCACTCACGGCCGCCAGCCAGCGGGAAGAACATCACCTCGCTGAGCAAGATGCCGGGGAAGGTCTGCGGCGGGGGCGCGCCCGTGGGCGTGGCGGTTGGCGTCGGCGCACCGGTTGGTGTGGCGGTCGGCGTCGGCGATCTGGTTGCTGTGGCAGTCGGCGTCGGCGAGCGGGTCGGTGTGGTTGTGCTCGTGCTGGCGACCGTAGCTGTGGGAGATGGCGTGCGCGTGGGCGTCGCCGTCCTGGTGGCCGTGGGCGTGGGCGAGGTCGCCGTCACGTCGAGGCGCACGTCATCCACGAAGAAATTGCTGCTGCCGCCGTTATGGGCAAAAATCTCAGAATGAAAGGTCAGGGTGTGGCTGCCGGCGTTGGCCCAGGCGCTGACGTTGACCGTTTGCTGGACATAGCCGACGACTCCGCAGCGCGGGGCGCCGCCGGTGGTCAGAAAGACCTGCGTGTTGTCCAGCTTGACCTCCAGGTAGTCCGCGGCGCTGTCACAGGTGGGCTGCTCCAGCCAGAAGGTCAGGCTGGCCGCGCCGCCGGGCAGGGTGACGACCTGGGACAGGGAGCCTTGTTCGTAGGTTGCGATGCCGCCGAACCAGGCCCAGAACGCGCCGCCGTGCGGCCCGCTGCCTGTGCCCGTGCCGCAGCCCTCGTCGCACAAAGGGGTGTCGAAATTGGTGGAAGCCTCATCCCAAAACGGATTGGGAATTCCGGCCTCGAAGCCGCCGTCAACCACTGCGTTGTCGGCGGGCCGGGCGGGGATGCCGGCCAGCGCGGGCGGCGAAGGCGTTCCGCGCAAGCGGACGGGGGCGGAGGTTGGCGTGGGCGGGCTGTACGCTCGCCCCGGTGAGGTGAGCGCCGCGGTCGCCGCGCCCCATCTGCCTGTCAAGAGGGTCAGTGCAACCAGAGAGAAGAGAATAACCCTGCCGTCGTGTTGGCGCATGAGCCGACTCCTTCATTCAACGGAAAAACAACGGGAAAAACAGCCAAAAAACGGCGAAAAAAGGGAAAAGACAGCGGAGAAAGACGTGGACCGTAGGCCGCGGTCTGCCGATGCCCGGCGCTCCGGAATCCCGGACGTGAGGGGGCATTTGTAGCACACTGGCGCTGGTTTGTCAACCGATTTCGGGCTTCGAAAAGTAGGCCCCATTCGAGGATAAAATAAGCCGGGGGTTTGATGCCTTACGCCCTGTCTGGTCGTGGCGTCGGGTCGAGGGGCAGGTCCAGGGTAAAGACCGTACCGCGCCCCGCTGTGCTCTCGGCCGTGATGGAGCCAGCGTGAGCGAGCACCAGCTGGCGGGCGATGGCTAAGCCCAAGCCGCTGCCCGCGCCGTCCGCACGCGTGCGCGCGCGGTCGCCGCGCCAAAAGCGGTCGAAGATATAAGGCAGGTCTGCGGCGGCGATCCCCTCGCCGGTGTCACTGACGATGATGCGCACGGCGCGGCGGCCATCGGCCAGGCTGAGCGGCTCGGCGCGCAGGGTGATGGCGCCGCCACGGGGCGTGTGGCGCAGCGCGTTAGCCACCAGGTTGCCCAACACCTGATCCAGCCGGCCGGCGTCCCCGGTCAGCGTCAGGCCGGGCGCGCTGGTCACGGTCAGTGTCAGCCCTGCCGCCTCCGCCAGGCCGCCAAAACTGACGCCGACATCGGCCAGCAGCTCGGCCACATCCACCGGCTCCCACGTCATGGGCAGCTGGCCAGCCTCGGCCAGCGACAGGGTGCGCAGGTCCTCCACCAGCCGCCCCAGGCCGCGCGCCTCGTCCAGCGTGGCGGCCACGTGCTCCTGCGTCGGTTCGTAAACCCCGTCGAGGATGCCTTCCAGGTTGCCCTGGATGATGTGCAGCGGGTTGCGCAGCTCGTGCGCAACGTCGGCGGTGAGGTTGCGGCGCTGCTGATCTGCGCGCGCCAACTCCGCGGTCATCCGGTTGAAGGAGACAGCCAGCCGCTGGAAATCGGCCGGCCCGTGCACCGGCACACGCACGCTCAGGTCGCCCGCGGCGACGGCGTCCGCGGCGGCCATCACATCGGCCAGCGGCGTGGCGATCCGTCGAAAGGCCCGCACGGCCAGCGCCACCGCCAGCACCGGCAGGGCAAAGGCAAGCCCGCAGCCCAGGCCCCACACCAGCCCGACGCTGTGGCCGTCGCCGCCCATCAGCCGGGTCAGCAGAAAGGCGAGCGCGGCCATGCCGCCCAAAATCAACAGCGCAATGAAGCCGAAGGTAGCGGCGAAACGCAGGAAAAGCCGGCCGCGATGCCGCGGCCATGACCGGCGGCCCGCGGCCCAGGGCGGGAGGTCGCCGGTGTGGCGCCACGACGCCCACGGCGGCGCGGACGAGTCATCAGGAGGGGGCCAGCGCGGTTGTGTACTCACGTCAGGCCTCGTCGTTGAACCGGTAGCCGACGCCATAGACCGTCAGCACATAGCGCGGCGCGGCCGGATCGGGTTCCAGCTTGCGGCGCAGATTCTTGATGTGTGAGTCAACGCTGCGGTCGAACCCCTCGTAGCCCACGCCGTGCAGCCGTTCGACTAACTGATCGCGGGTGAAGGTCAGCCCGGGGCTTTGGGCCAGCAGGGCCAGCAGCCTGAACTCGATGCGGGTGAGGGGCAACGGCTCGCCGCCGCGCGTGGCGCGATGCCGATCCAGGTCAATTTCCAGGTCACCCGTGCGCAGCGTCGTGCGCAGCTGCGTCTCGCCGCGTGCGCGGCGCAGCACGGCGCGCACACGCGCCACCAGCTCGCGCGGGGAGAACGGCTTGGTGATGTAGTCGTCCGCGCCCAGTTCCAGTCCGATCAAGCGGTCGGCTTCATCCAGGCGGGCGGTGAGCATGATGATCGGCACATCCGATTCGCGGCGCAGCGCCCGGCACACATCCAGGCCATCCATGCCTGGCAGGTTTAGATCGAGCACCACCAGATCAGGCCGTTGATGTCGCGCCTGCGCCAGTGCGGTCGTCCCGTCTGCCGCGGTCAGCACCTGAAAACCGCTGCGCGCCAGGTAATCACGCGCCAGCTTGACGATTTTCGGCTCATCATCCACCACCAGAATCAACTCGTTCATCCCTTACTCCGTTGCCCGTCGTTGTATCACGAAGCGTCCAAATGCACAAATAAGGCAAAGACCCCGAAGATCTGGCCGATCTTCAGGGTCTTGGGGGTTACTTCTCGCTGGCCTCGTTGGCCGCGGTTTCGGTTTTAGCCGGTTCCGCTTGCGATTTGTCGTCCCGTTCCCAGCACCAGGGTGGGCCGCGGCGCCAGTGTCGTGCGCCCTGACCGGCGTGCGCCTGCGCCATACGCTGCCACATCTGCTCATCCCAGCCGCCCGCTCTGCCGGGCATCGCCCCGGCCATGCGTCGGAACGCCAGCCGGGAACCGAAGAACAGCAAGATGAGCAGGCCAAAGCCGAAGAACAGGCCGAAGCCGCCGAAATGCGGGCCGGCATAGCCGCCGTAGCCATAAGGCAGCAGTGGAGCCAGGGCGCTCCCATCGCTGCCGGCCAGCGTTCGACCCGTCAGATAGCCCTGCGTCCACGCGTTGCGCTGCGCCGCAGAGATGCCGCTCACCAGCAGGACAAGCACCAACAGTCCCACCAGCGCCTTACCCAGAAAATGTCTACCGAACATCTTTGACCTCCTTCTCATTCGAGAGCCGGCATCCGTTCGTCCGGCCCTTGAATCGAGTATGCCATACCCTGATGGAGGAATGATGGAGAGGCAGGGGAAATTCGGTGGAGTTTTGTTGATATATCGCCGCGGCTTTAGTCGCCCGGCGCGCCCTGAAGTCGCGATACACCCGCCCGGCCCGGCCGCGATCGGCTCGGCGCCGCGAAATGATGCACATCGAGGGCGTCTTCACATTCCATTAGACGCTCTGGCGCTTTGGGCTATCCCCCAGATTCGCACCGTGCCATCGCTGCTGGCAGATAACAATTGACGGCCATCCGAGGTGAAAATCAGACTCTTGACCGTGTCCGTATGGCCTGCCAGGATGGCAAGTTCAACGCCGGCCTGTGGATCCCAAAGGTGGATGCGGCCATCCTCTGCGCTGGCGGCCAGCACGCTGCCGTCAAGGTTGAACGCCAGCACCCGGACACCGCCCGTGTGCCCCGTCAACTGCCGCAGCAGTTTACCGCTGGCCGGCTCCCACAGCCAGATCAGGCCTTTTGATGTGCCGCCAGCGATCATGCTGTTGTCAGGTGCAAGCGCGACACTCAGGCCAAAGAAACCAGGATCGCGCTCAGTGGTCAGCGTCGCCAGCGGCGCTTGATCGCGTGCGCGCCAGATGCGTACGGTCGCATCGTTGCTGGCGGTGACGAAGAACGCGCCATCGCGACTGAATGTGACATCTACCACCGAGCTGGTATGGCCCTTCAGCGGCGGCAACTGCTTGCGGGCGGCGAGGTCCCAAACGATGACATCAGCGCCATTATTACCGGCCACCAGCAGCCTGCTATCGGGGCTGAACGCCAGGCCGTCACACGGATACTGCGTCCCCGCCAGCTTCAAGATCTGCTGCGGCTGCGGCTCAATGTTCCAGATGCTCAGCTCGCTGCGATCACAGAGCGCCAATTGACCGGCGGGGCTGAAGGCAACGACGCTGATGTCGGTCGCTGGCGCTGGCAGCGCAGCCTGAATCGCCAAGTCGAAGAGATGGAGTTGGTAGTTGCCGTCGTTCCAGGCAATCGTGCGCCCATCAGGGCTGGCGGCGAGGCTCAAGATGCGCTGTCCATCCCATATCACCTCGCCATTCAAGTGGCCGGAAGCGACGTCCCAGACCCTGAATAGATTCTCCCCCGCGGTGTAAACCAGCCAGCGCCCGCCCGGGCTGAAGGCAAGCTGGTCAGTCGTTGTCCTGATTCTGACTGCCGGCGCCGGTTGCTCCCAGCGCAGTTGGCCGGAGGCGCGATCCCACACCTGCACATTGAGATCGGGAAAATATGCCTTCTCTTGCCCTTTGGCAGCGACGGCCGCAGCGATGGTCGCCCCATCCGGGCTAAAGCTAATGCGACCATTGACGCCGGCCACTGGTCGCGCCAGGCGTTGGCCGGTGTGGGGATCCCACAGCTCACCGCCATACAGCAGGGCAGCGCCGTCGGGCGCAAACGCCAGTCCAGATCCAGGCGCGGTCTCGAACTCGCCGACCATCTGCGCCTGCGCCGTGTTCGTCACGTCCCAGACGCGAATCAGCGTCGCCTTCTGCTGCGTGTTGCGACCCGCCGTGGTCAACTGACGTCCGTCCGGGCTGAACGCCAAGTCATCGAGCGGCCAGCGCCGATCTTGCTCCAGTTGCGCCAGGCGCTGTCCGGTCAGCGTGTCCCACACTTCGACCAGGCCGCCCGATGCCGATTCTTGCCAGCCGCCGATGGCGAGCCGTTGGCCATTCGGGCTGAACGCCAGTGCGTGAGCTTCCACCCCCGTCAAGTCGAACACGGCATGCCCCGCAGGAATATCCCAAAGCTGCACGGTCGCGTCAGAGAGGCCGACCGCTGCCAGTTGGCCATCCTGGCTGAGGGCGAACAGGCCGTCGCCGATGGGCGCGGGGTGGAAGGCGATGCGAGTTAACGCCAGCGGATCATAGTCATAGATACCGATTGCTGTCACAACCGATAGTCGGCTTTCATCGGGCGACCAGGTCACCATGCGCAGCGTGCCATCGCCGATGCGCTGTATCTCGCTGAGCTGGCGTACATTCGCTGTGTTGATATGATCGGGGGCCAGCGCTGCGGTGGGCAGCGGCGTTAAATTGAGGGGTGGGCGCTGACCTGGCAGCGTACAGCTCGTCAGCAGCAGGGCGCCGGTCAGCAGCAGGGTGGTCAGCCGGGTAATGGGTCGCATACAGACTCACTCCGAGGTCTTCTCAGAACCGATCCATTGGTTTACTTGGGGCGACTGCCGTATGCAACGCCCCGGGCGCAAGCGTTCAACGTCAAGGCGATTGAAATCGCAGCAACCAATGCGAAGCCTGCCTGCGCAGGCTGCTACCTGAGCTGACGCAGGTCGGCTTTGCAGCGGTTGCAGCGACCTCGGTCGCCCGAACCGCTGAAACAATCTCATCTCAACCACAACAACGACGACAGCGAGATCGGGATCACCCGCGGATCGGCGATCGCCACATCGTCTTGCAGCGTGACCAAAAGCCCAAACGGCGCGTTGTAGACCGTCTTTTCGAGAAACGCGCGCAGCCCGCGTGTGTCCTCGTGCGGATCAATACGCCGGCGATACTTCACCTCGACCGGGATGCGGCGCGTGCCCACGGTGAGGACAAAGTCCACCTCCGGCTCAGCCCCGCGCGCCGGAAAATGCGCCAGATCGAGGTTGGGAATGCCGCCCAGGAAATAACCCAGGGTGCTTTCGGCCAGGCGACCCGCCAGATCGGAGAGGTGCGGCTCTACGGCCAGGCCCTCAGGATCGAGCGGGACGATTTCTTGCAGCCAGCTGGCGCGCAGCGACAGGTCGCTCAAGCAGACCTGGGACGCTGATTTCTGACGCTTGAGGCGCAGTTCCAACGGCGGCACGAGCCGAATCAACAGCGCGCCATCGAGGAAACGCAAGTAGCTGAGGATGCGGGTCCAGCCGATGTCAGCGGCCAAGGCATCCTGAATCTCCGGCACAAAAACTGCCTGGCCGGGAATCTGCCCGGCGTAACGGCAGCAGAGCCGAAAAACCTCTTCCAGCAGCCGCTCATCGCGTTGCGCGCCGCGCGGCCCCATGCGCAGGTCGTGCTGGATGGCGCGCCGCACGATGGTTTCGTTCAGGTAGTCGGCCATCTCAGGCCAGGGCACATCGGCGCGCTCCTGGGCAATCGGGTAAGCGCCGCGTTCCG
This sequence comes from Chloroflexota bacterium, assembly GCA_036822415.1. GTDB lineage: Bacteria > Chloroflexota > Anaerolineae > SSC4 > Amarolineaceae > Amarolinea. Next base: position 21,487 of record DAISHS010000022.1, read on the forward strand.
AAAAAGCCGCAAAGGCCCGGCGGCGCAGCGCGGCCTCCGGGCGGCCGCGCTCGACGCCCGCACGCCAGAAGTCGGGCCTGGTGATGGCTTCCAGCCCGTTGTCGGGCCAAAAGGGGGCGACGCTCTCCCCGAAACGGAGTTCGGCGATCTCCCGCAGCAGCAGCGGCCCCAGATCAATGGTCGTCACCCGACCGGCCAGGCTGTCGCGGCCGGCCTCGATGCGCAGCGATGAGCTGCCGGTGACCAGGACGCGCACGTCGTGGTTGTCAACCAGGTGTTTGATCTGCGGCGCCCAGGCGCTCAGGTTTTGGACCTCATCGAACAGCAGGTAGGCCACCCGGCCGGCGCGCGCGCTTTCGTTGAACGTCGCGCCCAAATGGCGCGTCTCGAACCAGCGCGTGATCGCCAGGATCGGATCGGGCAAGCCGGCCAGGCTGCGGATTTCATCGAAGGGGACGTAGAGGATGCGGTGCGGCTGGACGTTCTGGGCCAGGAGGTCCTCCATCAACTGCCGCAGCAGCACCGTTTTTCCCACGCGCCGCGGGCCGCGCAGCACCGTCGCCGGGGTCAGGCCGGCGGTCAGCAGGCGCTGCAGGCGGCGGAAGAGCCAGCGGCGGAAGACCGGCACGCGTGGGCCAGGCTGGCCAGCCCACTGCGGATTCAGGCTTGTGAGGTTATCCGCCAGCGCGGGCGGCAGGGAACCAGCGGGCAGGTGACGGTCGGAACGGCTGCTCATGGTTCTACCTCCATTTCACCGTCTCCACCGTTTGGAAGGGCAGCTTGACGCGCCCCGGCGCGACCTTGCGGCCGGCCACGTCGTACTTGCCGGCCCAGATCAGCCCAGTTTTCATTTGGGAGAGGGGATGGGGGTTGTCGAGGCCGTAACGCATGGGATCGGGCATGATGAGACTCCTGGAACGCCAGACCATTGTCTTCAACTGCCAAGTGTGGCACAAACGCCAGACAGGGCAAATGACCACAGCGCGAGGCGCAACAAAGCGGAAATCACGACATGACGCACCGTCAGACAGCCGGAGGCAAGTCGCCCCGCAGAGCGTAGAGGAAGTGCAGGCCATCCAGGATGCGTACGCCCTGGTAGTCTTCACCCAGGGCGCGCAGATGGGGGTCATACGTCACCAGGTGAGTCGCTTTCCCTACGATAGCGCAGGCGATCACGATGTCGTCATCGGGATCAGCGGAAACGCGAGGAAGGATGTCAGCAGACGACAAGCGAACTCGTATGCCGAGTCGCGATAGGTAAGCCAGAAACTCTGCTCGTCGAGCTAGGGCAATGTCTCTGGCCTTCAGTTTCTCTCGGTATTCCAGCCGCAACTCGTCACAATAGAGTACGTCAAACTCGTCACTATACCAGCGCTGCAACACCTCAGCCGTTGGACTGCGCGGGTTACGGCTGAACAGCCCGGCAAACACGACATTCGTATCCAGCACAGCGCGCAGTCGAACCGGCTTAGTCGCCAACGACGGCTTCCAGCGAGTCATCTATGGCTACGCCCCTGGCAACGGCTTCGGCGCGGATGGCCTCGATATTCTGCCGTAGGCGGCGACGCAGCTCTGGTTTCGGCATGTCTTTGCTTCGTTCAGCGATCCTATCGGCCAGCGCCAGTTCACAGAGCGCCTCGTCGCTGTAAGGCCTCACCAGTCGTTCGCGCATGGCTGCGACGTCGCCGGCCGTGATGACGTACTCCTCCCCGTCTACGTTGTAGGTCGCCACCGCACGGTCGAGAGACCGGATCGCCTGCCGCACTTCGGCTCGCAGCGCCGCCGCCTCGTCTTCGAGGTGACGGGCACGCGCTTCCAGGCTCTTCAACAGGGGCCAGATCGCGACGGCGTCGGTAGACATCGTTCACCTCCGAAAACATTTTACTATGAGAGCGATAGGCTGTCAATCCGCTGAAAGCAATGGCTATGACAGGGTGCTGGCTCCTGAACGGTCTGCGGCGCTCATGGACAGTGTTGTGCGTTGGGCTGGTTGCGTGCGCAGTTTAGCATAACGCGTCCGAACGTGCAACTGCGATCAAAAAGACATTCAACGGGAGATCAACAAAGATGGCGACAACGTCAGGACGCCATGACTTGCCCGGTCGTTGCAGTCCAGCCGATCAAAAGCTGGATGTGGCTGTTCAGTTTGCGGGGCGCGACGGGATGATCGTCAGATAGTCCAGCGCAATCCAACCCTCCGGCTTGCCAGCCGCCATCACATGAACCCAGATACGCCCGTCCGCTGCGACGCGTTCGCCGAGCAGGATGACAAGCGTTCCCTCGGCCACGGCGCCGATCACTTCGCCGCCGGGAAAGCGGCGCAAGTAGGCGCCCCGGTTGTTGGCGTTGGCGATCACGGCAAACCCTGGCGTCGGCTGCGGTGTGGCGGCGACAGTGGCGCTGAGCGTCGCGCTGGGTGTCG
>DAISHS010000023.1:0-23465 GCA_036822415.1 Chloroflexota bacterium
CGTGCAGAATCCAGGCGAACCCGGCCTGGGCGGCGTGACCGTGCAGCTGATCAACCCAACCACCGGCGCAGTCGTGGCCACCACCACGACCAACCCTGACGGCACCTACACCTTCACCGGCGTCACCCCGGGCGCGTACATCGTGCGCGAAACCGACCCCGCCGGTTACACCAGCATCACGCCCAACAACGTGCCGGTCAGCGTCGCCCCCGGCGGCGCAGCCAACGCCAACTTCGGCGATCAGCAGCCGGCCACCGTCGTCGGTACTGTCTTCAACGACATCAACGGCGATGGCACGCAGGATCCGGGCGAGAACGGCATTGCTGGCGTCACGGTCGGTCTGTACAACAGCGGCGGCACGCTCGTCAGCACCACCACCACCGCCGCGGATGGCTCGTACATCTTCACGGCGGTCGCGCCCGGCGCGTACACCGTGCGTGAGACAGACCCGGCCGGCTACACCAGCACGACCCCGAACACCGTGCCGGTCAGCGTGCCCGCGGGCGGCGTCGGCGTGGCCGACTTTGGCGACCAGCAGCAGGGCGCCATTTCGGGCGTGGTCTTCAACGATGCCAACGGCAACGGCGTGCAGGACCCGACCGAGCCAGGTCTCGGCGGCGTGACCGTACAGCTCATCAACCCAACCACCGGCGCGGTCGTGGCGACCACCATCACCAACCCTGACGGTAGTTACACCTTCACCGGCGTCACCCCGGGCGCGTACATCGTGCGTGAAACCGACCCCAGCGGCTTTGCCTCGACGACGCCTAACAACGTGCCGGTGACCTTGCCTGCGGGCGGCGCGGCCAGCGCCAACTTCGGCGATCAGCTGCCGGCCACCGTGACTGGCGTCGTCTTCAACGACCTCAACGGCAACGGCGTGCAGGATCCGGGCGAGCCTGGCATCGGCGGCGTCACCGTGGGTCTGTACAACAGCGGCGGCACGCTCGTCGGCACCACAACGACCGCGGGCAACGGCGCCTATCTGTTCTCGAACGTGACGCCCGGCGCGTACACCGTGCGCGAGACCGACCCAACCGGCTACACCAGCACGACCCCGAACACCGTGCCGGTCAGCGTACCGGCGGGCGGGACAGCCAACGCTGACTTTGGCGACCAACTGCCAGGAACGGTCTCCGGCGTCGTCTTCAACGATGCCAACGGCAACGGCGTGCAGGATCCGAGCGAACCCGGCATTGGCGGCGTCACCGTGCAGCTGATCAACCCAACGACCGGCGCGGTCGTGGCAGTCACCACCACCGCGGGCGATGGCTCCTACACCTTCACCGGCGTCACCCCGGGCGCGTACATCGTGCGTGAGACCGACCCCAGCGGCTTCACTTCGACGACGCCCAACAACGTGCCGGTTAGCGTCGCCCCCGGCGGCGCGGCCAACGCCAACTTCGGCGATCAGCTCCCGGCCACCGTCGTCGGCACGGTCTTCAACGACCTCAACGGCGATGGCACGCAGGATCCAGGTGAGAACGGGCTTGGCGGCGTCACGGTCGGCCTGTACAACAGCGGCGGCACGCTCGTCGCCACCACAACGACCGCCGGCAACGGTACCTATCTGTTCGCCAACGTGGCCCCGGGCGCGTACACCGTGCGCGAGACCGATCCAGCCGGCTACGCCAGCACGACCCCGAACACCGTGCCGGTCAGCGTGCCGGCAGGCGGCGTCGGTGTGGCCGACTTCGGCGACCAGCAGCAGGGTACCATCTCTGGCGTGGTCTTCAACGACCTCAACGGCAACGGCGTGCAGGACCCCGGCGAAGGCGGCCTGGGCGGCGTCCCGGTGCAGCTGATCAACCCAACCACCGGCGCGGTCGTGGCGACCACGGTCACCAACCCTGACGGCAGTTACACCTTCACCGGCGTCACGCCTGGCGCGTACATCGTGCGTGAAACCGACCCCAGCGGCTTTGCCTCGACGACGCCTAACAACGTGCCGGTGATCTTGCCCGCAGGCGGCGCGGCCAACGCCAACTTCGGCGATCAGCTCCCGGCCACGGTCGTCGGTACCGTCTTCAACGACCTCAACGGCAACGGCGTGCAGGATCCGGGCGAACCCGGCATCGGCGGCGTCATCGTGGGGCTGTACAACAGCGGCGGCACGCTCGTCGGCGCCACAACGACCGCGGGCAACGGCGCCTATCTATTCTCGAACGTCACGCCTGGCGCGTACACCGTGCGCGAGACCGACCCGGCTGGCTATGTCAGCACAACGACCAACACCGTGCCGGTCAGCGTACCGGCGGGCGGCGTCGGCGTGGCCGACTTCGGCGATCAACTGCCCGGGACGGTCTCCGGCGTCGTCTTCGATGACGCCAACGGCAACGGCGTGCAGGACCCCGGCGAAAGTGGTCTGGGCGGCGTGACCGTACAGCTGATCAACCCAACGACCGGCGCGATCGTGGCGACCACCACCACCGCCGGCGATGGTTCCTACACCTTCACCGGCGTCACGCCTGGCGCGTACATCGTGCGTGAGACCGACCCCAGCGGCTTCACGAGCATCACGCCCAACAACGTACCGGTCAGCGTCGCCCCCGGCGGCGCGGCCAACGCCAACTTCGGCGATCAGCTCCCGGCCACCGTCATCGGCACGGTCTTCAACGACATCAACGGCGATGGCGCGCAGGATCCGGGTGAGAACGGCCTCGCGGGCGTCACGGTCGGCCTGTACAACAGCGGCGGCACGCTCGTCGCCACCACCACGACCGCCGGCAACGGGACCTATCTGTTCGCCAACGTCGCGCCTGGCGCGTACACCGTGCGTGAGACCGACCCGGCTGGCTACACCAGCACGACGGCCAACATCGTGCCGGTCAGCGTGCCCGCGGGCGGCGTGGGCGTGGCTGACTTCGGCGACCGCCTATCCGGCTCGGTCTCCGGTGTCGTCTACGGCGACGCCAACAGCAACGGCGTGCAGGACCCGGGCGAAAACGGCCTGGGCGGCGTCCCGGTGCAGCTGATTGATTCGACCACCGGCCTGGTGGTGGCGACCACCACAACGGCCGGCGATGGCTCCTACCTGTTCACGAACGTTCCGCCCGGTTCCTACATCGTGCGCGAAACCGACCCGACAGGCTACGTCTCCACGACGCCAAACGACGTGGGGGTGAGCGTTCCCGCCGGCGGCAGCGCCAGCGCCAACTTCGGCGACAACCTGCAAGGGACGGTGGCCGGCACCGTCTTCGATGACATCAACGGCAACGGCGTGCAGGATCCGGGCGAACCTGGCATCGGCGGCGTCACCGTGGGTCTCTACACCCCCGGCGGTACGCTGCTGGCAAGCACCATCACCGCGGGCGACGGCACCTATCTCTTCACCAACGTGGGGCCAGGCGCCTACTCCGTACGCGAGACCGACCCCAGCGGTTGGTCGAGCACCACGCCCAACAGCGTGCCGGTGACGGTGCCCAGCGGCGGTATCGGCCATGCGGACTTCGGCGATCAACTGATCGGCTCGGTCAGCGGCGTCGTTTTCAATGACATCAACGGCAACGGCGTGCAAGATCCGGGCGAAGAGGGCATTGGCGGCGTCACAGTACAACTCATCAACCCCAGCACCGGCGGCGTGATTGCAACCACGACCACGGCGGCCGATGGCTCCTACATCTTCACCGGCGTCACCGCCGGCGCTTACACCGTGCGTGAAACCGACCCCAGCGGCTTCTCCAGCACCACCCCGAACGATGTGCCCGTGTCGGTCCCGGCCGGCGGCGCGGCGGCGGCTAACTTCGGCGACCGCCAGATCGGCGCCGTCAGCGGCGTCGTCTTCAACGACATCAACAGCAACGGCTCACAGCAGTTCAGCGAACCGGGCTTGGCTGGCGTCACCGTCGGCCTGTACGACAGCGGCAACAACCTGGTGGCGACCACCACCACGGCCAGCGACGGCTCCTACCTCTTCACCAATGTGCCGACGGGCAGCTACAGCGTGCGTGAGACCGATCCCCCAGGCTTCCTCAGCACCACGCCCAACAGCGTAGCGGTAACGGTGCCCGCGGGTGGGTCAGCCAGCGCCAACTTCGGCGATCAGATCATCGCCCTGGGCGCAGCCTCGCTCAGCGGCGTGGCCTACCTGGACTCCAATGGAAACGGCGTCCACGACCCCGGCGAGACGGTGGGTATCCCCGGCGCCCCGGTGACGATCTACGGCCCCAACGCGGTCATCATCACGCGCACCACCAGCATCACCGGCTTCTACAGCGTGACCAACCTGCCCCCTGGCAACTACGTCGTGCAGATGCCGGCCACGCTCAACTCGCCGACGGCGGCGCTCAGCTCGCCCAATCAACTCAACGCGACCCTGACCTCTGGGCAGCACCTCACCGGTCTTGACTTTGGCTATGTCCTGCCAACCGGCTTTACCATTGTCAGCTTCACGGCGCAATGGCAAAACCAGGCCGTGATCGTGCGCTGGGTGGTCATCAACGAGGGCGGTCTGGCCGGGTATCACATCTATCGTTCCACGGATCCCAACGGGGCCGATCTGATACGCATCACGCAACAGATGGTGCCGGTGGGCGGTGGAACGTACCAGATCAGCGATACAACGGCTGTGCGCGGCCAAACCTACTGGTACTGGCTGCAGCTGCAACCCGATGGGCTGCTCATCGGTCCGTTCCCGCTCAGCACCGCAAGTAAGATGTACTTGCCTGCCGTGCGTAAGCAGCGCTAAGCCCGCCCGGCCGCGCTGAGGGTCCCACGGCAGCCAACCCGCTGCCCGGACCTTCAGCGCGGCGAGCGCATCTCCGTGCGACATCCCCGGTCGCTCGCAAAAAAATCGAGGATGACCTCAATGTCATCCTCGATTTTTTGTTCCCTTCCTGGGTAACGCCCACACGATCATTAGTTTCACCGTGTGTTTATGCCCTTGCTATTTCAAACGCGACGGGGAAAGGCGCCGTCACGGTTTCCACGAAATTCAACTTCTCGAACCCGATCACCTTTCCTTGTCGCGCACGCGCAAGCCGCCGAGTAAGAGGCGATCCGCGCCTTCCGCGCCGGGCGCAGCCAGCAGGCTCAAGCGCTCGAAATCGGGCAGGGTGTAGAGCCCAATCTCGAGCTGATAGACGCCGGGCGCCGCGGTGGGCGCCACCTGAAACGCGTGCGTATCGGCGACGATCTGCCCGGCGCCCCAGGCCGTCGTGGCCGGCTGCGGGGCCGCGTCGTGCCCGCCCTGCGTCTGGTAATTGCTGTCCAGTAAATGGACAAAGGTCGTATAGTTACCCTGCACGGCGCCCCGCGCTTGCCAGTACAGCGTCACGGTCAGCGCCGCGCCAGGGTGCAGCACGCGGCTGCTCAGGCTGTAGCCGGCCAGCGTCACCTGGTCGGCAAAATCGACCGCCATCGGGTTCGGCGCATGGCCAGGCGGCGACGCCAGCGTCACGTCGCCAAAGATCAGGCTGTCACCCGCCGCGCGCAGGCCGGCGGTCGGCGTCAAGAGCGTGACTGGCAGACGCTGGCCGCTGGCGTGGTCATACAGTCCCACCGCCCACTGCCCGCGATCCGGGGTGTAGGCCGTGCCAGGCGTCGTCACCCAATAAGTCTCGGTGTAGACCTGGCCGGGCAACCACTGGCTGGTCGGCAGCAGGCCGCCGCCCGGCATGGTGTCGGTCTGCGCCACGGTCAGGCCGTCAGCGCTGAGCAGATGCACAAAGACCGAGTAATCGTGCGCGTCGGGCTGCAGAGCCTGCCAGCGCACGGTAACGGTCGCCACGTCGCCGGGCTGGAGGGTCGCGGGCGCGGCCGCGACCCCTGCGATGGCAAAGACCCCGCCCACGTTGGCCTGCACAGGCGCCAGGTTTGCGGCGGCCGCCGCGGGCGGAGGCCGGTAGGCTGGCGCGATCAGGGCCAGAGGGGTCAGCGCGCTGAGCAGGCACAGCCCGCCGGCGATGAGCCAGCCGCGGCCCAGGCCGTCTGGCCGGCGGCGCGGCCAGACGCGCGCCAGCAGGCGCTGATACGGCCGCAGGGCGATCACGAACAGAAGGGCGAGGGTGGGCGCGGCCGGGAAGAAATAGCGCCCCTGCGCGGCCGGCGCGATGACCATGAAGCGCAGCCAGGAGAAAATCAACAGGGCCAGCCAGAGCAGGCAGAGGAGCAGCAACGACGGTCGAAGCGTGAGGTCAGCCCCGTGCGCCTGCTTTGCGTTCGCGCCGCCGATCTTGGCGTTGCGCGCACGCACGCGCGCCGCCAACCACCCGGCGAGGGCGAGCAGCCAACCGAGCGCCAGCGCGATCTCCAGGCCGCGCAGCACGCCATAGACCCACGCCGGATAGGAGAGGTTCAGCCAGCCAAAGAGACCCCAAAATGAGCGCTCTAGGCTTTCCAGCTCGCCGAAGATCGTGCGCCAGCCCGCCGGGGCCACGCGCAGCAGAATGTTAGCCTGCCAGACGTTCCAGGCCAGCGGGTCGTGGTAGAGCAGCCAGTTGCGCCAATACCACCAGCCGCTGAGCGCCAGGGCCGGGATGGCGATGGCCAATCCGCCCGTGACGAAGGTGCGCGCCCGGGCGCGCACGTCAGGCTGGCGCCAGGCGACGATCAGCAGGGCGACGCCCGCGACGGCGACGAGACCCAGCGCGCTGAGCTTGGTCAGCAGGGCGAGACCGAGCAGGAGGCCGAGAATCACAAAGGCGCGCAAGGGCATGGAGCGGCCAGGCGGCGTGCGCTGCGCCAGCAAGCGCGTGCTGCGCCAGAGGACCAGCGCGGCCAGGGCGTTGATGGCGTTGTCATTGCTGGCCGCCGCGCTGATGAAAACGAACTGTGGAATGAAGGCGATGAAGGCGGCGCCAGGCAGAGCGGCCGGCGCGCCGACAACGAGAACGAGCGTCTGGTAAGTAGCCCAGAGCGTCAGCGCGCCCAACAGCACAGAGAAAAAGCGCGTGAGGTGCAGGGCCAGGACTGCGCCGCGCCAGGGCCAGGCCTCATCGGCATGATGCACGAGGTAGTTGCGATTGGCGCGGGCGTCGGGGCGGCCAATGGCGGCGTGGGGATTGGCGCGCGCGTAAATCGTGGGAAAATCACGCTGGTCAACCCAACTGGTCAAGGCCGCGGCCGCCAGGTAGTAGAGCGGCGCCTGCACCCCTTGCTGGCGCCAGAGGGCGGTCGTGTTTGGCGCGGAAACGGGCAAACCCTGGCCGCTGGCCACCTGCTGAATGAAGGCCATATGCCAGATTTCGTCTGGCGCTTCGAAGGGCGGCGCGATCACGCTGTACGCGCCGGCCAACAGCATGAAAATCAGCAGCAGAGCGCGCAGACGACGCGACGCGTCAGCGATCGGCGGCATCAGGAATGACCCGCGGCGCGGCGCGCCTGACGCCGCGGCGGCCGCCAGAGCAGCAGATAGTACAACCAGCTGCGCACGTAACGCCAGGCCACATCTTTGACCCGAAAGTTCGACACGCCGTTCGTGCGCACATACTCGTGCGTGGGCACTTCGCCTAAGCGATAGCCGCTGCGCACCGTCTTGATGACCATCTCCTGCTCGATGGTGGTGATATTTTCACGCAGGTCAAGCGCCTGCGCAACGTCACGACGGATGGCGCGAAAACCGTTCTGGCAATCGGTCAGGCGCACATTCTGCGTGTAGTTGATGCTCAACGTAATCATCTGGCTGCCGAACAGGCGCACGAACTGATGCAGCGTGGCGTGCAGTTCATCGCTGCCGCCCAACATGCGCGAGCCAGAGACGTGGTCCGCCAGGCCCTGGCAGATCGGATTGACCAACGCCGGGATGTCATGGGGATCGTGCGAGCCATCGGCGTCAATGAAGACCAGGATATCGCCGCGGGCCTCCTGGATGCCCTGGCGAATGGCCGCGCCTTTGCCCAGGCCGTTGTCCAGGATGACGCGCGCGCCCAGGGACGCGGCAATCTCGCGGGTGTCGTCGCGGCTGTGACCGTCAACCACCAGCAGCTCATCGGCATAGGGGAGCGCCAGTTCCAGCACAGGGCGGATGTTGGCGGCCTCGTTACGCGCGGGGACGATGATACTGATGCGATGAACCACGCCGCCGGGGCCGTCACGTTCGATCGCGGTCGGGCGCGCCAGCGCAGGATACCAGATAGGCCGGACGTCGCTCACGCAAGCTCCTTGTTGATCTTGCGCGCATAGCGCAGCAGGCCATCCACCGACATGAACGAGGGGATGACCAGCTCGTACAGGTCGCCGTTCGCCGCTGCACCGTCATCGGCGGCCGTTTGCGCGGTCAGCCAGGCGCTGAAGTCGGTCACGATCGCATCTCGCGCCTGGCCCGTCTGCTGGCGCGCCAGCACGTAAGCTGCGGCGGCGTCCAGGTTGGCATCCACGGCCGCCAGATGGGCCTGCACATCGTCCACAGGCCCAAAGTGGGTCAGGTAAAGGCGTCGTGGGGCCAGGCGGCGCAGCCGCTCCACGCTCTGATGCCAGACCGGGATATCAATCTCCGGCGGCGGGGTGGGCAGGCGCACATGGCGATAGCCAGGCAGGCGCGCCGCGGCCACGTCGCCGCTAAAGCAAATGTCCTCGACCTGGTAAGCCATATGATGCCAGGCATGGCCCGGCGTGTCCAGGGCCACGATCTGCAGGCCGCCGAGGTCAATGACATCGCCGTCGTCGAGGGCGTGCACCTGCGCCGCCGGCGTCGGCCACACCTGCCCCCACAGGGGAACCATCGTCGCCCCGTAGATGCGGCTGGCGCTGGCCCACAGGCGCGTCGGATCAACCACATGCGGCGCGCCGACGTGATGCACATAAATGGGCGCGCCCTGCTGCGCCATCCAGCCGGCCGCGCCCGCGTGATCGAGGTGGACATGCGTCACCAGGACGTGGGTGACATCAGACGGGCGCAGGCCCAGGCCAGCCAATCCGGCCGTAAGCCCGGCCACGGTAGAGCCGGGGCCGGTTTCAAGCATGACGATCGCGTCGCCATGACGCAGGATATAGCTGGCAATGGCATGGGGAACGCCTTGAAACTGAACATCCAGGGTGTCAAGCTGCCACATCGTGCTCCTCTTTGCACTCATTGTTGTTTTTTGCCGCGGACGGCCCGCGCGCTGATCGTTCGGTCAACGCCGGTCGTTTGCCAACGACGCATGGATTGTAACACGGCCGCCCGCGTAGGGCCATTCTCAGCCTGTCTCAATTCACCGTGGCTCGGCGCAGCGCCTTGCCGTCGCCCGCTCTACCTTCCCTTTGCCATCTGGGTTAGTCAGGGCCTGTGATCGTCCAGCGGCGGCAGACGCAGCAGCCAGAAGGCGCCCAGGATGCCGCCTCCGAGCGCGGCCACCACCAACGTGGGGCGCAGGCCGAGCGTCTGGCCCAGGAAGCCGCCGACCAGCGCGCCCAACGGCCCGATGCCGCCGACCATGAGATTCATGCTGGCCGTAACCCGGCCCAAGAGACGATCGGGCGTGATGGTCTGGCGCAGGCTCATTTCGTTGATGGCGAAGATGGAGCGCAGGCCATCGCTGAGCAGCTGCGAGGTCATGAGCATGGCAATGGCCACGGTCAGCGGGCCGGCGGCCAGCGGCACCAGCAGGGAGATCAGGCCGCTCAAGAGGGTCGCGCCAATGAGTGTGCGCCGCAGGCCAAAGCGCTGAACGACCGGCTGCGCCAGCAGCGCCCCGCACAGATCGCCGACCCCACCCAGGGCAATGGTCAGCCCCAGCGCCGCCGCGCCAAACCCCAGGGTGCGAATGGCGTAGAGGGCGTAAAGAACGCCGATGAAGTTGCCAAAGAAACTGCGGGCGCCGCTGCTGAGAGCCAGGGCGCGCAGCGTGGGGTCATGCCAGATCATGCGCACCCCTTCGATCATCTCATGGACGAGGGGCCGGCGTTCGTGATGCGGTACGGGCGCAGGTTCGCTCTGGCGAATGGCGCCCACGGAAATGGCCGACACCACAAATGAAAGACTATCGAAGAGGATGGCAATCGGCGCGGTCAGGGCCTGCACCAGAAAGCCGGCCAGGCCTGGCCCCAACACTTCGGCCAGCGAGCCGCTCAACGCCAGCTTGCTGTTGCCTTCGATGAGATGCTCGCGCGTGATCAGCGCCGGCAGATAGGCCTGATAGGCGCTGTCGAAGAAGACCGTGAAAACGCTGGTCAAAACCACCACGGCATAGAGCAGCCCCATGTTCAAAAAGCCGGCGGCGGCCGCCAGGGGAATCATCAACAGCGTGAGCGCGCGCGCCAGGTCGGCCGCGATCATCAGCGGCCGGCGGCGCAGGCGGTCTACCCAGGCGCCAGCAAAAAGCCCCATCAACAGCACCGGAACGGCGCCGGCCGCGGAAAGGACGCCCATCTGGGCGGGCGTTGCGCCCAGAACGAGCACCGCGGCCAGCGGCAATCCATCACGCGTGATGCGTGAGCAAAGCTCCGAAATGGTTTGCCCCGTCCACAGCTTGAGAAAATCGGGCTGGCGCCACAGCCCGGTGAACAGGGCGCGGCGATCCGCAGCCGGCGGGGCGACGGGCGCCAGGACGGCCGCGTCTTCACCCAGGGGATCAGAGTCAGGTTGTGCAGACAATTCAATAATTTCCATTTTTGTCATAAGTTACAGAATTGGTATATTCGTTATTTTCCAAATTATTGTACAAGTGGTCAAAATGTAGTAAAATTGATTAACGGCGATGAAGCCGCATTTTGACCCCCGCCATTGGTCGTCGGGGAGAACGAGAATCATGGTACACCTCATTGTGAGCCTTTGGCTTGGCTTTTTTGTTTTCACAGCGACCGCTGACCCGCCGCTCCCCGTAGCTACCCCGTCCGTCATGCAAGCGCCGCAAAATAGCGGGATTTTCGCCGACGAAGAGGCGTACTGGCGTCTGATTGAGGCGCCCGTGCCGCCGGCCATCCGGGGGCGCGTCTTTTATGATGAAGATGCCAATGCCAGCGCCGGCAGCCCCCGTTGCGATCGCGGCCAGCGCAGTGTCACAGTCAACCTGTACCGTGACGTGGATCACAGCGGCACTTACTCCAGTACCATTGATACGCTGGTCGGCAGCATGGCGACCGACATCATCGGCGATTATGCCTTCGAGTCGCTGCCCGCGCCGGACAGCTACCTCGTCATTTTCGATCCGGCCGACCCGCAGCTGCCGGCCAATAGCATTGCCACGACCCCCAACCCACTGGCCGCCAACCTGGCGCTGAGTCAAACGCTGACGGCCGATCTGGGCGTGCGCATCCACAATCCCCACCCTGCCCTGAGCGTGGTGATGAGCGAAATCGCCTGGATGGGAACCACCGCCAGCGCGGCCCTCGAACGCGCTTCGCCCGATCTTGATCCAGAGTCGTTCAGCGATGAATGGATCGAGCTGCTGAACACCACGGCGCAGACCATTGACCTGCGCGGCTGGACGCTGCGCGCGAACGATGGCGATCCGTCTATCGTTCTCGACGGACAGATTCCGCCCTACGGGCATTATCTCCTGGAACGAACCGACGACAACAGCGCGTTGGCGGCCACGGCCGATCAAATTTACACCGGGAATCTGAACAATAATGGCGAAGACTTACGCCTGAGCGACGGCGGCACGCTGATTGACCGGGTCAACGCCTGGTATGCCGGTAATAACACCACCAAGCAAACGATGGTGCGCGTGAATCCGGCGCTCCCGGGCACCGATCCGGCCGCCTGGCAAAATGGCGTCGTGGACGGCAGCGCGCAGAACAGCCTGGTGGACAGCGACGCCGACACCTACTTCTTTTCGCCCAATCCAATTCAGGCTGGTCAATCCAACGACTGTAATGATCAGAATATGGCCGTTCATCCGGGCGCAGCCGAGACCCTGGACTTCGTAGATAACGACTGCGATGGGGCCATTGATGACGGCCTGCAGCTCGAAGCGCTGAACGTCACCGCCTACGCCAACCAGGTCGTGACCGCCACCCTCCCCATCAGCTGCGCGCTGCCGATGGACAACGCGCTGGTGGCGCTGCTCGATGGCGCGCAGACCTCGGTGGATGTCTCCATCTACGGCTTCGATCGCATCGAGTTACGCGATGCGCTCATCCGCGCGCATCAACGCGGCGTACGCGTGCGCGTGATGGGCGATGACGAGGCCTATTTCGACAGCAACTATCAACCGCATTATCAGGCCCTGGAAAGCGCCGGCATCCCCGTGCTGTACGACATGCGCGGCGCCAATTCCATCGAACATAACAAGTTCGCGGTGATTGATGGGGAGACGGTTTGGACCGGCAGCATGAACTGGACCAACAACGACACGACCTATAACGCCAACAACTCGCTGGTGCTGCGCTCGCCTCACCTCGCCCAGGCTTATACAACCGAGTTCGAAGAGATGTTCGATCCGCTGGTGGGTCACAATGGCTCGTGCAAGCTCGACAACACGACGCACACCTTCGACCTGGGCGGTACGACGGTCCGCTCTTATTTCTCGCCCAGCGACCACGTGGAGGAAGCGATTATCGCCGAATTGCAGGCCGCCACCGAGTCCATTCACTTTGCCATGTTCTTCATGACCAGCAATCCCATTGGTGACATTTTAGTCAGCAAGGCGGTGACCGAAGGGCTGTCGGTTAGCGGCGTGCTCGACGCGGTCGGCGCGGCCAATCCCTACGCGCTGAAAGCGCGCCTGTGCGCCGCCAGCATCCCGGTCAAGATCGAGAATTTCGGCGGCAAAGTGCACCACAAGTTTGCTGTCATTGATGTCAACGGCCCTGATCCGCGCGTCATCACCGGCTCCTACAACTGGACCGCCAGCGGCGCCGATGCCAATGACGAAAACACCCTGATCATTCACGATGCGGCGCTGGCTCAGGCCTATTACCAGGCCTATCGCCAGATGTACGATGCCCTGTCGCCAGGGACGATCTGCGGAACCTGTTCGGCTGAAAGCGGCCCCAGCGCCTGCTACGACGGGCTGGACAACGACTTCGATGGCGACACCGACCAGGACGACTCCGACTGCCTTTCCAATCGCTGCAATGTGCTGCAGCCGCTGAGCGGCGTGGTCTTCAGCGACGAAAACAGCGATGCCGCCTTCGCGCCGCCCGACCTGGCGCTGGCCAACATGGATGTCTTGCTGACGCGTCGCGTCGACCGCGCCTGCGAAGGTTTATCCTGGACGCCGGTGCGCACCGTGGCCAGTACGCTGAGCGGCTACGCATGGCTGTTGCAGCCCGGCAGCTACCAGGCGCGCGCGGATCTGTCCGATCCGCAGACGCCGCCGCGTGGCGCGGTGGCAACCACGGCCTGGGACACGCCGATCACGATCAATGCCAGCGGCCCCACGCAGCGCGACATTGGCTTGATGGCCTGCCCGTGGGATTTGGACCGTGACCACCAGATCAGCGTCGAGGATATTCAGCTGGTAGCGGCGCATTGGAACAGCACGGCCGGCAACCCGGCCTATCTGCTGCTGGCTGATGTCAACAAGAATGGCGTGGTTGACATCCTGGATGTTACCGTCGCGGCCCAGGCCTGGGCGACCCCCTGCCCTTAGGGGGCTACGGCGCCGGCTGAGCAGGCAGGTTGGGGCTGGTGAGCCAGGCGCGCAGCAGGGCTTCGACGCCCGGCTGGCCGCTGACCGCGACCGCGGTGGCGACAAAATCGGCGGTGCTGGCGCTGCCGCCGGCAAAGCGCCGGTAGTACGCGCGCAGGATGTCGAAGAAGGTGTCATCGCCCACGGTAAGACGCAGGGCGTGCAACGTCCACGCGCCGCGCAAATAGGTGGCGTCGGTGAACAGGTCTGCTGGCTGCTGCGGCAGCGCAGGGCCAACCTGCTTTGCCGCCAGTGTACGGTAGGCCTGCTGCACCTCCGCGTCGAATGGTTCGGCGCCGTCTCTCTGCGCGCGCCACAGCCACTGAAAATAGGTCGCAAAACCTTCGTTGAGCCAGGCGTCCTGCCATGTCGCCGGGCTGACGCTGTTGCCAAACCATTCGTGCGCCAGCTCATGCATGATCTCCCCTTCATCCCAACCTGCCGACCCCGCGCCGCTGCCGCCGTAGGTGCTGAGGGTTTGGGTTTCCAGCGCCCAGCCCGTGGACACCGGCAGCAGCGCGACACCGTAAGCGGCGAAGGGGTACGGGGCGATACGTTCGCTGATGAACTGCATCATCTCAGGGATGGGCGCAAAACTTGCTTTGACCGCGTCAGGGGTTCCCAGCGGAAAGTAATCGCGGCGCACAACGCCACCTGGGCCGGTGGTCGTCACCACGTCATAGCGGCCGATGTGCACGGTCGCCAGGTAGGTTGCCATCGGGTCGGCCATCTGCCAGACGTAGGTGACGGAAGCGCCGTTGTCGTGCGTCTCGCTCAAGACGCCGTTGGCCGCGGCCTGGTAGGGTTTGGGCACTTGGAGACGAAACGTGAAGGTGGCTTTGTCGCTGGGATGGTTGTTGTTGGGAAACCAGTTCATCGCGCCTGACGGTTCACTGACCACCGCCAGGCCGTCGCCGAAACGCTGCCAGCCCAACGGCACAAAGGGCACGCCAGGATCACGGATAGGCTGCGGCTGCCCCTGGTAAGCCACCGTGACCGTCAGCGGCGCCGAGGCTGCGACAGGCTGCGCGGGCGTGATGATCAGTTCACTGCCCTGCCGCCGATACGCGGCCGGCTCACCGTTCACCGTCACGCGGCTGATCGTCAGGCCGCTGAAGTCCAGGTTGAACGCGCGCAGCGTCTGCGTCGTGCGTGCGCCAATCGTCGTGACGCCCTCCAGGGTGTCCGCGGCCACATCCACGCTGAGATCAATCGTGTAGTGCTGCACATCATAGCCGCCATTGCCCAGCTCAGGGTAGAGCGGATCTCCAAGCCCGGCTGCGCCCGTCATTGCAGGCGAGCTGGGAGGCGCAGGGATGGCGCTTGCCGCGGGCGCTGAGGTGGCCGCGGGCGGCGTTTGCGGCTGGCAAGCGTTCAAGCAAAGCAGCGCCAGCAGCGCCAGCAGCGCACGGCGCAGGTAAGTCACCCGCCGGCCTTGCCGCCGGCGGGTGACAGCGCCGCTTACCATGCGTAGACCGCGCCCTGGCTGCCGGAGGTGACCATGCGGGCGTAACGGCGTAAGTAATTGGGCAGATTGGGCCGGGTGACCGGTTGCCAGCCGGCGCGGCGCGCAGCTAGTTCTTCTTCTGTCAACTCAACATCGAGGCGCCGCCCAGGAATGTCTACGGTCACCATGTCGCCATCGCGCAGCAGGCCGATGGGGCCGCCGGCCGCGGCCTCCGGGCTGATGTGGCCGACGCAGGCGCCGCGGGTGCCGCCGCTGAAACGGCCATCCGTGATGAGCGCCACGCTGTTTCCCAACCCCATCCCGGCAATCTGGCTGGTGGGCGCCAACATCTCTTGCATGCCTGGCCCGCCCTGCGGCCCTTCGTAGCGAATGACCACGACATGCCCCGGCTTGACCTTGCCGCCCAGGATGCCGCTGACCGCTTCTTCCTGGGAATCGAAGCAGATCGCGGGGCCGCGGTGCTGCATCTGCTCCGGCGCGACGCCGGCCGTCTTGATGACGGAGCCTTCAGGCGCGAGGTTGCCAAAGAGAATGGCCAGGCCGCCGGTCTCGCTGTAGGGGTTTTCCAGGGTGCGAATACAGGCCTGATCCTGGCTGGCATGGCCGGCGATATTCTCGCCCAGTGTGCGCCCGGTGACGGTTTTGGCCTCCAGGTGCAAAACGCCCGGCTTCTGACTCAATTCATGCAAAATGGCGCTGACGCCGCCCGCACGTTCGACATCCTCGATGTGATAATGGCTGCTGGGGCTGACTTTGCACAGCGTGGGCACGCGCGCCGACACCTCGTTGAAACGGGCAATGGGATAATCCACGCCGGCCTCGTGCGCCAGCGCCAGCACATGCAGCACGGTGTTGGTCGAGCCGCCCATCGCCACATCCAGGGCCATGGCGTTGTCAATCGCCTCGGCGGTGACAATATCACGCGGCTTGAGGTCAAGATCAATCAGCTGCAGCAGCTGGCGCGCCGCTTGACGGGCCAATTCTTCACGGCGCGGGTCAACGGCCAGGATAGTGCCATTGCCAGGCAGCGCCATGCCCAATGCCTCACACAGGCAGTTCATGGAGTTGGCGGTGAACATGCCGGAGCACGAGCCGCAGGTCGGGCAGCTGACATCCTCCAGCTCCTTCAGCTCGGCCGCGTTGATCTTGCCAGCTTTATACGCGCCGACGCCTTCGAAAACGCTGATCAGGTCAACCACCGCACCCGCGCGGGTGACGCCCGCGCGCATGGGGCCGCCGCTGATGAAGATAGTCGGGACGTTCAGGCGCATGGCCGCCATCATCATCCCCGGCGTAATCTTGTCACAGTTGGGAATGCAGATCAGGCCGTCGAACCAATGCGCGGCGACCATGGTCTCCACGCTGTCGGCGATGATCTCACGGCTCGGCAGGCTGTACTTCATGCCGGCGTGGCCCATGGCAATGCCGTCATCTACACCGATGGTATTGAACATGAAGGGCACGCCGCCAGCCTCACGAATGGCGCGGCGCACCACTTCGCCAAAGGCCTGCAAGTGCACATGCCCCGGCACGATGTCGACATAGGAGTTGGCGATCGCGATGAACGGTTTGCCCATGTCAGCGTCGGTGACGCCGGTGGCTTTGAGTAACGCCCGGTGCGGCGCCCGCTCGAAGCCAAACTTGATCATGTCTGAGCGCAGGGCGCGGCGTTGACCACGGTCAGGAGCGGTCACGCCGCCGTTCTGCGCGTCCCCTGGGTCAGCGCCGGGATTTGCCGTCGTGGGGATGAAAGGTTGATGTCCATTGCTTGTCATGAGCGGGAAATCCTTATCTCTGTTCTGTGATGATCGTTGTGTGTTGCTGCTTACTTGACAAATTTGGCTATTATGCGATAATAGGCGATGACGCAATGCGTCATAAAGACTGTTTGTCAGCAGTCACAATGCCTGGCGCCTGCGCTGCCAGCGACCACCCACGGTTCGATTTGCACCATCGTGGAAGCCGCCCTTACCGCCAAGCATGAGGGCCGAGCGGTGCTTGATACAGCGGTTACGAAGCCGCGATAGAATCTGTTTATCGCAAGGAGATGACTATGGAACCACAAAATTTAACACCAGGAATGACCATTCGTGTACGCGCAGGCCACCCCCTGGCCGGCATGTCGGGGACGATCGTCCGGGTCAAGCCGACGCATATCTGGGTATTACTGTCTAATGGTCACCAAACGCCGCTGCTGATCAGTGAAATCGCCATCGTCGAAGAGACAGAACCCTTCCCCTTCGAGGCGTAATCTACTCGATGAGGAACGCTGAGCGTACAACGCCAGGCAGCGTTCCTCATTCCTTATTCTCCGTTCCCGATTCCTTATTCTCCGTTCGCCATTCTTTGCACGGATCAGGCCACAGGCAATGGCTCATTGACCCTGGCCGGCCTGGCTCCATAGCCTGCCAGCAAAGCATACTCTACCGAATCGGCCAACGCCTGCCAGCTGGCCTCGATGATGTTGGCATTGGCGCCAACCGTACTCCAGGTGTGAACGTCAGTTTGGGCGCCCTGCGGGCGAAAGGCGGAGTCAATCTGCACGCGCACTTGCGCGGCTGTGGCCGACTGGCTGTCCAAAATGCGCACCTTGTAGTCACTCAAATGCACGTCCGCCAGGTGCGGATAGATCGGCAGCAGCGCCTTGCGCAGCGCCTTGTCCAGCGCGTTGACCGGCCCGTTGCCCTCGGCCGCGGTATGAAACACCTCGTGTCCTACGCGCACCTTGAGCGTCGCTTCGGCAACCAGGTCTCCCACGGAATGGGGACGAGACGCGGCCGCAGCCCCGTTGCCAGACTCCACCACGCCGGCGTCTGAGCGCTCCAGCGCCCAAACCTCGGATGCGCCGGCGGCGCGGCGGTGCTCGACCACTACTTTGTAGCGCTCCAGGACGAAGGGGGGCCGATAGTCGGGCTGAATGTGGCGCAGCATCAGGTCAACGGAGCCTTCGGCGCCCTCGAAACTGTAGCCTTGATTTTCCATCTCCTTGATGCGCGCCAACACCTGGCGTTCTTGCTCGCGATTCAAGCCATCGAGGCCAAACTCCACGCGCTTGACGGCAATGTTGTCTTTGCCGCTCAGCTCACTGACCAAAATGCGCTTCTGATTGCCGACCAGGGCCGGCTCGATATGTTGATAGCTGCGCTCGACCTTGACCACGGCGTTGACATGCGTGCCGCCCTTGTGCGCAAAGGCGCTCATCCCCACGAAGGGCTGGCGTTGATCGGGCGCCAGGTTGGCCAGCTCGGCCACAAAGTTGCTGACTTCTGTCAACTTCTGGAGCTGGCCGGGCGGCAGGCAGCGCAGGCCCATCTTCAATTCGAGATCAGGCAGGATGCTGACCAGGTTGGCGTTGCCGCAGCGTTCGCCGTAGCCGTTGATCGTGCCCTGCACATGGGTGCAGCCGGCGCGGATGGCCGCCAAAGAGTTGGCGACGCCGACGCCGCTGTCATTGTGCGCATGGATGCCCAACACGGCGTCCGCGGTCAGCGACGGGAAGCGCGCCCTGACCATTTGCACCGCGTCTGCGATTTCCCACGGCATGCGGCCGCCGTTGGTATCGCACAGCACGATGGTCGTCGCGCCGGCCGCGAGCGCGGCCTGGATCGTTGCCAGGGCATAGTCCTGATTGGCGGCGAAGCCATCGAAAAAGTGCTCGGCATCGTAAATGACCTCGCGCCCCTGCTGGTGCAAATAGGCCACACTGTCCCTAATCATGCGCAGGTTCTCAGCGGGTGTCGTGCGCAGCACTTCGAGCACGTGCAAGTCCCAGGTTTTACCAAAAATGGTTACGACGGGCGTGGCCGCAGCCAGTAAAAGTTGAATCTGACTATCGTCGGCGGCGGCCACCTCCGCTTTGCAGGTGCTGCCGAAAGCGGCCAGGCGGGCATGGGTCAAGCGCAGCTCATCACGGGCGCGCTCAAAAAACTCGATATCTTTAGGATTCGAGCCAGGCCAGCCGCCCTCGATGTAATGGACGCCAAATTCGTCCAGCTTGCGCGCCACGCGCAGTTTGTCACTCGAGGTAAAATTAACTGCCTCTCCCTGCGTGCCATCACGGAGGGTGGTATCGTAAACGAAAACTTGCGTAGACATGAACATTTCTCCATCGCTGCCTAAGTGATCAGAAAATAGGGCCGCAAAACAAATTACACGGATTTCCTGCCACTTATCCGATAGAGGGGGTGCAGGCCGCGGCGTCATTGCCTGGCGATGCACCCGAGAAACCCATCCTGTGTTGCATAAGACTCCTTAAGCGCGCTGAGCCTGCCCGCGATCGTTTCAATCGCGCAGAGCAGCCAGTGACTGATAGACATAGTCCGGCCAAATGCCCTTGGCCAGGTCTTCCGAGCGGAATTTGCCCGTCTTGACCAGGGCGCCGACCAGGCCGGCGCGGCGCGCGCCGGCCACATCCACATCAATGTCATCGCCAATCATCGCTACCCGATCCGCGGGTAAACCGAGCATGCTGATGGCCTGCTCGAAGAACGCCCGTTCAGGCTTGCCCATGACCAGCGCATAACGGCCGGTGGCGAACTCCAGCGCGGCGACAAAGGGGCCAGAGTCAAGGCGCAGGCCATCGGCGGCGCGCCAGTAGCGGCTCTTGCCCAGGGCAATGAAACCGGCGTGTTTCTCCAGCAGCAGCCGGAAAGCAAGATTGAGCTTGTCGAAGGTCCAGGCGTCGCCCAGGTCGCCGACGACGACGAAATCGGGATTTTCAGTCTCCTGGGGAATGCCATCGAATTCAGTTAGCGCATCGTCGAGCACCAACAGGTAGGCGCTGGCCTTGTGCTCGCGCAGATAGTGCGCCGCCACTGACACCGGGTTCAAGATGTCCCCCTCTTCGGCCTGCACCCCAAACCCCTGCAGCCGCGCGGCCAGGCTGGCGCGACTGCGCATCGTGCTGTTGGTGACGAAACGCAAGGGCACCCCCTGGCCGCGTAACCAGGCCAGGGTTTCGCCCGCGCCCGGAAGCAGCTGGTCATACTGATAGACCGTTCCATCCAGATCAATCAAGAGGGCGTCAACATGCTTGAGAATACTCGCCGTCATATGCGGTCCTTTCGCCGAATGGCATGGATAACCTCTGCTCCCAGGACTTCGGTCCCCACGCTGGCGCGGCCTGCTTCGGCAATGTCGCCGGTGCGGAAGCCCGCGCCAAGCGTCTCTGCGACGGCCGCTTCGACAGTCTGCGCGGCGCGTTCCAGTCCCAGCGAATGACGCAGGAGCATGGCCGCGCTCAAGATGGCGCCCACGGGATTGGCAATGCCCTTGCCGGCAATATCGGGCGCTGAGCCATGAATCGGTTCGTAGAGGCCGCGGGGGTAGCCCGCCAGGTTGAGGCTGTCGCCGATGGAAGCCGACGGCAGCATCCCCATCGAACCAGAGATCATGGATGCCTCGTCGGTCAGGATATCGCCGAACAAATTTTCAGTCACAATCACATCGAAGCTGGCCGGCCGCCGGATCAAGTGCATCGCGACGGCATCCACCAGCAGGTGCTCGAAGCTGAGGGAGGGAAACTCGCGCGTCACCACGTCGGTGGCTACACGACGCCATAAGCGCGAGCTGGCCAGCACGTTCGCCTTGTCCACGGAGGTGAGCTGGCCGCGCCGGCCTTGCGCCGCACGCGCAGCCACACGCACGACGCGTTCGATCTCCGGCCGCGTGTAGATCATCGTGTCGAAGGCGGTTTCGATCCCGGCAGCGCCGAGGGGCTGCGCTTCCTGCCGCGGGCCAAAATAGACGCCGCCGGTCAGCTCACGCACCACCAGCACATCCACGCCGTGCAGAATCTCAGGCTTCAGCGGGCTGGCGTTGATCAGCTCCGGCGCCACCGTAACCGGGCGCAGGTTAGCGAATAGCCCCAGCGCCTTACGAATGTTCAGCAGTCCCTGCTCTGGTCGCACCGACGCGCGGGGATTGTCCCATTGCGGCCCACCGACGGCGCCCAGCAGCACGGCGTCAGCTGCCAGGGCCAGGCGTTCGGTTTCAGCGGGCAGCGCGCTGCCGGTCGCGTCGATGGCGCAGCCGCCAATCAGCGCGGACTCGAATTCAAACGTATGCCCGTAGACCTCGGCAAGCGCGCGCAACACACGCACCGCTTCCCCGGTCACTTCTGGGCCAATCCCATCACCGCTCAAGACTGCGATTCTTGCGTGCAAAATCCTCTCTCCCCACGGCGCTTTCTGCTGAAAACGCCGGCTTCATGTCAGGTATTGTAGCAGCGCACCAGGTCATCCAGCACGTCATGCGAAGGCGTTTCCACGGGCGTCTGCTGCCGACCCGCCTCCTGTTCCAACCAGACCAGCAGGCTATCGTCGAGCATGGCCGGAAAATGTCCATTGGTTGCGTTCAGTTCATACGTCCACGGCGGCTGCTGCGCAGCCGCCTCTTTACAATTCAAAGCCAGCAAAAACATCGTTGCCTCCTCACTCAAGAGAACATTTTCTCATACGCAGCGATCTGTGGTTCGTGGCGCAAGAGGTAGCTCAAATCATCAAGCCCCTCCGCCAGGCACAGCTTGCGGTATGGATCAATCTCAAAGGGATAGACATGCGCGCCCAGCGACACGGTTTGGGCCAGCAAGTCTACCCGAATCGAGGTGGAAGGCGTTTCCTCGATCATGTCAAGCAATTCGCTCAGAGCGGGCGGCGACACCGCCGCCAGCAACAGGCCATTTTTCAGGCTGTTGTTATAGAAGATATCGGCAAAGTACGACGAAACGACCACCTCGAAGCCAGCGTCCTTGATGGCCCAGGGGGCGTGTTCGCGTGAACTGCCGCAGCCGAAGTTGCGTCCGGTCACCAAAATGGCGGCGCCCGCGTACTGTGATTGGTTGAGGGGAAAGTCGGGCCGTGGCTGGCCGTTGGCGTCAACACGCCAGTCGGCAAAGAGGCCCTTGCCCAGGCCGGCGCGGGTGACGGTGGTCAGGTAGCGCGCCGGGATGATCTGATCGGTGTCCACGTTTTCGGCCCGCAGCGGGCACGCGGTGGCGGTGATGGCTGTGAATTTATTCATGGTGCTTGCGCTTTCAGATCATATCCCGCACATCAACGACATGGCCGTGCAGGGCGGCCGCCGCGGCCATGATGGGACTCATCAGGAAGGTGCGCGCGCCCTTGCCCTGCCGCCCTTCGAAGTTGCGATTGCTGGTGCTGGCGCAGTACTTGCCGGCCGGCACTTTGTCTTCATTCATCGCCAGGCACATACTGCAACCGGCGCCGCGCCATTCAAAACCGGCTTCACTGAAAATGCGATCGAGGCCCTGCGCCTCGGCCGCGCGCTTGATCCACTTGGAGCCAGGGACCACCAGTGCGCGCACGCCATCCGCCACACGGCGCCCCTGCACCACGGTCGCGGCCGCTTGCAGGTCTTCCAGCCGCGAGTTGGTGCAGCTGCCAATAAAAACGTAATCAATCGGCTGGCCGGCCATCGGCTGCCGCGGCTTGAGTCCCATGTAGGCCAGCGCCTGGGCCAGGTTGGCGCGCGCCTCGGCGCTGGTCATTTGCTCGGGGTCAGGGATGCGTTCGCTGACGCCGACGCCCATGCCGGGGTTGGTGCCGTACGTCACCATCGGCTCGAGCTGCGAGCCGTGCAACGTCACCTCGCGGTCAAAGATGGCGTCCGGATCACTGACCAGGCTTTGCCAGCGCGCGCGTGCGTGCGCGAACGCCTCGCCCTGCGGGGCCAGGCGGCGGCCCTGCAGATAAGCAAATGTCGTTTCGTCTGGCGCAATCATGCCCGCACGCGCCCCGCCCTCGATGCTCATGTTGCAGATGGTCATGCGCTGCTCCATGGACAGGCTGCGGATGAGCGAGCCGCGATATTCGAAGACATGGCCGGCGCCGCCGCCCACGCCGATCTGGCGAATGATCGCCAGGATAATGTCCTTGGCGGTCACACCGGGGGCCAGCGCGCCTTCCACGTTGATGGCAAACGTCTTCGGTTTGCTCTGCAGCAAGCACTGCGTCGCCAGGACGTGCGCCACCTCGCTCGTGCCAATGCCAAAGGCCAGCGCGCCGAATGCGCCGTGCGTGGAGGTGTGGCTATCGCCGCACACAATGGTCATGCCGGGCTGCGTGATGCCCAACTCCGGGCCGATCACATGCACAATGCCCTGCGTGTCGCCGGCAATATCAAAAAGCGTAATGCCGAAGTCCGCGCAGTTTTCGCGCAGCGTGCGCACCTGATGCGCTGCGTCAGACGGCCACAAGGCGATCTCTAACGGCCGTGTGGGAATGGCATGATCCATCGTTGCGAACGTCCGCTCCGGCCGGCGCACTTTCAGACCGCGCTCACGCAGCATGGTAAACGCCTGCGGCGACGTCACCTCGTGGATCAAATGCGCATCCACATACAACACCGGCGGCGCCCCCGCATCCTGCGCCACCACATGACCATTCCAAACTTTCTCGAACAACGTTTGCCCCATAAACCTCACTCTCCCGCTCGACTCCGCGCATGATGCATTATGCCCTACGCACTCCCCACTCTGCACT
>DAISHS010000024.1:0-22774 GCA_036822415.1 Chloroflexota bacterium
CCGCGCGGTCGCCGGCCGCCGCGGCGACCGCCGCTGCGGCTCTTTGACCCACCCTGCCGCCCGGCCGACGCAGCCGCCGACGGCGCCTCCGGCGGGACTACCGGCCCGTGCAGCAGCTGCTGATAAGTGTCGTCCAGCAGCATGGTGATGAGCGGTAGTTCATCCTCCCCTTCGGCGAGGGCGCGGGCCAACGGCTCGAAGCGGCGACTGCGCTCGGCTTGCAGTTTGTCACGGTCACGCAGGCGCGCTTCCAGCAGCGCGGTCAGCCGCTCGGTCACCACCGCTTCCACGTCGGCGTCGCCCGGCAGCGGCCGTTCCACCATCTCGATCCCGTAGTGCTTGACGATGCGGTTGAAGGCCAACAGCTCGCTGGCGCTGACCAGGCTGATGGCAACCCCCGTCGCCCCGGCCCGGCCGGTGCGCCCGGCGCGGTGAATGTAGCTCTCCACATCTTCCGGTATTTCGTACTGGATGACGTGCGATAGCTCCGGAATGTCCAGCCCGCGGGCGGCGACATCGGTGGCTACCAGAAAGCGCAGCGTCCCCTGGCGCACCCGCTCCAGCACGCGCTCACGCTCTTGCTGCCCCAGGTCGGCGCTCAACTGATCGGCGTCATAGCCAAAGCGCTGCAGAATCGTGGCGACGTAGTGCACCTTGACCTTCGTGTTGCAGAAGATGATGGCCGACGCCGGATTTTCCACCTCAATCAAGCGCACCAGGGCGCGGTCCTTGTCCATGCCAGGGACGGTGTAGACGACGTGTTCGGTGTCGGTGACGTGCACGTGATCGCTGCTCAGACTGACGAACTGCGGTTCGTGCAGGAACTGATGGGCCAGGCGGGTGACATGCGCGGGGAATGTGGCGGAGAACATGCTGGTGTGAACGCGGCGCTCCGGCAGGTAGCGCCGAATGCGCACCATGTCGGGATAGAAGCCCATGGACAACATGCGGTCAGCTTCGTCGAACACCAACATGCGCAGGTGTTCGAGCGAGAGGGTGCGCCGCAGGAGATGGTCGAGCACGCGACCGGGGGCGCCAACGACGATCTGCGCGCCCTGCTTGAGCGCTTCGATCTGGGGGCCATAGCCGACGCCGCCATAAACGGCGACGGCGCGCAGTCCGGCCGGCGTGCACAGCGTTTCGGCGTCGCGCCAGACCTGGCGCGCCAGTTCACGCGTGGGCGCCAGAATCAGCGCCTGGCAGTTCGCCTGCTGGGGGTCGAGACGCGCCAGCATCGGCAGTAAAAAGGCGCCAGTCTTGCCGCTGCCGGTGCGGGCCTGGATCATGGCGTCCTGCTCGGCCAGGAGCAGCGGGATGGCGCGCGCCTGCACCGGCATCAACGCTGACCAGCCTGCGCGTGCAGCGGCGGCGCGCAGGCTTTCGGGCAGCTGTTCAAGGGTGACAGCAGACAGCGGGTCTGCTGCGTTAGCATCTTCAGGGTATAGAGTGTTTGTCAAGGTAGTCCTTCTGAATCCTCATCTGAATCCTCATCGCAAATTCGCCGGGGCGTGAGGCGCATGACGCCGTTCTGGTCGCCGCGCGGGGTGAAGCGGCTGTGGCCATGGCGCGCCGGACATCTGCCCAATCGAAGCGGCCCATGTTCAGCTGGCGGCGTTCATCATTCCAAATTCCTTCACGCTCCGCACAGTTCCCGCGCCTCGTCGGCCGCCGCACTCTGGCCCACGACCACGAGCACATCACCGGCCTCCAGGATCGTGTCCCCGTGCGGCACCAGGGTCTGCCGCCCGCGGCGTACACTGGCAATCACACAGTCACGCGGCCATCCCACCTGGCCAATGCCCTGGCCCTCACACGCCGCACCCGGCATGACGGTAATCTCCTGCACGCTGACCTCCGCGCGGGTCGTTACATCGAGCCGGCCGGCTTGTGCGCGGTGACGCAGCGTCGCCCGGCGCGTTAGCGCAATGTCGTACGCGCGCACCAGGTCGACGCGGCGCAGCACGCCGAGCAGCTGCCGCGGGTCGTCCCGCGCCACCACGGGCAGGCGCCCCACGTCGCGTACGCTCATGCACCGCAGCGCCGCGCCGATGGTCTCATCGGCATAGGTCACGGTCAGGTCACGCGTGCAGGCCTCTCCCACGGTCGTGAGCGGCGGCTGGCTGGCCGTTTGCGCCCGCTCCAGGTCCTGCACGGTCAGGATGCCCATGAGCTCTCCGGTTTCATCAAGGACCGGCAAGCCGTGATGGCGGGTCTGGGCAAAAACGCTGGCGGCGGTGTCCAGCGAGTCGCCCGCCTGCAGCACGCGTCCGCTCGTGTCCATCACCTCGCCCACGGTGATCCCCTCCAACACCTCGACATCGCGGCCGCGCTCCAGCCGCAGCCCTTTGCGCGCCAGGCCCAGACTGTACACCGAATCGCGGCGCAGCCACTGCGCCAGCAGCATGGCGACCACCACGGCGAACATGAGCGGCAGGATGATGCGATAGTCGCGCGTCATCTCGAAGAGCAGGATGACGGCGGTGAGAGGGGCGTGCACGGAAGCGGCCAGCACCGCCGCCATGCCGACCATGGCATAGGCCGGCGGCGCAATCGAGAGCTGCGGGAAGAGGCGCGCGGCCAGCGTGCCGTAGGTCGCGCCCAGCGTGGCGCCGAGGAAGAGGGCGGGGGCAAAGACGCCGCCCGGAAAGCCGCCGCCGATACTCGTCGCCGTCATGACCAGCTTGGCCACCAGCAGCGCGGTCAGCAGCAGCACCGACATCTGCGGCCCATTGAAGATGGCGTCAATGACGTGATAGCCCTCGGCGAAGATCTGCGGCAGCCAGATGCCGACGATACCGACCGCCAGCCCAGCCGCAGCCGGCTTGAGCCAGCCCGGAATCTGCCAGCGCTGAAACTGATCCTTGGCAAAGTAGAGCGCGCCGATGTAGAAAGCGGCCAGGGGGCCTGCCAGCAGCCCCAGCCCCAGGTAAAAGGGCAGTTCGGCGGCCGTGTGGAATGCATACTCCGGTACGCGGAAAGCCGGCTGCGTTCCCGAAAGCGACTGCGTCAGAACCGCCGAGGTGACGGCGGCGAGCACGATGGCGCTCAGGCCGCCGCTGCTGCCAATCTCACCCAGAACGATCTCCAGGGCAAAGAAGACGCCGGCAATGGGCGCGTTGAAGGCGGCGGCAATACCGGCGGCCACGCCGCCAGCGACCAGGATGCGGATCCAATCGTCGGAAAAGCGCAGTTTTTGCCCTGCGAACGAGCCGAGATTGGCGCCGATCTGCACCGACGGATCCTCTGGCCCGACCGAGGCCCCGGCGCCGATCGAGAGCGCGGCCGCCGCGGTTTTCACCGGCCCTAGACGATACTCGAGCCGGCCGCCAACCAGGGCCACCGCTTCGATCACGCCCGCGACGCCATGAAACTGCTCCTTGCCGACGAAGCGCTGCCAGAGCCAACCGACGACCAGGCCGCCGGCGGCTGGCAAGAGCGCCGTTGTCCACAGGCCCAGGGGCGCCAACGCGCCTTGCAGCCAGCCGAAAGTCGCCTGGTGCACCCAGCCAATCATCTGTTTGAAGAGCCAGACGCCGCCGCCGGTGAACAAGCCGACGGCGATGGCGGCCATGCTCAGAATCATGACGCCGGAAGGCTGGAACTGTGCGAGCAGGCGCCAGGCGCGACGGGCAGCCAGGCGCGCGTTCAACGTGTCAGTACGACTCATGGGTCTGTTCCTCGATGGCAGAAAGGCGTTCGGCGCCAGGGGACGCCGCGCTTCTCACCTGACCTGCAGCGCATGACCGAACACCTCGACGTTGTCAATGAAGCCGTAGTCGCCGCTGTCGGCGTCCCACTGTCCAAAGGCGAGCTTGACGTTGCCCTGAATGACGCTGATAGACAACATCGAAGAGTTGCCCCCTGTTTTGCTGTAGGAACCGGGTTGGGCTAAAATAGCCTTCGTTCAGTTTCCTACTCATTTTGCCAGCGAAATGCACAATCGTCAAACTCACAGTGTGCATTTTTCAGCGGACTGATATACAATCAGCCCTATGTCGCTCAGCGAGTTCTCTGTACAACGTACCTGGACATCCGACACGCGCAGCCCGTTGCGCTGGCTCGGATCGCACGCCCGCCGTCACTGGTTTTGGATCATCGGCACGTTTGTCGGGGCGCTGGCCAATGCAGGCCTGGCCGGCGTGGCCCCCATGCTCACCGGCCGGGCCTTCGACGTTCTCAAGGTCAACCCCAACGACTCCCGCGCGCTGCTCAACCTCGCCATCCTGATCATGCTCAGCCAGATCGTGCGCGGGCTGACCCAAATCGGTCGCAACTTCTCCAGCGAAATTATCGGTCAGCGCATCGAGTGCGACGCGCGCGACGAAATCTACGCCAATCTGCTGGGTAAGAGCATGTCGTTTCACGACTCGTATCCCACTGGCGACCTGATGGCGCGCGCCACCAACGACGTGCGCGAGATCAACCTGATGTTCAACCCCGGTCTCAACCTGGTGATCGGCTCGGCCAGCTTTCTGATCGTCCCGCTCGTCGCGGCGCCGGGCCTGCATCCGGCGCTGTTGGCGGCCCCGCTCGGCTACCTGCTGCTCTACGCGCTCAGCACCTGGGTTTACCTGCGTCAGCTAGGCCCAACTACCACGGCGGTGCGCGCGCAGTTCGGTCAGATGAACACTGTCCTGGCCGAGGCGATTGACGGCGTGGAAACGGTCAAAGGGGCAGCTCAGGAGGCGGGCGCCGCCCGTCGCTTCCGCCAGGCGGTGGAGGGCTGGCGCCAGGCCTTCGTCTGGCAAGGAAATGTGGAAGCGCGCTTCTATCAGCTCCTGCTGCTGGGCCTGGCGCAGACCGCCGCGCTGGCGCACAGCCTGTTTCTCTACCAGGCCGGCGCCATCGGCTTGGGCGACCTGGTGGCCTACAACGGTCTGATGCTCCTCTTCATCTTTCCCACCAACGTCGGCCAGTTCGCCTATTCCCAGGTCTCCTCCGGCATCGCCAGCGCCCGTCGCATCCTGGAAATCCTGAATCAGGAAACCAGCCTGGACGAGAACCAGGGCGGTTTCTGCCAGCCGATGCGTGGGGCGCTCGCCTTCGAGCAGGTCGCCTTTGGCTATGACGGCGCGCCAACGCTGCACGACATCAGCTTTCGGGTCGAACCGGGGCAGACGCTGGCTATCGTCGGCCAGACCGGGTCGGGCAAGAGCACCATCGCCAAGCTGATCAACCGCATCTACGATGTGGACCAGGGCCGCGTGCTGATTGACGGCGTGGATGTACGCGCCTGGGACCTGGCCGGGCTGCGCCGGCAGATCAGCATCATCGAGCAGGACATCTTCCTGTTTTCGCGCAGCCTGGCCGACAACATCGCCTTTGGCTGTCCGCAGGCCAGCCGCGACGAGATCGAAGCGGCGGCGCGCAAGGCGCAGGCGCACGACTTCATCCTCAGTTTTCGTGACGGCTACGACACCGAAGTGGGCGAGCGCGGCGTCACCCTGTCTGGCGGGCAGCGTCAGCGCATTGCCCTGGCCCGCGCCTTCCTGACCGAGCCGCGCATCCTGATCCTGGACGATTCGACCAGCGCCATTGACAGCGCCACGGAGGATCGCATCCAGCGCGCCATCGAAGAGGCGTCACGCGGGCGCACGACGATTCTGATCACCCACCGCCTGTCGCAGATTCGCTGGGCCGATCTGATCATCGTGCTCAAGAATGGCCGCATCGCCGCCGTCGGCAGCCACGAGGACCTGCTGGCGCGCTCCGAGGCATATCGCAATATCTTTGCCAGCTATGAATAAACGGGGTTGAGGCATGTTTGCAGGCTTGAACAGCGAAGCGTATGATCGCACCTACAGCGACCGCGAACTGATGCGGCGCGTGGCGGGCTATTTCGGCCGCGACCGCCGCCGGCTGACCTGGACGCTGGTCACGCTGCTGGTGTTGGCCGTCGTCAGCGCGCTGCAACCCTTGATCGTGTCCGAAGGCATCAACCTGCTTGGCCAGACGCCGTCGCTGGCCGCGCTTTGGGGAATCGCGCTGCTGTCGCTGCTGGCCGCGCTGCTCATTTGGGGTTTGAACTGGCTGCGCCGCCGACTGCTGGCGCGCATCACGGGCATGGTCGTCGCCGATCTGCGCGCCGAGGCCTTCCAGGCGGTGATCGGCCATGATCTCGCCTTCTTCGATCAGTACCGCGCCGGCCGCATCATCAGCCGCATCACCACCGACACGCAAGAGTTTACGCAGGTCGTCACGCTGATCGCCGACGTCGTGAGTCAAATGCTCTCGCTGGTCATCCTGGCCGTTATCCTGTTCAAGATCTCCGCCAGCCTGACACTCATCGTGCTGTTGACCTCCGTCGCCATCGTCCTCGTCGCCCACAGCCTGCGCCGCCTGGCGCGCCTGGTCACGCAGCGCGGTTTCCAGGCCATCGCCGACGTCAATGCAGCGATCCAGGAGGCGGTAACCGGCGTCAGCGTAGCCAAGAACTTTCGTCAGGAAGCGGCCATTTATGGCGAGTTCATGAGCGTCAACCGGCGCTCGTATGGCATCAACCTGCGTCGCGGCTTTGTGCTGTCCAACGTTTTTCCGATGCTCAACATGGTGGGCGGGGTGGGAACGGCGGCGCTCATCTATTTTGGCGGCCTGGCGGCGACGCAAGGGCTGGTCAGTCTGGGAGCGTGGTACCTGTTCATCATCAGTCTCGACCGTTTCTGGTTTCCGATGGCCCAACTGTCAGCCTTCTGGAGCCAGGTGCAGGCCGGGCTGTCGGCCTCGGAGCGTCTCTTTGCGTTGATGGACGCCGCGCCGACGGTGCGTCAGCGCGACGCCCTTGATCCTGGCCGCCTGCGCGGCGAGATTCGCTTCGAGGCCGTGGATTTTCGCTACAGCGCGCAGGAGCAGGTTCTGGCCAGCTTCGACCTGCACATCCGGCCCGGCGAAAACATTGCGCTGGTCGGTCACACCGGCGCGGGCAAGAGCAGCCTGGGCAAGCTGATCGCCCGTTTCTACGAATTTCAGGGTGGGCGCATCCTGCTGGACGGCGTTGACATCCGTGAGCTTGATCTGCACGCCTACCGCCGTCAACTCGGCATTGTGGCGCAAACGCCGTTCCTCTTTGCCGGCACGGTGGCCGACAACATCCGCTACGCCCGTCCCGAAGCCAGCGACGCCGAGATCGAGGCCATTGCGCGCCAGGTTGGCGGCGGCGAATGGCTCGACACCTTGCCGCATGGCCTGCAGACCGAAGTGGGCGAGCGCGGCGTCCGGCTGAGCATGGGTCAGCGCCAGTTGACCGCGCTGCTGCGCGTGCTGGTGCAAGCGCCGGCCATCTTCATCCTGGACGAGGCCACGGCCAGCATTGACCCCTTCACCGAACAGCAGATTCAACAGGCCATCAACCTGATCCTGGCGCGCAGCACTTCGATCGTCATCGCGCACCGGCTGTCTACGGTGCGCGCCGTGGATCGCATCATCGTGCTGGACAAGGGGCGCATCATCGAGCAGGGCAATCATCCGGCGCTGATGGCGCAGGGCGGACACTATGCGGAGTTGTACAACACCTACTTCCGTCACCAGTCGCTGGCGTACATCGAGCAGGTGGGGCAGCGGCGACGGGCGGAAGGCGCCCTGGCGGGCCGCTAACAGGCGGAGTTGGCAGTCAGCTGGCGAGCAGAAGCGCCAGGGTCTGGCGGTTGAGCGCCGCATCGAAAATGGCGCGCACCGGGATGACGAAGCCTGGCACGGCCACGCTGCGCAGTTCACCCGTTTGGGCTTTGATAGCCAGCTTGTAGCCTTCGCCGGCCAGGCGGTACTGCTCGACGACTTCCTCATCGGGATCAATGATCCAGTATTCCATCACGCCGTGAGCAGCGTAGTCATCGAACTTGACGCCGCGGTCGTTGGCCTCGGTCGAAGGGGAGAGCACTTCGACCATCAGAGCCGGCGCCGGAAAGCGCATCTGATCGGGCTGAAAACCGGCGGCGGTCGCCGCGTCGAAAAAGCAGATGTCCGGCTCATAGTCGTTGCGGGTCAGCGAAACCATCACCTTCTCGAAACCGACCCAGCCGAGGTTGTGCGTCTGCACAAAGGCGCTGAGTAGATACAACAGATTGCCAACAACTACCGTGTGTTTATACCTGGCTGGTGATTGCACGATCTTCTCTCCATTGATGAATTCAGCTTTTTCGGATTCTCGCACCGTGGCAATGAAACGTTGGCGACGCGTCGCCTCAGCGGCCAACAGCGTCTCGATCTGCTGCGCCACGGTGGGCAGGCGCGGCAGCTGCAGCAGCTGCTTCACTAACGAAGATTCCAGCGAAGATTCCATTATAGAAGTAACCATGGTCTCCTCCTTGCATCCATAGACGATGGCGGTCCGGGGCAGGCGCACGGCCTTGCTTGCGCCCGTCTACGCGGACGACCGCAAGGGCGCGCCGGCAAATTGAGAAGCGACGACGGCGGCGCCATCAGCCGACGCTGGAAGAATAGCCGAGAATAGGCCTGTTGTCAAGCTCCATTCGCGTACGGGGTGCGAGTAGGGCAGAAGTTCAACCGCTGGACGCAAGCGGGCTGCGGGCCTATCCTGCCGAAACGACGCCGACGGACGCGGCGGCGTTCCGCGCCCACAAAGCGACGCCACAGCTACGATTTACGAGTTTGATGGGTAAAAAACAGGGGCGCTTGCGAGCGCCCCTGGACTGTCTATTCTTCCGGTGTGTAAATCGTCAGGTGCACGGCCAGGTCGTCGAAGACGCTGCGCGGCTCCTTGGCCCCTTCGACATAGGTCAGGCTGGTCACCTCGCCCTGCAGCACCAGCGTCTTGGCTTCGATGGTGAAAACCTGGTTGGGGGCGGCCAGCAGGATATCTCCCCTTTCAGCCAGGCGCTCCTGCAAAGAAGGCATGTTATAGGCATAGTCGCTGGCAAGCACGGTCGTTACGGTGCGAATGTTGCTCTTGTCGAAGAGCCAAACTTCTAAGGCCGTGGCCTGGGTAGATTCCGAATCGAGCGGCATGGCAATGCCCATGCCACATTCTCCGCGGAAACCGGCCCCGCCTGTATCCCCGTCCACCACAAAGGCCTCGTCATAGTCGGCATCGCCGCGGTGATAGACAGCATCGAACTCGGCCAGCTTCTTTCCGAACCCCAGAGGCGATCGAGCCAGCGGTTCGTCAAGCGAGACAGCGGGAGGCGGCGCCGGAGTCGGTGGCTGGGCGGCGCCTTCGAAACCTGGCATTGGCGGCGCTGGCCGATAACCGGGCGCGGTGGGCGAAGGAGGCGCGGGCGCTTCATATGAGCCGATCTCCTCGCCCCCATCTCCAAGATCCTCTGTATCCTCGACATCCTCGAACCTGTCATCGGTTGTCTCGTCTGGGAAAGCGAACGGTGATGGCGCGGCAACAGGGGAACGCCCAGGCTGATGGGTATCCATCACAGGCGGCGGCTCTGCGAACGGCAGACTAGATTCCGGCGGGGTGGATGCCTGTTGACGCGGCTTGACGATCCACCAGGCCAGCAGGCCCAAACCCGCGCCGAGGATTATGACGCCAAGGAGTAAGCCGAGCAGCATAAGTAAGTTGCTGTTTAGCTGGATGGCGCCTTTGGCTGCGGCCGGGGTTGCGGTTGGCTGCGCAGCGGGCGCGGCCTGCACCGCGTCTGCCAGGGTCTGCAGGGACTGCACCTGCTGGATGCGGCCTTCCGCGCCGTAACGCGCAGCCAGCTTATCGAGCAAAATGCGAGTCTCGTTTGGTGTCCATTCCTTGAGGCGGTCTTGGGCCAGATTAAGATCGCGATTGGCCGTGTAGGAGTCAGCCACGGCCGACAGGTAGTTGTTCTGTGCACCTTCACGCAAGTCGCGCAGGTTGGCATTCGTCCATTTGACGGGGAATAAACCCCAGCCCAAGACGATCAGGCCAATGAGGATGCCAGCGATAAATACCACAAGCAACGTAAGCCAATTGCGATTCGTGGTAAGTTGGTTCATAAGGCAGTGTTTCCTCCCATTCTTCCCTCGCTCGGACAAAGCAGCGACGCTGCTGGCGGAAGGCGCCAGGCGATCAAGAGCGAGCGATACTGAGCGCCCCTGCGCCTTCCACCGTTCGGATCAAACTCTGCATCAGGGCATGGTCAACGCCATGACGGCCTTCTGCACATGCAGGCGATTTTCCGCTTCGTCATAGACCACGCTCTGCGGACCGTCAATCACGCTGTCGGTCACTTCGATGTTGCGATCGGCCGGTAAACAGTGCATGTAGATGGCGTCGTCCTGGGCCAAGGCCATCCGGCGCTCATCGGTGATCCAACTCGTGTACTTCTTGGCGATCTCAGCGGCTTGCTTGCCGTCTTCCGTGGTCAACAGGCAGCCCCAACTCTTGGGATAGACGACATCGGCATCGGTAAAGGCTTCGTCCATGTCATGCGTGATGCTGAAGCTGCCGCCATAGCGTTTGGCGTTGTCCTGCGCTTCTTGCAAAATATGCGGCATCAGCTTGTACTCGGGCGGATGCGCCAGAACGACATCCATGCCAAAGCGGCTCATCTGGATAATGAGCGACTGCGGCACGGAGATCGGCTTGACGTAGCTGGCGGCGTAGGCCCATGACACGGCAATTTTCTTACGCCGCAGGTCCTTTCCCTTCTTTTCCATGATAGTCATCAAGTCGGCCAGAATTTGGAAGGGATGATAGACGTCACACTGCATGTTGAGCACTGGAGAACGGCTGGCTGCGGCCACCTCACGGATGTACTTGTTGCCGAAGTTCCAGTCACACTGGCGGATGGCGATACCATCGAAGTAGCGGCCATAGATTTCGCCGATCTCTTTGGCTGTATCGCCGTGGCTAATCTGCGTTGTTTGCGATTCGATGAAGGCTGCGTGGCCGCCCAGCTGCGCCATGCCCGCCTCGAAGGAGCCACGCGTACGCGTGCTGGTGAAGAAGAAGAGCATCGCCAGCACCTTGTCGCGTAGATAAGCGTGAGGAAGGTTCAAGGCGCGCATGCGTTTCAGATCAAAAGCCACATCGAGCGCCGTCTCGATCTCTTCGCGCGTCCAATCGGTGTCGCCGATGAAATCGCGTCCACGTAAGTTTGTTTGCATAAACTCGAAATCTCCTATCAGGTATCTGCGATTAGCGGGCGCGGCCGCCGTTCCGAAGATCAGTTTGCGCGAATGTCTCATCGCGCGCAGACGTCTTGGCAAGCGCTTTCCAGGCATTGACGTCGGTTGTTAAGTCAGTAACCATGGAAGCCTCGCTCAGCAATACAAAATCCGTAATCGGTTGATGGCCCCCCCTTGCATCCACAATCTGCTGTTCTGTGCCGGTCAGATCAAAAAGCGAAGGCGTAGTTTGCTGAGAGACTTGTTGACCTGTCCCGTTGATTCCAGCGCGTAGACTAACGAAATCACCCATGCGCTCCGTACCTGTGGTGAACCGGCGCAGCGTTGTCGTGATGGCTTCACGGCTGTTGTCAATACCAATCCAGCGTCGCCCCAATTGACTAGCTACAGTCAGCGTTGTACCTGAGCCACAAAAACAGTCGAGCACCAAATCGCCGGGATTGGAAGACGCCTCAATGATGAGGCTGAGCAAGTTGGCAGGTTTTTCTGTTGGATAGCCGGTAACCTCGATGTTTTGGTTATGAGCGTCGCGAAAGTCAAGCCAGATATCTTGCACCGGTATACCATCGCTCTCATCTAAATACACTTTGCGGCGTGGATTCCCCGTTGGTGACCAGTAGATCTCGCCACGTGCGTCCATCTCATCAAGCGTTTTCGGGGTGTACTGCCAGTGCTTGCCTGGCGGTGGCAGCATCCCGCGCCAGGCCTGTCCAGTCTCGCCGTTGCGTACACCGGGCGCGTGAACCGGGACTTTCTTGTAACGACGACCACTTCCCTCTTCAATATACTGATATTCTTTGCGGGCCTTTTCGGCAGTCCATCCCTCCAGGGGGCGATGCCAGACATATGAGTCTGTTTTTGTATAAAAGAGAAGAAAGTCAGCAACGTTGCCGTATGTTTTTCGCGTGTAGTTCTTAGGATTGCATTTCTTGCGTGTAATCCAATTGCGAAAATTATTGGCGCCAAAAATTTCATCCATTAGAACCTTGACGTAGAACGCCATGTTGTCATCGAGATGAACATAAATCGAGCCATTGTCGGCCAGCAACTCCCAAAGTATGATCAACCGTTGACGGATAAACTCCAAATAGCTAACACCGGTCAATAGATCAGCGTAAGCATCCACTTGCGTGCGCGATTGGAACACACCGCTTGTGGCATAAGGCGGATCTATATAAATCAAACGGACGTGGCCCCGGACGACTGGATCCTGCAGCAAAGCCGCCAAAACAGACAGGTTATCCCCGAAACAAAGGCGATTGGGCAACATGGATGTCTGAATTCCAGCATCAGGCCATAGCGAAATCATCTGCGCTGGCGACGTCAATAGGATGTCAGATATCGGCTGTTTACCAGGATAAGCCAGCATGACTTCCTCGCGCCCAAGAGCAGGAAGTATCTGTGGCTGAGTTAGCGAATTTCGACGAGCCTTAGGTATTCCGGTAGCCATAATACGTGGTTATTCCGCCTGTAGCCAATCATGCGTGAGACGTTCAGGAACCATACGCAGAGTGAGGACAAGCACTTTGCCCGGCCATCGGGCCTCAAGGGCAGCATAATCGTCCCACATAGAACCCAAAAGTAACCCAGGCCCATCATTCAAGAAAATGACTTTAGTCTTCGTGAATCTGTTCTGCGTGTAGGTAAGAATTTCGTCTGCACAGTTGCGATATCCTCCTGTCCGATCATCTTCCTGAGCGCCCCCGCGATCAGAATCGTAGCGAGCTAAGCCTATGGCTAGAACCTGATCTTCGTGCTTAATCACGAAGTCTACAGGACGTTGAGGGTTGGAATAATCCTCGAACAAGCTGCCGAGCCTGATGTCTCTGCCCGCTCGTTCTGGTCCCAGGAGACTCAACGTCGGAAATGTTGCACGAAACAGGGCGAAGAATCGTTCTGTCAAATCGTATCCTTTTTTGCCGCGAGCTTGATATTCCCAAAGCAGGGCGCATAGTGCTTCGTCCGGTAAAGGGCGGCTGTCAAAGGCAGCCTGAACATCCTGAATTGGGCGAAACCCTCTACCGAACTGTTCGCAGATTTCCTTTACTTTCGTTTTTTTCTTGAGCATCTCCACCGGCGTCTCGGGGCTAACGTACTTGCGAAACACACGAACCAGTTGAATACGCATCCAACTCTCTGGCACTTCCGCAATTGTGGTTAAGAGCCTGGTAGATGACTCCGAAGATCGAAGAATTTGTCCAAACAGTATCAACACTGGTGCATACAACGTACAGGCATCCTGCAAGATGTCTGGATAATACTCACCATTTGCCAGTGTAATCCAGTTGTGGCCCTCACGTTTGTAGTCAGAAAATGTTCGCACTTATTGATGCCCTGTCGTTGGTTCGTGTACCGCCAAATCGAAGGTATTATAGCAACGCAGGGAGCAAGGCGTAGAATTCAGTGGCTTTGACCACGTCATCCAGGCTGTTGCTGTCGTTGACGGTGTGCGCGGTAGTCTCATCACCGGGGCCAAAGCCGATGCTGGGAATCTGGGCCTTGCCCATCCAGTAAGTGCCGTTGGTGCTGAAGTCCCACTTGCCCGTGGCCGCAGCGGGCAGCCCCAACGCCGTGCGCACAGCTTGACCCGCCTGCACCAGGGGATGATTTTCATCCAACGCCCAGGCCGGATAGTATTTGTCCACCGGAAAAACGAAACCGGTGTAGCTCGGAATATCGTAGAAGAGCATCTCGACCTTGATGTCGCCGGCGGCCTGGTTGGCGGCCGGGATCAAACGCCGCACCTGCTCGATCGCCTCATCTTTGGACTCGCCAAAGGTGACGCGGCGATCAATGAAAATGGTTGCCTCATCGGGCACTGCATTCAAGCTGGCCGTCTGCGCCTTGATGTCCGAAACGGTGATCTTGCCATGTCCCAGGAAAGGGTCATCCCCCAGGGCAGGCTCCAGGTCACGGATGGCGGCAATGACCGGCAGCAGTTTGTAGACGGCATTATCACCGAGGTGATTGGACGCGGCGTGGGCGCTGCGGCCCTTGGCCACCACCTTCATTTCCACGCGGCCCTTGTGCCCGCGGTAAACCTGCAGCTTCGTCGGCTCCCCAATCACCACAAAATCAGGGCGCACTTTGGGGTCTACTTCCACGAAGGTGTTGGGGGCAATGCCATCGCAGTCTTCTTCCATGTTGCCAAATACGTAGCAGGTGAACCCGTTGAGCAGACCCAGGTCACGGGCCAGGGCCAGACCGTAGACCATGCCAGGCGCGGAGCCTTTTTCATCACCGGCGCCGCGGGCAAAAAGAACCCCGTTTTCAATTTTGCCCTGGAAGGGATCCCATTGCCAGGCGTCAGGATCGGCAATACCGACGGTATCAATGTGGGTGTCGTAAACAATGACGCGCGGGCCGTTGCCAATCCGGCCCATGATGTTGCCCATTTTGTCGAAACGGACCTCATCATAGCCCAATTTTTCCATCTCCTGGGCCATGCGTTTGCCAACCGCTTCGATCTGACCAGCAATGCTGGGAATGGCGCACAGCTCGCAAAAAAAGGCGCTGATGGCTTCCCACTGCGCGGCGACGCGCTTTTGGATCTCCGCCACCGTCGTTGGTGAAGGGTGTGACATGAACGTGCTCCTCAATTCTGATTTGATTGCTGTCCAAGTTGGGAAATGGGCAGATTGAATCCAAAACTTCCCACTTTTTCAGACATATCCTACATTTTAGCACGAAGCGCGCAGGCGGTCAAAGAAGATTGAGAAAAAGAGAGGGGAAATACAAAGGCCAGCCTTATCCAGGCTGGCTCTTTGGTTGGCGGGGAGGGCGGGATTTGAACCCGCGACACCCTTGCGGGTGTACCCACTTAGCAGGCGGGCGCACTAGACCGTACTATGCGACCTCCCCAGATTGCGCCAGGCGGAGGGAGAGGGATTCGAACCCCCGGTGACGCGGAGCGCCACAACGGTTTTCAAGACCGCCGCCATCAACCGCTCGGCCATCCCTCCAGTCACCTCACGTCAAGCCGGGTCAGTATACCATTCGCGCGAGCGCCTGTCAAAAATTCTGGCGGTTCGGCGTAACAGATGAACACCAAGGAGCAGAGACGCAAGGGATTCTATTCCATTCGTTGCGTCTCTGCGCTAAAACCGTTAGCGACACAAGCACCTCACAAGGCGCAAAACAGCCATCTCTCTCTGCGCTCCTGCGTTGAAACCGTCCGTCTACCGAATCACCTCCGCGCCCCCCATGTACGGCCGCAGGACATCCGGCACCACGACGGTACCATCCGCCTGCTGGTAGTTTTCCAGCACAGCGATGAGCACGCGTGGCAGCGCCAGCCCCGATCCGTTCAGAGTGTAGGGGTGACGCGGTTTGCTGTTGGCGTCCGGCCGATAGCGAATGTTGGCGCGGCGCGCCTGAAAATCGGTGAAGAGCGAACAGGAGCTCACTTCCAGCCATTCGTTGACGCCCGGCGCCCACAACTCCACGTCATACTTGGCGGCCGCCGAAAAGGCCAGGTCGCCGGTGCACATTTGAATGATGCGGTGCGGAATCTGCAAGCGCCGGGCAATGTCCTCGGCGTTGTCCACCAACCTCTCGAGTTCGACCTGACCCTGCTCCGGTTCGACAAACTTCACCATTTCGACCTTGTCGAACTGATGACCACGCTTGATGCCGCGCACGTCGCGCCCCGCGCTCATCTTCTCACGCCGAAAACAGGGCGTGTAGGCCACATGGTAGATAGGCAGCGCGCCTGGCGGCAGAATCTCATCGCGGTAAAGATTTGTCACCGGCACTTCGGCCGTCGGAATGAGCCAGTAATCCTCCTCCGCGTCATGGTACAGGTTGTCGGCAAACTTGGGCAGATTGCCCGTGCCCACCAGGCACTCACCCTTGACCATGTAAGGCGGATAAACCTCCGTGTAGCCGTGATCCATGATGTGCACATCGAGCATCCAGGCGATCAGCGCGCGCTGCAAACGCGCGCCCAAGCCCTTGAGCACGTAGAAGCGCGACCCTGAGAGCTTGACGCCGCGCTCGAAGTCCAAAATGCCCAACGCTTCGCCGATTTCCCAATGCGGTCGAGGTGCAAAGTCAAACACGCGCGGCTGGCCTTCGACACGCGTGACGATGTTTTCGCTGTCGTCCTTGCCCACCGGCACCTCAGGCAGCGGCAGGTTGGGGATGCGCAGGAGCGCGTCGCGCAAGGCTGGTTCTACCTGCGCCAGGCGCTCCTCCAGGGCTTTGATGCCATTGGGCAGCTCGGCCAGTTCTGTCTTCAGGGCCTCGGCCGCGTCACGATCTCCCTCGCGCAGCAGCTGGCCAATGCGGCGGCTGTCGGTGTTGCGCCGCGCCCGCAGGTTTTCTAGCTCGATCAGAATCTCGCGCCGCTCATCGTCCAGCGTGATAGCCATGTCCAGGGGAGCATCGAACGCCTGCAGGTCTTGCATGGCCTGCTTAACGATGTCCAGGTTGTCGCGGATAAATTTGATGTCTAACATTGCGCCTCCTCCTCAGCGTTTCATTTCCAGTTTTTTCGGGTCCAGTTTTTCCAGTTCAGTTTTTCAAGTCCGGTTTTTGGGCTTGAGCCTGCAACAAAATAAGACGCGCACCTCGTCTTGCCAGGACGAGGTGCGCGTTCGTGGTGCCACCTGGATTTGCCGCGCGGCTGCGCAGCCTCTACGCATCAGTGGTCTGATGCCAGCCCGCTAACGTGGGCCATGCCGCTCATGCGTACTCTGACCGACCGCCAAGATCGGGCATTTCTGATGAGAGCCTGGGAGGGCTTTTCGCCATGATTGTGCCATCGC
The DNA here is from genome assembly GCA_036822415.1 of Chloroflexota bacterium. GTDB lineage: Bacteria > Chloroflexota > Anaerolineae > SSC4 > Amarolineaceae > Amarolinea. Next base: position 16,833 of record DAISHS010000024.1, read on the forward strand.
CTCACACCAACTGGCGATTCTCTGTGGGTCACGCATCAGGCTACTCGTCTCCGTCTTCGCTGCTTATGCCGTTGTAGGCCAGATTTTAGCAAGAGTTGGCTGCTCTGTCAAGGCAGCGCCCAACCAAAACAGGCGCTGACCAACTGCACATCATCAATGTCCACTTCGCCATCGTGATTCGTGTCGGCCGCGGCCAGGTAGCAGGGGTCGCCGCTGTGACATGACCAGGCGCCGGCCGTCGGCCCAATGTCGCCCGTCACGTCGACATGATGGTTGCCGTCAATGTCGGCCACGCTGCACAAATACTGCGCGCTGGCAGTCTTTTGCAGCGGGTTGTCCAGGTTGCTGCGAATCGGCGCACCGATGGGGCCAGCCGCCGGCGGCTGGATGACGCCGGCGAAGACAATGTGCAGCAGCCCGGTGGGATTCGTAATCTCCGTGCCTGACTCGCCGTAGGAGCCGCTGGAACCGGTGTCGCTGCCTTCGGTGCAGGTACCAGCAGTGCTATTGTCACGATAATAATGCGCCGACGCGCCGCCGGTCGCGCTCAGGCTATCCAGCACGACAACGCTGCCCTGGCTGCCGCTGTACTGCACCCAACTACGTGGAGCGCCGCTGATCGCTGTGCCCGGCGGCGTCCCGTTGATAACGTCCGTGCTGCCGGCAGCGTCGTAATAGGTGGCCGGCGCATTGGCGCTCAGATTCGGGTCGCGCAGGTCGAACGTCACCCGCATGTAGGCGATGCTGCACACGTTGGGGTCGCTTGCCAGCGCATTCAAATCCAGGCTGGAGGAAACGTACAGGCTGGTGCGATAAAAGAGAGTGGGCGTCAGCGGCCCGCCGCCCACAATGCGCACCGCCCCATCCTTCGTCGGCTCCAGGTCGAAGTCAGGCGGCAAATACTGCGCCAGCTGCTCTTCACACAGGTATTGCGTCGGCAGGCAAAAGCCCAGGATGCGCGGCTTGATGCCAATGCGAATGTGCGTGCGATCGAGAATATCCTGGGGGGTTGGCGTGTACTTCTTGATGCGCAGTTTCTCCAGCCCTGGATGCCAGCCTGTGCTGCCAGGCGCCAGCGGTGACAGGCCGGCCAGGTAATCTGGCGTGTCGAAGGTCTTGTCCACAGACGAGTAGGCCACATAATCTGCGGGCGCCAGCGCCAGTGCATCCTGGCTGCGCACGATGTAGGCATACGCAGCATTGCTGGGGTTGGCCGGATCCGCCACCTTGACCTCGACGCGAGGCAGGCTCAGGCGGTCGCTGGTCAGCAGCCAGGCCCAGGCCGGGGCTTGATCGCCAAGATCAGCGACCATGAAGGCAATCTCATCGTTGGCGTCGAACGTGGGAATTTCGTCCGTGGTGGTGTAATAGCCCGACGCGTCTACTTCATCTACCTGGAAGGGAATGATCGTCCAGGTGGTGGTGGCGGCATGGTAAACATAGACGAAAAGGTCGTTGACATCTGCGCCAATCAGCGCGCTAGCCTGACTTCCGTTGACCGCCACGCCTTCGTATGAATCAGGCGCCACACGTGCGTTGGGAGAGCTGGCCAGCGCGCCGCCGACGGTCAACAGGAGCAACAGCAGCGCGCCGCTGACAAGCCAAAGCCAGGCGCGCCGCGCCCGCCTGGCAGGAACAAATGGAATAGAGTTAAGCATAGCGGATCCCTTTCTCCTCTCAACGGGCAGCCTGCCACTGCTGATTCAGGCTTGCCCAGGCGTCCACAAACGATTGATTGCTCAGCTTGTCCAGGTCAATGCGCTGGCGTTCAGCGCGAATAGCGACCGCCAGCGGGCTGGCAGGATCAGCCTTCTCGAAGCCAGTTAAGACCGCCTGCAGGTGAGCGATGGCAGCCGGCGAGATGGTCAAACGCGCCGCGCGCTCATTCCTGGCGGCCAGTGCATCCAGGCCAGGCGCAACCTCAGCCAGGAAGGCGGCCATATGGTGACGCAGAACCAGGTCCTGCGCCAGCAGCCGCGCCATGGCCGCGGTGTGTTGATAGTAAAGATCAATCAGATGCTCGCCGACCGGGGCGCCGCGCAGCACCTGCTCACGGGTGCGGTACATGATGATGGCAGTGCGGATGGCTTCAGCCGGCGATTTGAACGCGGCCTCGTCGGCCACGGTGGTCTGCACGGCGCAGCCGCCGCTGGAGCACGGCACAGTCGTGGTCATCTCCACCGCCAGCAGCGCCTCGTTGACCTGCGTGCAGTCCGCGCTGGTGATGCCGTAGCTGCCGATCAAATCCTGGCACGACTGATTCAAGCTGTTGACATCATCCACAAAGGTGGCGGACTGGGTCAGATATTGGCTCAACGCCCGGTACTGGACCCGGCCCATCTTTTCGATGCCAATGCCGGTGACGGTGTGGCCGTTGAAGGCGCCGCCAACGGCCATCAGGTAGGCAGCCTTGTTGGGAATACCGCTGTTGGTGTGTACGCCGCCGTTGTCGGCCGTGGTGCAGTCGTAGGTGGAAACTTTATCAGGATCGCCGTAGAGCGTGGGATCGGCCAGGCTGCGGATGGCGCCAATGCCCGGCAGGTCTTCGCCCATCAGCCAGGCCACCGGTGGGGTGTCGTTGCCGGCGCCGTTGCCCAGGTCAATGATCTCGCCGAAGATGTCGGAAAACGACTCGTTGAGCGCGCCCGATTGATTTTGGTAAATCAGGTTCGCTTCGTTCTCGGTCACGGCGTGGGTCATTTCATGCGCGGTGACATCGTCAATCGGGAAGCCGTCGCCAAACACCATCTGCGTACCGTTCCAGAATGCGTTCTGGTAGTTCACGCCGTAATGCACGGTCGCCTTCATGGGAGCGCCCGCGGCATCGTAGCTGTCGCGACCAAAGCGGCTGAAGTAGTAATCGTACGTATCGCCCAGGTACTGGTAGGCATGGTCGGCATCGGCGTCGCCGGTGGCGGCGCCGCCTTCACTGCGCACCAGGGCGCCAGGCAGCGTCTGTGTATGGTTGGCCGTGTACACCTGGCGATTGCGCGCGGTGTCCAGCTCGTTGTACGACGTTAAGACCGCGCCGCTGTGCGCGTCCACCACGTACAACATGCGCGCCGGCACGGTCGCCGCGTAGAGTCGCACCAGCCACACCAGGTGATTGCCAGTGACCGCGGGGTCAATCGCGGCGGTGTAGATACGCAGCTCGGGCTTGGCCCACACCACGGCCTGGGGGTCGAGCGAGCGCGCCAGGGCCAAGGCCGCGTCCGCGTCCACGGTCGGCGTGACATTGACGGCCAGGCCGGGGATATAGTGACCGTTGAGCGCGCGGACCAGCTGGGCGTCGGCGGCAAAGTGCACGAAAACCTCCGCGCCAAACACCGGCACGCCCTGGTAAACCTGCTGGAAGCGCACATGGGTCATGCCCGGCTCGTCCCGTTTGACTCCGGCGAGCTGCGTTTGTTTGCCAACGCCCGGCATACCCAGGGCCGTTTCATGTTGGGATAAGAAGACGCGGGCCGCGCCGGCCGGGTCAGCCGCAAGCGCGGCGGAATCGGCGCCGCTGACAAGGCCGCCTTCGCTGCGCACAAAGGTGACAGCGCCGGTCGCCGGATCGCGCGTGATCGTCAACGCGCCGCGCGCGGCTTGGGTCAGGCTGTTGGGGAGAGGCGGCGCGCCATGAACGGGGAGTGCGCCGACAAGCAGCGCGCCCAAGACGATGAGACCGATGAGTGAATGAAGTACCTTGGACATAGAAACTCCTTTTTGCAACTTACCATTGTTCGACCCGGATCATCTCTCCGCTGCTTTCGATCCCACGTAGAGCGGTCCCCGCGTCGCGATCAGATCATCCGTCCAGGCCACCTGGCGACTTTGCGCCTGGCGGGCCGCTTGCGAAGCCTCGTTCAGCTCGGCGCTCAGGCTGTTCAAGCGAGTCAACGCCAGCGCTTCCAGGGTGGCAGGGCCGGGCGTTGCCGGAAAGCCGTGGTGACTCAACAGACTGTGGCGCAGACGCAGCGCCAGCTCAGGCGCAAAGCCGGGGATTTGCGCCAGGCGTTCGCTCAACCAGGCATCGCCCAGCGCCTGATGGCCTATCAAGCGGCCAACGGGCAACGGCGGCGTTTCGTCGCTCCCTATTTCCAGGACGCGGCCTGCGTCGTGCAGCAGAATGGCGACGGTCAGCAGGTCGCTGTTGACGGCCGGGAAGAGAGCCAGCAAAGGGCGCGAGAGCACCAGCATTTCGACCGTGTGTTCGAGCAGGCCGCCGAGGTAAGCATGGTGCAAGGGGCTGGCGCCAGCCCGGCAAAAATCGGCCATGAAATCGGCGTCCCCAAAGATGCTGTCGAGCAGGCGGCGCAGGTCAAGGTGTCCCACGCTGCGGATGGCATCGCGTAAGACGCCCAGCAGCGCGTCCATGTTACGCTCGCTGGCCGCGCCCGCGGCCGCGAAATCGGCCGGCGTAATTTCATCTGGCCGCGCGCGGCGAATCTGGCGAATGACAATGTAGAGGCCGTCCTGATAAGTGCGAACCTTGCCCTGGATTTTGACCACATCGCCAGGGTTCAGGCTGGCGGCAAATTGTTCCGCCTTTTCCCACACCCGCGCGCCAACCTGTCCAGAGCGGTCGCTGAGGAGCAGCGACAAAAACGAGCCGGAGGCCGGGTCTTTGAACGGAACCAGGCGCGCGCGCTTGATTAGAAAATAACTGAGCACCATGTCGCCCGCTTTGAGATTGGCGATGAACTGAGTCTTGGCTGGCATAAAGGCACCTCTGGCAACCGCACGGAAAAAACGAAGGCGGGATTTGGGTTTTTGCGTTTTCGTTTTATAATGACAGCATGGCACCTGAAAGCAAAATCGGCCCGGCAATTCATGCCAACGTCAGCGCGGCGGCGGTGATCCTGTGTCTCCTGGTCTTTTTGAGCGCCTGCGGGCAAATTATCACCCGACCCACCGCGACGCCCCAGCCGCCGACCGCGCTTCCCGCGCTCACCGCGGTCGCCACGGCGCGCCCCACGTCCACACCGGCGCCTTACACGCCGGAACCAACCGCCACCCCCACCGTGACGCCAACGCCGGTCATCTATGCCATCCGCAGCGGCGACACGCTGTTGGCCATTGCCAACCGCTTTGGCGTCAGCGTCGCGGCCATTCAAGAAAGCAATGGTATTCTTGACCCGCGCAGCCTGCGCGTCGGCCAGGAGCTGATCATTCCGACGGTGGGCGACGACGGTGTAACGGGCGTGGAGCCAACGGTTACCCCCACGCCGCTGCCTTACACGATCGAAAACATCTTCTTTGCCAAAACGCCCCTGGGCGGTTTGTGGTGTTTTGGCGAGGTTGTCAATCGCGCCACCCTGCCGCTCGAAGGAGTCACCCTGGCCATTAGTTTGCTCGACCATGATGACCAGGTTCTCAGCCGGGTGCAGGGCGCCCCGGTGGCCGACCTGGTCGAAGCCAACGGCCGTGCTCCGTTTGCTCTGCTCTTTGCGTCTGCACCCGCCAGTTTTGCCAGTTACCTGGCAGAGCCGTTGACCGCCATGCCGGCCTACCTCGGCAGCTACTACCGTGACCTGGAGGTGCAGACGGCGGAAGGCAGCGGATCGAACTTTGGCATCTACCAGGTCAGCGGTCAGGTTTTCAATGTCGGGCCTGAGGACGCGGTGCAAGTTACGCTGGTCATCACCCTTTACGATGCCGTGGGGCGGGTGATGGGCGTGCGGCGGGCTGAACCCGAACACAACGTCATTCCCCGCGGCGGTCATACCGATTTTGAGATTGACCTGGTCCCGGCCAGTGGGCCGGTCGTTAGCTATCAGATTATACCACAAGCGCGGCGAAATCGCCCATGACCAGTCAAACCTGTGATCGAACACGTTTTCCCTCGTCTAAACAACCATGAACGACCAACCAGCAGCGTTTCCATTGGGGCATCGTATCGTCCTCGCCATCATGCGTTTCCTGCTTTGGCTCTTGAGCGATTTCAAGGCCGAAGG
>DAISHS010000025.1:0-22374 GCA_036822415.1 Chloroflexota bacterium
TTGAGTCAGGTCTGCATCAATTTTTGCGCCGGGGATCCCTGGAGCAGCTCCGGCCGGCGCGGCCGCTGCGAGCAACAGCATGAGCAAACAAACCACCAGCCAGCGCTGGCGCAAAGAGGGGAACCACCGCGTAGACACAGACATTGAGCCTCCATAAAAATGGGGGAAAATGGGGGGGATGATGGGATGACAGGTTGACCAGGGGTGCCAGCCTCGCCCGTGCAAATAATGGCGTAAGTATACGCAGGTCTGGCCGTGCGTCAAACAGAGAGTGAGCAGCGCAAAGACGGGCGCGTGAGCCGCTGGCTCCGCCCTGCCTGCTCAGCCGCCTGCGTTTTCCTCATCCGCTTCTCCCGCGCCCGTGGTTGATGTGACCTCGCGGCCGTGAGAACCGCCAGGGTCTGGCCCGACAATGCCTTCCTGTTCCATCAACTCGATCAGGCGTGCGGCGCGGGTATAGCCGATGCGCAGCCGGCGCTGCAAGAGAGAGACCGAGGCGCGCCCCGCTTCGCGCACCACGTTGACCGCCTCGTCGAAGAGGGCGTCGCGTGCGGGCTGCGCGCCGGCCTGGCCTGCAAACATTTCATCGAAGAGCGGCGCCTGCAGGACAGAGCCAGGCGGCGGCAAGGTGGTTGTCAGCAGTTCCTCTGACTCGGCGGGCGGCGGCGCGGGATGGGCGCTGCCCGCCGCCGGGCCGGGCGCCGTTGCGCGCGGCCAATTCACCGCAGGCCGCGCCGAAGAGGAAAAACCAGGCGCCGGCGGCATACGCACCGGCGTCGCCGCGGCGGGGGTCAAGGGCGGCGGCGGCGGTTGGGCATCGAAGCTGGCGGCCCCGCGCCACGCCTCGTCAGAAGTGGATGAGGCCGCGGGCGCCGGCGTCTCTCCGAAGGCGGGCCTGGCCGCGGCGCCGGCTCCGACTGGTTGTTGGCTCTGCCAATGCGCGACCAGGTGATGCAGCTCGCGATCGGCTACGAAGCAGCCCTGCAAACGCGCCAGGTTGGGCGACGTGGGGTCCATGAAAAGCATATCGCCGCGGCCCAGCAGGCGTTCGGCGCCCGGTTGATCGAGAATGACGCGCGAATCAATCTGGCTGGTGACGGCGAAGGCGACGCGGGCCGGGAAGTTGGCCTTGATGAGGCCGGTCACGACATCCACGCTCGGGCGCTGCGTTGCCAGAATCAGGTGCATACCGGTGGCGCGGGCCATCTGCGCCAGGCGGCAGATGTAACGTTCGACCTCATCTGGCGCGGCCATCATCAGATCGGCCAGCTCGTCAATAATGATGACGATGAAGGGCAGCGCCGGCTGGCCTTTGGCCGCCAGCTTTTCGTTGAAACTTTCGATATTGCGCGCGCCAACCTGACTGAACATCTTGTAGCGGCGATCCATCTCGCGCGTGGCCCACGCCAGGATCGGCACCACGCGATCCACTTCGGTTACCACCGGCGCAATCAGGTGTGGAATCCCGTTGTAGGTGGTCAACTCGACCATCTTCGGGTCCACCATCAACAGACGTAACGTGTCAGGCGTGTGATTGAACAGCAGACTGGCAATGATCGCGTTGACGCAAACCGACTTGCCGGAGCCGGTGGCGCCGGCAATCAGCAGGTGCGGCATCTTCGCCAGGTCGCCGACCGCTGGCTGGCCGGAAACATCCTGCCCCAGCGGCAGCTTCAGCCGCGATTTCATGTTGAGGTAGGCCTCTGATTCCATCACGCTGCGTAAGGTGACGAGGGCGGTTTGGCGGTTCGGCACTTCCAGGCCCACGATCGAACGCCCCGGTACGGGCGCCTCGATGCGAATGGGCGAGGCTTCCAACGCCAGGGCCAGATCATTGGACAGGGCCTGAATGCGGGCGACCTTGATCTTGACATCCTTCTCGATGGTCTTGTCCAGGGTAGCCGCAAGCATCTCGACGATCTGCGTTTCCAGCTGATCGTTCGAAGGGCCGTCCTGACCCTGCCGCGCCAGGCGCGCGCGGGCTTCGGCTTCCCACTGCTGACGCTCGCCGCGTGGCATGCTGCGCAAACGCTGCATGGCCTCCTGCTGCAATTCGATCTCGCTCTTGCGATAGCGCTTCTTGACGAAATCTGGGCGCAGGCCAAACTGGGTGACGGCCGGGCCGCGATTGACCTCCACCACCGTGACGGGGACGCCAAAGGCACGGAGGGTGTCTTCGATCAGACGGGCGCGGCGCGCCAGGTCTTCCACGCTCAGTTCCTGGTCAATGGCGTCATCCAGGATATCTTCGATGAACGGAAGCTGCCAGGCCGGCGTGGCGCCGCTGAGGGGCGGCAGGGCGGCGTTCAGGGGCCGCGCGGGGGTCGTTCGCAGCGCGGCGCCGGCCGGCGTCGGGTTGGCGCCAGGGGCGGCCGCGCCTCCTGCACGATAAGCGGATGATCCCGCGGCCGGCAGGCTGCCGATGACACGCGGTTCTACGCTCTCCGCGTGGTCGTCGTTGCGCCCCCCGCGCCAACTTCCCAACCAGGTGCGAGCGCGCTGCCAGATCGAGGGCGGTTCCAGCGCCGTGTCCGTGATGTCTGTCATGAAGGGCGGATTTACCAGGAGCGGCTGCGTTCCCAGGCCAAGTTCGTCAGCCAACGGCGGCTCACCGCGCAGATAGGCCACGGTGCGACGCGCGCGCGCAAGCCCCACCAGGGTCAATAGCCCGATCCCGGCCAGTAGCAGGATGACGATGGCCGCGCCGACCGGGCCAATGCCATTGACCAGCAGGTCGCTCAAGCTGAAGCCGAGCCGTCCGCCGCCGCCGCCTTGCTCAGCCAGCAGTTCAGGGTCTGCCGAATTTGCCAGCAGGTGCGCCAGCACTTCGAAGACCACGAAGAGCAGCCCCAGCCCCAGCAGGCGCGGCAGCGCGGGCGCGCGATGACTGGCAATCCGGCGCAAGAGCAGCCAAAGACCGACGATGCCAAACAGAAGCGGCGTCAACCAGACGCCGATGCCAAAGCCGCGCCGCAGGCCTTGAATCCAGCCTTCGGTCAACGTGCCGCGCGGTGAAATCAAACTAAAAAAGGTGATGGCCGCCACGGCCAGGAAAATGACGCCGATCGTGTCATCACGCACCATGAATTCCAGGAAGCGATCCATCTGGTCGCCGAGGTTGGGGCCAGACGGCTCCTCTTTGGCTGAGCGGCTGCGCGTCCCGGCGCGGCCAGCGGGCGCGCGCGGCTTGCTCTGACCTGCAGCCTTGCCTTTACGGCCGTCCTTGTGACCTCCCGCGCTTTTTTTACTCGCTGCCTTGGCCATGGCGTGTCATCCTGACTTATTGAACGCTGAATCTTGGCGGCGCGCTTCGCTCTGCACGCCGCCTTCTTTTTTGACTGCCGTTAAACTTCGATCACCAGGGGCAGGATCATCGGCCGACGCCGCGTCTGCTGATGTAGAAAATCAGCCAGCACTTCTTTGATGCGATTGCTAATCGTCCCGTGCGGCGCATGATGCGCCAGCGCCGTCCATACCCGGTCACGCGCCTGGTTGAGGAGGTCCTCGCTGTCGTTGACGTTGACGAACCCGCGCGTCAAAATTTCGGGCGCGGCCACCACCTCGCCGGTTGAATCCACGGCGACGATGGCGACGACGAAGCCGTCCTGCGAAAGGTGATGACGGTCACGCAGCACCACTTCGCTGATCTCGCCCACGGTCACGCCATCCACCAGCACGTGCCCTTCGGTCACACGCTCGCCCACCGTCAGCCGTTCAGGCTGCACGAGCAGCACCTGACCACTTTCGATGATCTGCACATTCTCGGCGGCCATGCCCATTTCCAGGGCCAGGCGTGCGTGCAGCACCAGGTGACGGTATTCGCCATGAATGGGCACGAAGAAGCGCGGCCGGGTCAGGCTGAAGAGCAGTTTGTAATCCTCCTGGCTGCCGTGGCCAGAGACGTGCACGTCCCCCAGGCCAGAATAGTGCACATCCGCGCCCAGCCGGAACAGGTTGTTGATCGTGCGATTGACCAGGACCTCGTTGCCGGGGATAGGCGTGGCAGAAATAATCACCATGTCGCCAGGGCGAATTTTCAAACTGCGGTGTTCTTGCATCGCCATACGCACCAGGGCCGAGGTTGGCTCGCCCTGACTCCCCGTACACACCACCGCGACCTGGTTGGCCGGCAGGTTGTTGATCTGGTCGGTGTTGAGCAATTCCTCGGGCGCTGCATCCACGTAGCCGAGCTGCGTCGCCATCTTGACGTTGCTGACCATGCTGCGCCCCACGGCGCCCACGCGGCGGTTGTAACGGCGGGCCGTGGTGATGACCTGCTGCACGCGCGAGATGTTGGACGCAAACGTAGCCACGATCACGCGCCCCGTCGCCTGGCTGAACAGGCGGTCGAACGCCAGCCCCACTTCGCGCTCTGAAGGCGTAAAGCCAGCGCGCTCTGCGTTCGTTGAATCGCTCAGCAGCAAGAGGACGCCCCGGTCGCCCAGCTCACTCAGCTTGGCAAAATCGGTCAGCTTGCCATCCACCGGGTGCGCGTCGAACTTGTAATCGGTCACGTGCACCACCAGGCCGACCGGCGTTGTAATCGCCAGCCCCACGGCGTCGGGGATGCTGTGGCAAACGTGGAAAAATTCGACCTTGAATGGCCCCAACTCCAGCACATCCTTGGTGTTGATGGTGTGAATTACGGTCGCGCTGATGCGCGCCTCTTTGAGCTTGACCTCCACCAGGCCGCGTGTCAGGGGCGTCGCATAAACCGGCGCCGGCAGTTCGGGCAGAATGTAGGGCAGCGCGCCGATGTGATCCTCGTGCCCGTGGGTCAGGATGATCGCTCGCACCCACTCTTTGCGTTCGATCAGATATTCGATGTCGGGGATGACGACGTCCACCCCGAGCATATCGCTTTCAGGAAACATCAGTCCGGCATCAATCACCAGGATGTTTTGATTGTATTCGAGGGCCAGCATGTTTTTGCCGATTTCACCCACGCCGCCCAGCGGGATTACCCGCAGTGTTTCAGATTCCACGATCGTATCTCCATCTTCTGTGTCAGTTTTCTATCTTCTCTATTTTCTATCTTCTATTTTCTATCTTCTATCTTCTATCTTCTAACAACGCCGGCAGGCGCGCAACGTCTGCTTGAAAAGCCTGGCGCCACTCGGGACGCCGTAAGGCAGCCGCCGGGTGCAACAACGGGTAGAGCAGGCGGCCCGCGACGTTCTGTGGTTGACCATGCAGCCGTGAAATGGACGCCTGCGGGAGAAAGCGCCCCAGGGAAAAACGCCCCAGGGTGATGATGATCTGCGGGTCAATCAGCTCGATTTGCAGATCAAGATAGGTGGCGCCGCAGAGCAAAATTTCGTCAGGCAGCGGGTCGCGATTGCCTGGGGGGCGGCATTTGACCAGGTTGGTGATGAAAACATCCTGGCGCTGCACGCCCACCGTGGCCAGGGCGTCCATCATGAACTGGCCGGACGCGCCCACAAAAGGCCGGCCTTGTAAATCTTCTTGCGCGCCCGGGCCTTCACCGATCAGCATGATGCGGGCGTTTTCGGGGCCTTCACCCGGCACCGCGTGCGTGCGGCCGCGGCATAAATCACACAGGGTGCAGCTCAGAATACGACGGGCCACCGATTCCAATTCCGACATGAATCCTCCGCGCGCGCTGGACAGGTCAGCGCTCAACAGGGCCGTTTGCCAGCCGCGAATTTCAGCAATGAACCCATTGATTTTGCCTGCGCCAGGTCTGCGCGCGTCACGCCAGAATTCAACGGCTAAGTCGCTAATGTAAATGTCCTTGCGCGCGCAGCCAGTCGAACGTCTCCTGAATCACCGGGCGCACAGGCGTTTGGGGCAAGCCCAGCTCGCGGATGGCCTTGGTTGGGTCGAAGTAGAACGGCTCGGCGCCCAGGCGGATCAATTCAGCGGTTACCGGCAGTTGCCAGGGCGACAAGCGATTTGCCACCCCCACCACCGCGGCCAGGGGCGCCACGCTGGCGCGGGGCAGAACCAGGGTTGGCGCAGGGACGCCGACGACATCGCCAATCAAGCGGGCGAAGTCTGGCACGCTCAAGTTCTGACCGCCTAACAGGTAACGCTCACCGTCGCGGCCGCGCGCGGCCGCCAGTAAATGCCCCGCGGCAACGTCAGCGACGCCGATGACATTGACGCCGCCCGACAACAAAAAAGGCAGCTGGCGTTTGTAGACGCCTACAATCAGGCTGACCGAACCGAGGTTGACATCCCGCGGCCCCAGAATGACGGTTGGGTTGACAATAACGACCGACAGGCCCTGCGCCGCGTATTCTTGCACCACCAGCTCGGCCAGGTGTTTGCTGTAACCATAGGAGAAGCGCGCCGCTGGCCCACGCCATGTTTGCGACTCGGTCGCCGGGCGTCCGTCAGAGGGGATGCCGAGCGCAGCGGCCGACGAGGTATGGACGACACGCGCTACCCCAACCGCCAGTGCGGCCGCCATCACATGGCGCGTGCCCTCCACGTTGACCTGGAACATGCGCTCGCGGCTGCTGCGCCAGTAGTCGGCCACCCCCGCGGCATGGTAGACTACCTGGCAACCTTCCATGGCGCGTTGCAGGGAATCACGGTCGAGCACATCGCCCAGCGCGGGTTCATAGGTCAGCCCTTCCAGCGCGGTCAAGCGCGACGTGGGGCGATGCAACACGCGTGCGCGCCAGCCAGCCTGGTTGAGCGCGGCCACCAGGTTGGCGCCCACAAAACCGGTTGCCCCCGTCACCAATGCCAGCTTCATCGCGTTACTTCGTTCCCATTTTCGATCTCTGGTCTGCAAGCCCCCATCTTCCTAAATCAACCCCATCTCCTTGCCGACCCTGGCAAACGTTTCGATCACGCGATCGAGCTGGTCGTTGTTGTGCGTTGCCATGTAGCTGGTGCGCAGGAGTGAGAGATTGGGCGGCACCGCGGGCGGCAAAACCGGATTGACAAAGACGCCCGCGTCGAACAGCGCCTTCCAGATATGGATCGTCTTCATGTCATCCCCGATGATAACCGGGACGATGGGCGTTTGGCTTTGGCCGGTGTTGAAGCCGAGGCTGGCCAGCCCCGTGCGTACGCGCGCGGCATTCTGGATTACGCGTTCGCAACGCTCCGGTTCTTCGCGCATGATCTTAAGCGCCGCCAGCGCCGCCGCCGTGTTCGAGGGCGGCATCGAGGCGCTGAAGATGAACGGACGCGCCGAATGTTTGATGTAGAAAATGACTTCTTCTGCGCCGGCAATGAAGCCGCCCAGCGAGGCGAAGGCTTTGCTGAACGTGCACATGATCAGATCAACGTCGTTCGTCACCCCAAAATGGGCGGCTGTGCCGCGCCCGTGGGCCAGGATGCCGATCGAATGGGCGTCGTCCACCATCAGGCGGGCGCCGTAACGCTGACAGATGGGAATATACTCCGGCAGGGGCGCAATGTCGCCGCCCATGCTGAAAACGCCATCCACGACAACGAGCTTGCCGCGCTCGGCCGGTAAGCTGGCCAGCACGCGCGCCAGGTCGCGCGCGTCGTTGTGCTTGAAACGCTTCATCTCGCCCAGGGCCAGGCGGCACCCATCCACGATGCTGGCATGGTCATCGCGGTCTACGATCACATAATCATCGCGCCCGACGATGGCGGAGATCGTACCCAGGTTGACCTGAAAGCCGGTGCTGAAAACAAGGGCCGCTTCTTTGCCCACGAATTCTGCCAGCTCATGTTCCAGCTGCTCGTGCATATCAAGGCTGCCGTTGAGAAAACGTGATCCTGTGCAGCTGGTGCCAAATCGTTTGGTTGCTTCCAGCGCCGCTTCTTTGACGCGCGGATCGGTCGTCAACCCTAAATAATTATTGGAACCTGCCATAATCAACCGATGACCATGATACTCAACTTCTGTCCCGTCATTTTCTGATAAGGGCAAGAAGTAGGGGTAGTAGCCCATGGCCATGGCCTGGCGAGCTTCTTGAAAGGAGTCTTGGCACTTGGCAAAAATATCTTTGCCGCGCTGCGCCATGACAGGCTTATCTTGCTCAGCAACCGCACTGCTGCCGCTTGTGGTTTCAGATATAACTGCTACACTCGACATGCTTTCCTCCGGTCGGCGATAAATGGCGATAAGGGGTAAAAAGACTTAGACGGCCCGATTATACCACGAGATGGCCGCTTCAACAATAGCCGGTTGTAATCTGGCGCTTACGCCGCCAGGATGGGGCTTTGCAATTAACGGCTTTGCATGAACGGTGTGGTATAATCGCCCTGCTGAACCTGCCGTCAGTATTCGATGCTTATTGGCAAGCGCACCTGAAACCGTGGGACTATGCAGTCGGCGTCCTGCTCGTGAACGAAGCGGGCGGCCGTATCACCCCCTGCGCGGGGCAGCCCTGGCGCCTGGCTGTTGCTGGCGATCATCTGCGTCTCGCCCAGGCGCCTTTGCCTCAGGCGCTGGTGGACGGCATGGCGGCCGCGCGTCGCCGTGTCTGAGCGCCATGCGGGCCTGATTTGCCCCCGTACTATGTTGAGATGCAAGGAGTCGAGCACACTCCATGTACATTGATCGCCGGCGACGCAAGCGCCGTTCACCCTTAGTGATGATCGTTGGCCTGATCTTGCTGGTTGGAGCTGCCTATGCCATCAACCAACAGGCCAGCCTGATCGAGCTGCGCAATCCCCTGGTGCCGCCGGAGCCAACCTCGACGCCGACCCGCAGCGCGCTCTCTTATCTGGCGGATGCCGAATCGCTGTACGCCAACGGTCAAATCGTCGAAGCCAGTGAAGCCTACGCCGCGGTCGTGGCGCTTGAACCTGGCAATGACGAGGCGCTGCGTTGGCAGGCCAAGTTGGAAGCGCTGCGCGGCCATCCCAGCAAGGCCGTTGTTCTGGCCCAAAAGGCCGTTGATCTCAATCCACAGAATGCGCAGAACCTGGCCGTGCTCAGCATGGCGCAGGACTGGAACAAGCAGTACGACGATGCGCTGCAGACCGCGCTGGAAGCATTGGACAACGACCCGAATTTGGCCGAAGCCTACGCTTACCTGGCCGAAATCTATATTGACAAGGGTATCTGGGCGCTGGCGCTGGAGTCAGCCCAAACAGCGGTCAAACTCGACGAGAAGAGCATCGAAGGTTGGCGCAATCTGGGCTATGTCCTCGACCAGCAAGGCCGCCGCGACGAAGCCCTGACCGCGTATCAAAAGGCCATTGACCTCCATCCCAAGCTGGGCTATCTGTACGTGGGTAAGGGCTGGGTTTACCTGGCCTTGAGCGATTACGAAAAGGCGCTGGCCGAGTTCCAACGCGCAGTCAATGTCAATCCCAAGAGCGCGGATGGCTACGATGCGCTGGGCTGGGGGCATATCCTGGCCGGCGCGCCCGATCGCGCCGTCATCTCGTTGGAAAAAGCGCTCCTGGTTGATCCAGAGTACGCGCCGGCCTATGGACATCTGGCTGTGGCCTATTATTTACGGCGCAACTACGAGAAGGCGGTCGAGTATTTTGAGCGCGCTATCGCCTTGAACCAGGCAACGACCGAGTATTACTACGAATTGGGCCTGTCTTATTTGTACAAAGAGCCGGAAGATTGCCAGAACGCGGTTCCCTGGTTACGCAAAGCCCTGGATATCAACCCGGAAATTCCCCAGGCGCGCCAGGGACTGGACTACTGCGCCCGCAAGAAGTAGGGCGCTGCCAGACGCGGCCACGAATGGCGGCGGCCCTGGCGTTGACGTTGCTTACGTTGTAAACGTTTGACGATGGAGGATGTTGCAATGAAGTATTTGAAGGCGCTGCTTGTCTTCGTGCCGCTGGCCATTTTGGGCGAGCTGCTGCACTGGAATCCGCTGCTCGTTTTTGTCGTCTCGGCGCTGGGCGTCGTGCCCTTAGCCGGGCTGCTGGGCGAAGCCACGGAGCACCTGGTGGTGCACACTGGCCCCCGCGTGGGCGGCTTACTCAATGCAACGCTGGGCAATGCGGCTGAGCTGATTATCACCATCTTTGCCCTGCGCGCCGGGCTATTCGATCTGGTCAAGGCTTCGATTACCGGTTCGATCATCGGCAACATGCTGCTCATTCTGGGCTTCAGCCTGGTCATCGGCGGGCTTAAGCATGGCCGGCAGCACTTCAACCGCAGCCTGGCCGGCGTCAACGCCACGCAGCTCCTGCTGGCTACGGCCGCGCTGGCTATTCCGTCGCTCTTTTCTTTCAGCACCGATCGCGCCCATCCCCTCTCGGTGGACGCGCTCAGCATGTGGGTTGCCGTGGTCATGATCGTCATCTACCTGTCGGGCATTCTCTTCAGCTTTCGCCAGGAGGATGACAGCAAAGATCATCAAGGCCATAACCAGCATAGCGGCCCGGTGTGGAGTTTACCCAAATCGCTGTTGGTGCTGGCCGTCGCCACCGTTTTCATTGCCTGGTTGAGCGAGATCCTGGTCGGCGCGGTCGAGCCTACGGTCGCGGCTCTCGGCGTCTCCGAGTTCTTCCTGGGCATCATCGTCATCCCCCTGGTGGGCAATATCGCGGAGCACCTGGTCGCCGTGCAGGTGGCGCTCAAGAACAAGATGGACCTCAGCCTGGGCATCTCCATCGGCTCCAGCCTGCAAATTGCCCTGTTCGTGGCGCCGCTCTTGGTCTTCATCAGCCTGCTCTTTGGCCGCGAGCTGACGCTGGTCTTCAATCCATTCGAGATCATTGCCCTGTTCGCCGCGGCGCTGATTGCGGCGCTGGTGTCGCTGGATGGGGAATCGAACTGGCTGGAAGGCGCGCAGCTGTTGGCTCTCTACGCGATTGTAGCCCTGGCCTTCTTCTTCTTGCCTTGAGGGATGGGCCGACAGCCATGCGGGTCGCTGATAGATGTTCGGAAAAAGCTCCGCGCCGTCGTCACGCCTTCGGCTATAGATGTTCAGATAATGTTTCGTGGTAGGGGCGATCCCTTGCGGTCGCCCAGGGCAGGCGCAAGGCACTGCCCTTACGGATCCTTATCTGACGTACTATATCTGCCCTGGAGAACGACGGAAGCCGTCACGACGTTTAGCGAACGCGCGTTGGATTTAGCGGTTGAGCGCGTAGCGGATGGCCTGCAGGTCTGCGCGTTCGTTGCTGCCGAGGCTGCGTACGGGGCGCGCGGTGCTGTAAGCCAGGAGCAGGATGCTGGCCGTCTCTTCGATCAGCCCCGTGCGCAGCAGGGCCTGATCCACGCTGCGGCCAACCGTCAGCAGACCATGATTTTGCAGCAGCACCCCTGGCGCGCGTGCCAGCGCCGCGGCCACAGCCTCTGCCACGGCCGCGCTGCCCGGCGGCAGATAGGGCGCCAGGGGCGCGCGCTCGCCCACATGGATGAAGAAATCGGGCGTCAGAGCCGGCACTTCCAAGCCGGCCACGCCGCAAGCGATCGCATGGCGGGGATGGGTGTGAATGACAGCGGCGGTGGCGGGGTCGCTGCGGTACGCGGCCAGGTGCATCGGCAGCTCAGACGAAGGCTGCCCTGCCTCCAGGGCCAGGCCGCTTGTCAGGTCAACGGCGACGAAAGAAGACAGATCGAGCTGATCGAGCGCGGCGCCGCGGGCTGTCACGTACACCACGTCAGCGACGCGTGCGCTCAGGTTGCCGCCGCGGCCCCAGGCCCAGCCGTGGGCGACGATGCGACGGCCCGCGGCGACCAGTTCGGCGCCCAGGTTATCAGGTATCATGGCATCCTCATTGTCAACGGCTGGTTTAGAACCAGGTTTTCCAGTCAGCGCCCAGCGCGCCGCGGCTGCGCGCCCCGGCCTGACTTTGGTCGCACGCGCAGGTGCGCGGGCCTTGCAGGGCTGTCACAATCCCCGGCAGCGCGTCGAGCACGCGACGTAGCGCGAGGCGAAATTCCCCGTTGTGCTCGCCATCGGGCTGCCTGGCGACATGCCCCTCGCGCGCCAGGCGATCGGCGCCCGGCTCCACCACCGTGGTCAGGCCGACGAAGCAGAGTTCCAACTCTTTGGCCAGGATGACTTCGGGCACCAGGTTCAAGCCCAGGATGTCGCTGCCCCAGGCTCGAAACAGACGGGCTTCGGCGGCGGTTTCACGGCGCGGCCCATCGAAGCCGAGGTAGGTGCCGACCGCGGCCGCGCTGGGCAGCGCTTGCAGGAGCGCCTGACGGCACTGCGGGCAGAAGGCCGGCATTTGCGCCAGATAGCCTAAACCACGACGCTCGAAAAAGGTCGTTGGTTGGTGGCGCGTCCAGTCAATGAAATCGTCTGGCACGAGCAGGCTGCCGCGCGGCAAGAGCGGGTTGAGGCCAATGACCGCATCCCAGCCAATCAAGCGTGTGACGCCCAGGTCCTTGGCCGCCCACAGCGTGGCCCGCGGATCGGTGCGGTCGGGCAGGCCGGAATAGGGCAGCACCAGGACATGATCGCGACGGGCAAAGGGGCCGGCCGGGCCATAGGGCGTTTGCAGCGTAAATTCCTGACGCATCGCGCCCAGGCTGTCCAGGGCAGGCGGCGGCAAAATGACGCCAATGAGAAGTAGAATGTCGCTCATGCTGATTATGATAACACGTTTGTCAGGGAAGAGCAATCCCTTCGACCTGGCGACGCCGAGCGCCAGGGTGGCCGGCGCTGCCATCCATTTTCAACCATAAGGCGGGGAAACGATGAACTTCAAAGAACTTTTCTTACTGCGCCCGGACATGACCTTTCTCAATCACGGCTCTTTTGGCGCGTGCCCGCGGCCGGTGTTCGCGACCTACCAGGCCTGGCAGCGCGAGCTGGAAGCGCAGCCGGTGGAATTCCTGGGGCGGCGGTTCAATGGCCTGCTGGCAGAAGCGCGCAGCCGCCTGGCGGCCTTTGTCGGCGCAGGCGCCAACGATGTGGTGTTTGTGCCCAACGCGACCACCGGCGTCAACATCGTGGCGCGCAGCCTGGCCTTGCAGCCCGGCGACGAAGTGCTGGCGACCGATCATGAGTATGGCGCCTCCGATCGCACCTGGCGGCTGCTGTGCCGCAAACAAGGCGCCATCTACATCAATCGGCCGCTGCCGCTGCCGGTGACGACGCCAGAAAGCGTTTTGGAGCAGTTGTGGGCCGGGGTGACGCCGCGCACGCGCGTCATCTTTATCAGCCATATCACCTCGCCCACCGCGCTGACCTGGCCGGTGGCGGCCATTTGCCAGCGCGCGCGGGCGGCTGGTATCCTGACGGTGGTGGATGGCGCGCATGCCCCGGGGCAGATTGCACTCGACCTGAGCAGCCTGGGCGCGGACTTCTACACCGGCAATTGTCATAAATGGCTGTGCGCGCCCAAAGGCGCCGCTTTCCTGTTTGCCCGGCCCGCGGTGCAACATCTGATCGAGCCTTTGATCATCAGTTGGGGTTGGGAAAGCGAGAAGCCCGGACAATCCCGTTTCATTGATTACCTGGAATGGACCGGGACGCATGACATTGCCGCTTACCTGTCGGTGCCGGCAGCGATTGATTTCCAGGCCGCGTACGCGTGGGATAGCGTGCGCCGCAGCTGCCACGCGCTGGTCGCACAGGCGCGGCAGCAGGTCAACGCGCTGACCGGCCTGGCGCCGATCTGCCCGGACACCGGAGATTGGTTTGCGCAGATGGCCGCCATGCGCCTGCCCCCCTGTGACACGGAAAGTCTGAAGGAGCGGCTGTGGCAGGAATGGCAGATCGAGGTCCCGATCATCACCTGGAATCAGACGCCGCTGCTGCGGATATCCATCCAGGCGTATAACGATGAAGCCGACCTGGCGCGTCTCATCGACGCGCTGCGACACGTGGGACTGCATGAACCCGTGGCTTCGTGAGTCAACAGCCGGATGACGTGTGGGGAGTTGCGCGCAGAGACTGCCGCCTTGCTCCCACGTATCATGGTAGGTCGCCAAAGATAGTCACGCGTCCAGCAGACGCTGAACAACCCCTTAACGCTGAAACTGCAGATGACCATCCACGCGATAGACGGCCCAATCGTGCTTGGCGCGCAGGGTCAGTGAGAAGTTCTGGCTGATGCTGTTTTCGGTGAGCACGCGCGTGAACGAGTCTCCGCCCAGCGGCTTGCCGCCAAACAACGTCAGGAAGACGCTGTCTGCCAGGAAAGCTTTCTTGACGGCCTCCCGAATCTTGGCTTGAATCTCAGCCTGTTCCGCGGCCTCTACCGGCGCCAGGCCGTGCTGGGGAAAGTGGTCAATGATGGCCTGATTCAGCGCAGTTGCGCCCGCGGCATAGCCATCCCGAATCTGCTGATTGGTGCGGAGATCATTGTCGAAGGCGATCGTCGCGACGCCGATCATGCCAATGCCGGCGGCGCTGCTCTGAAAATGACCGACAGCGGCCGGGATAGGCGCCTGGTCGCCCTTGCCGACCTTCCCCAGTTTGCCGGCAACCGGGTCTGTGCGTACAACAAATTGACGGCTGTTGATCGTGTCCAGGCTGAGGACGATAAACATCGTCCACAGCATCGGCTCGTCGCGTCCGATATGATCTGCCTTATTGACGACGGTGAGCGTGGCTACCTTGAGATCGAGCATCGTCTTACTCCTTTGCGCTTGCGTCCAGTGTTTGGGGATAGCGGTGATCAAGGGTGTAGGATGGCTACTATGCCAGCAACGACAAATTCGATGCGTAAGGTAGATACCAATTTATCCGGACATCTGCAAAGGCGCGTGCCCGGCCATTCCACGGACAGCCATTCAAAACAGTGGTCAGGGTATGAAAAGCGAAAGGCGCCTGCTTGCCGCAGGCGCCTTTGGTTGACTAGGAGTGGTTGTTGTTGCCTGGCTCTCGGAAATGAGCCGTTGACGTGTGCGTCGCCGCGCGTTTCTGCACGATGCGCAGGCGCATGATGGAGCGCCGCAGCGCAGCTTCCATTGCGTCGCGACGTTCGGCCCCCTTGGGATGACTCGTCAGCCACTCTTCGGCACGCTGGCGAGCTTCCTCGGCTCGCGCCGCGTCGATATTCTCCGCTGACTCACCCGAACGCGCCAGCAGCACCACCTTGTCCGGCCGCACTTCGATGAAGCCTTCCGCCACAGAAAAGAAACGGTCTGGGCTGCCGGCCTTCTTGATGACCACTTCGCCTGGCTGAATGAGAGCCATCAAGGGCGCGTGCTTAGGGAGAATGCCCAGAACGCCATCCGCGCCTGGCGCGATCACCATATCCACGTCGTCGCTGAAGACGCGACCAGACTGCGCCACAAACTCAAAGCGAATCGGCATAATGGCCTCCGCTCAATCGCCGGCCAGGCTCTTTGCCTTGGCCACCACCTGCTCGATGGTGCCGACCATGTAGAACGCCTGCTCCGGCAATGTATCATACTTGCCTTCCAGGATTTCCTTGAAGCCGCGCACGGTCTCTTCGATCTTGACATACGCGCCGGGCTGACCCGTGAACTGCTCGGCCACGTGCATCGGCTGCGTCAGGAAGCGCTGCATACGGCGGGCACGCGCCACCACCAGTTTGTCGTCTTCGCTCAGTTCTTCGACGCCCAGAATCGCGATGATGTCTTGCAGGTCGCGGTAGCGCTGCAAGGTGCGCTGCACGCCGCGGGTAATCTCGTAGTGTTCCTTGCCCACAATTAGCGGGTCCAGAATACGACTGGTCGAAGAGAGCGGGTCCACGGCCGGGTAGAGACCTTGTGAGGCCAGGGAGCGTTCGAGCGAAATGGTCGCGTCGAGGTGGGCAAACGTGGTGGCCGGAGCCGGGTCCGTATAGTCGTCAGCCGGTACATAAATGGCCTGCATCGAAGTGATGGAGCCAATCTTGGTTGACGTGATGCGCTCCTGCAGCTCGCCCATCTCTGTGCCCAGGGTCGGCTGATAACCAACGGCGCTGGGCATACGACCCAGAAGGGCCGACACCTCAGAACCAGCCTGCACAAAGCGGAAGATGTTGTCAATGAACAGAAGTACGTCGCGACCTTCGTCACGGAAGTATTCCGCCATCGTCACGCCGGTCAGGCCCACGCGCAGACGGGCGCCGGGCGGTTCGTTCATCTGCCCGAAGATCATCACGGTTTGCGGTAGGACGCCCGAATCTTTCATCTCATGATAAAGGTCGTTGCCCTCGCGCGAACGTTCGCCCACGCCGGCAAACACCGAGTAGCCGCTGTGGAACTTGGCGATGTTGTGAATCAGTTCCTGGATGATGACCGTCTTGCCCACGCCTGCGCCGCCGAAGATGCCGGTCTTACCGCCTTTGGTGAAGGGAGCGATGAGGTCAATGACCTTCATGCCCGTTTCGAACACCTGGGTTTGGGTAGACTGCTCAACAAACAGCGGGGCCGTGCGGTGAATCGGGTAATAGGTCGCGGCCTCGACATCGCCCTTCAAGTCAATGGGTTGCCCCAGAACGTTGAAGATACGGCCCAGCGTATTAGGCCCGACAGGCACACTGATCGGCGCGCCCGTGTTATGCACCGGAATACCGCGTTGCAGGCCGTCCGTGCTTGACATCGCCACGGTGCGCACGCGCCCTTCACCCAGGTGCTGTTGCACTTCGCAGACGAGGGCTGGGCCGCTGCCCATCGGAATTTCCACCGCATCGTAAACTTCCGGCAGTTGATCAGGCGGGAATTCGACGTCTACCACCGGCCCGACTACCGCGATGATTCTACCGTCAACTCGCGTTCCGTTATTTCCCATGAATCATTATCCTCCGGTCACGGCATCAGGATCATGTTGATCTAGCTGCTCGCCTGCGCCAACGCAGAGGCGCCGCCCACAATGTCCATCAGTTCACTGGTAATTTTTTCCTGGCGCGCTTTGTTGGCGCTCAGGGTCAATTCGCCGATCAGGTCATTGGCTGCATCGGTGGCATTACGCATGGCGACCATGCGCGCCGAGTGTTCGCTGGCAATGGCCTCGTACAATCCTTGCAGGATTTGCACTTCCGTAAAACTTTCCAGCACCTGCGTCAAGACCGACTGCGCATCCGGTTCGAAGATATAATCTTTCGTAATCGGAATCGTCGGCTCCTGCGGCTCGATGGGAAGAAGTTTTCGGATGACCGGTTTCTGCACCACGGCATTGACAAAGTCCATAAAGCCAATGTAAACCGCGTCTACGGACTGGCTGACAAACTCGTCAATCAACACGCGTGCAATCGGGGCCACCGTCGCCTCGTCCACGCCAACCTTCTGAATCCCCAGCGCCTGACTGGTCGGCCGATCACCCAGGCTGCTGAACTCGGCTTTGCTCGGTGGGCCGTAGCGGCGCATGAAATCGCGTCCTTTACGCCCCACCGTCACCAGCGACACCGTCTTGCCCGCTTTTTCCCACTGGCGAATCGTACGCGTGGCCTCACGCAGCATGTTGGCATTGAGGCCGCCGGCCAGGCCACGATCCGAGGTGATGAGCAGCAGGAGAACTCTTTGCTCTGGGCGCTCCAGCAACAGCGGCTGCTGATCGGCTCCGCTGCGCCGGATGCGCGCCAGGAAAGAGAGCATCTCCCAGGCTTTCTCGGCATAGGGCCGCGTCGCCAGCACTTGGGCCTGCGCACGACGCATCTTCGAAGCGCTGACAGCCTCCATTGCTTTCGTCACCTGGGCAATGTTTTTTACGCTCTTGATCCGTCGTCTGATCTCACGGTCATTCGCCACGGTTTATCTCTCCTGCCAAAACGAAAAACGCAGGACAAAAGCTCGATTTGCGCCATGCGGCTCCGCTTGCTTTTGTCGTCCTGGTCGTTTACGCCACAAACGTCGCATTGAAGTCGCTAATCGCCAGCTTCAGGCGATCAGCCGTGGTCGCGTCCAGATCCTTGCTGCGATTGATCGCCTGGCCGATGTCTGCGTGCTGATCGTCCATGAACTTGACGAATTCGTCTTCCCAACGGCGCAGCGCGCTGACCGGCTGCTTATCCAGGAAACCGTTGGTCGCGGCAAAAATGGTCATCACCTGGTGATCGAGCGACACCGGCAGATACTGCGGCTGCTTGAGCACTTCGGTCAGGCGCTGACCACGGTCGAGCTGGGCCTGCGTTGATTTGTCCAGGTCAGAGCCGAACTGGGCAAAGGCTGCCAGCTCGCGGAACTGGGTCAGTTCCAGCTTCAGGCGGCCGGCCACCTTCTTCATGGACTTGGTTTGTGCGGCGCCGCCGACGCGGGAGACCGAAATACCGACGTTCAAGGCCGGACGAATGCCGGCGTAGAACAGGTCAGCTTCCAGGAAGATTTGGCCGTCGGTGATCGAGATGACGTTGGTTGGAATATAAGCCGACACATCGCCGGCCTGCGTCTCGATGATCGGCAGGGCCGTCAACGAGCCGCCGCCAGCGTCGGCGTTGAGGCGCGCCGCGCGCTCTAGCAAACGCGAGTGCAGATAGAAAACATCACCGGGATAGGCTTCACGGCCTGGTGGGCGGCGCATCAGCAAGGAAACCTGGCGGTAAGCCTGGGCGTGCTTGCTCAAGTCATCGTAGACAATCAACGCGTCCTTGCCCTGCTCCATGAACTCCTCGCCCATGGCGCAGCCGGCGTAGGGTGCAATGTACTGCAGCGCGGCCGGGTCCGAAGCCGTGGCCATAACGACGATGGTGTGATCCATCGCGCCGTACTTTTCCAGGGTAGCCACCAGCTGCACCACCTGGGCGCGTTTCTGGCCGATGGCTACATAAATGCAAATCAGGTCTTTGCCTTTTTGATTGATGATCGTGTCAATGGCGATCGCTGTCTTACCGGTTTGACGGTCGCCGATGATCAGCTCACGCTGACCGCGGCCGATGGGAATCAGGGCGTCAATCGCCTTGATGCCCGTTTGCACCGGCGTGTCCACCGATTGGCGGACGATGACATTGGGTGCGATGCGCTCCACCGGGCGCGTGGCGCTGGTGTTGATCGGGCCTTTGCCATCCAGCGGTTCGCCCAGCGCGTTGACGACGCGGCCAATCAGCGCCTCGCCGACCGGCACCGACACGATACGGCCGGTGGAACGGACGAGGTCGCCCTCTTCAATGTCGGTGTACTCGCCGAGGATGATGACACCGACGCTGTCCTCTTCCAAGTTGAAGACGATGCCCATGGTGCCGTTTGCGAATGCCACTAATTCGCTGGCCAGGGCATTGGTCAGCCCTTTGATACGGGCGATTCCGTCGCCCACCTGGGTGACAGTGCCCACATCCACCATGCGCGACGGTGCTTCAAACGCCAGAATTTGCTTCTTGATGAGATCCGCGATGCTCTCAGGTTGAGAGGCAGTCATTACCGCCATCTAGTTTCTCCTCATGCCTCTTGGTCACGTTGACGTACGCACAGATAGGTCGGTGCTCGTGCGTGCACTAACGCACCGCGGCGGCCAATTGTTCACGCATGCGACTCAGGCGACTGGCGACGCTGGTATCAATCAGCTTATCCCCCACGCGCACGATCATGCCGCCCAGGAGCGCCGGGTTCTCGATGTAGTGGAACTCAAGGCCAGCGCCAAACTCTGCGCTGAGCTTATCCTGCAAGGCTTTACGTTCGCTTTCGGCCAGCGGCTGTGCGCTTGTCACCTCCGCCAGCTGAACCCCGCCCACGTTGCGCTGCAAGATCGCGTTTAGTTCTGACACCACGTCGCGCAGCTTACTCAAGTCGCCACGTGACAACATCGCTTGGAGCAAGTTGGCTTCCAACTTACCCAAGTCGGTTGGCAAGAGACTGGTCAGCGTCGCCGTGCGCCCGGCAAACTCTTGCGCCTGGTCGCCCAGCTGACGCAGCAGCGGCGCATTGGCTTCCAGCTTGTCAGCAAGAACCGTTAGCTGCTGTGACCAGTGATCCACAGCGGCGGCCAGAAAGCCGCTCGCATAGTCGTGTGCGCTGGTTTCGGATTTCACTGTAGTTTACTCGCTAAGAAATCGTTGACCATACGTTTTTGTTCTGTCGGATTTGACAGCTCATGGCCCAGGATGCGCTCCGCGGCCAGGACAGCCAAATCGGCCACCTGACGCTGCATGTCACGCAGCATTTGCTCGCGCTCGGCCGACGCTTCGGCGCGTGCCTTTGTTTTGATGTCCTCAGCCTCTGCTCGCGCTGATGTCAAGATGCTTTCACGCACCTTTTCGCTGTCGCTGGCGACGGCCGCAATACGCCCTTGCGCAGCGCGGCGTTCTTCATCCAGCTTTTTCATCAATTCCGTCCGCTCGGCTTCGGCGGCTTGGCGTGCCCGGTCGGCGGCTTTCATCCCGTCCTCGATACGCTGGCGTCGTGCGTCTAGCATATTCATTACCGGCTTCAGCAAAAAACGCCGCAACAAGAAGAACAGGATCAGGAAATTAATGATTTGCGCAAGCAGGAAGGCGCCGTTAATTCCAAGTTGTCCAAAGATATCCAAGCTGGCACCCCCTCAAACCCCCGCAGGGGCCTTGAAATGCAAAATTTTCGATCTGGATCTCTCGATGGAGCCTGTTACTTAAAGGTCGCAAGACCCGGTGCGCCCACGAAGACCAACAACAGAGCCACCACCAACGCGTAGATGGCGATTGCTTCGGCGAACACGATACCAAGAATCATGTTCGTGCGGATTTCACCGGCTGCTTCTGGGTTACGACCCATAGCCTGCAGCGCACCCATAACAAGCAAACCGACGCCGATGCCGGGGCCAATAGCGCCCAGGCCGATCGCGAGACCCGCAGCCAGAACTGCATTCATAATTTTCGATCCTCCTCAATGATTCTGTCAGGTGTTGTTTCTAGCTACTTCAGGCAGCGTCACACGCGTGTGTGACTTTTCCAAGATCAACCTTTGACCTGCCAGCCGGCGCATGAAGCCGGCGCGGGCAGACGACTCAATGGGCCGCCACCGGCGCTTCGGCGCCGTGGCCATGGTCCTCATGCCCCTCGTGGCTGACGACAGCCGAAGAGAGGAAAATGAGGGTCAGAATGGCAAAGACGAAGGCCTGCATGAAGCCGACAAAGAGCTCCAGGCCGTAGAATGGCAGCGGAATCAGGTACGGAATCAAGAAAGGCATGACGAACAGCAAAACCTGCCCCGCGAAGATATTGCCAAAGAGACGAAAGGAGAAAGAGATGAGCTTCGCGAACTCGGAGATCAGCTCCAGGATGCCCACGAAGGCATCCACCGGCTTCATCCCGGTGATCGTCGGCAGGAAGAATTTGCGCCAATACTTGCCGCCCAGCGCGCGCATGCCCTCGGCCTGCGTCAAGATGACCGAGATCAGCGCCAGCGCCAGCGGCACGTTGAGGTCCGTGGCGGCGGCGCGGAACAAGGGCTTCAGGACATAGCCGCCGTACTTGCTGTCGTGGCTCTCCGGGGCGGCTGCTTCGGCCTCGCCGCTGGCCGCGGCCTTGTGCTCAGCCAGGATTTCCTGCACCTGTTCATCGGTCAGGCTGACCGGTTCTTTGATCAGGGTACGCAGGCCCAGGAAAGAGCCGAGCTTGTAGCCGGTACGCACCGTGCCGTTGGTATGGGCTGTGGCGGTTTCGATCGGCTCGATCACGCCGATGCTGTCAAAGCCAGGAATCAGCTCCCACCAGTTCGCGACCATCAGGAACATCATGATGGTCATGAAAATCGGGAACCAGCGCTTGGCGTTGACCTTGCCCGCGATGTCTTCGGTCATGCGGTAGAAAATCTCAAGGAACCATTCGATCAGGTTCTGAAAGCCGCTGGGGATTTCTTTGAGATTACGACCGACCAAGAAGGCAATGAGCAACAGGGTGAGGTCAGCGATCAGGGTGGTAATCAGGGTATTCGTAACCGGGAAGCCAGCGATGGAAAAGAGTTCTTCCGCGGGCAGTAGAATGGTAGGCAGCGGCACCGGTAAGAGGACAGCGCCGCCTAACATCACAGCGAGGACAACAACGATCATGAGAAGGTTGCGTGGTTTGAACAGATTGCGCACTCTGCTACATCCTCCTTCTGAGAGCTCCTTCTGAGAGGTGCGAAGTTTTTCGGGGATGCTTCGCGCCTCGGGATTCCTACTTCTTTTCCTGGTCAACTTCGGTATCGGGTGCAATGGCCCGGTACACGCTTCCCAAGCGGCGAACGAGGAAGAATGTAGCAGCAGCGGCGCCAGTGCCCGTACCTGTTAGAATTCCCCACGGCGCGGCGCCGGTTTTCATATCAAACCATAAGCCAACACCCAGGGGAACCAATAAAAAGAGCGCGACGCCGATTATCAAAACAAAGGCTTCACGATACCACGGATGTCGCGTCACGATGCTTCTTCCTGAATCAACACCCGCATCAACGTCGCCACGGCTCCCAAACGCATGGTCGAACTGAAATTTGCAGCGACCTTTGAGAATTATAGCATATTGTACCAGACGGCGCAAATGATGAACAGAGCAGTCATTTGCCTGCTCAATTTGGCCCATTGACAATCCGCGGCGCGTCTGGTATAAAGAGATCAACAACGAGACTTCAGAATGGCGCTATTTCCAAGCCTGCGCCATTCCAACCCGTCTCCCCAACCCTGAGGTCCGCCGCGAGAGCCTGAGATC
>DAISHS010000026.1:0-22257 GCA_036822415.1 Chloroflexota bacterium
CGGGTGCGCCACTTGATGATCTCACGGATGCGGTCGGGCTGGAAGTATTCCTGGTAAAAGCGCAGCGAGTGCACAGCCGTGGCCAGGTAGTGCGAGCGCGAAAGGATGACCGAATCGGCGTATTCGCGCTCCTTCGTCTCTCCAATCACCGTCAGGTAGTAGCGCGGCTGAATGGATGGCCCGGGGCCAACGGCCTGCCGGCCCTCTTCCGGTTCCACGATCTTGTTGTCTTCGCGGTAACGCACATAGCCGCCCATCTTGCCCTCATCGAACAAGAAGTAGGTATCGAACTGCTGGCGCACGCTGCGGCGCATGATCTCGAACGGCGGTTGGTGCAGCAGTTCCTCGATCGGGCGCAGGTCGTCCACTTCGACCTTCACCTGCACTTCGAACGACTCCTGCAGCGACTGCTGCGTGTCGAGATCGCTGACCGCCAGCAGCTTATCGAGCAGGCTCTGCTCGCGCTGGCCAATGAAGATGTTGATGCGGGCTGCGAACTCAGCGGCCTTCTGCAGCACCAGCGGCACATCAATCGTCGTCAGCTGTCCCTCGCGCATCAGCCAGGCGCCATCCACCAGGACATGGGAGACATCGCTCGCTTTGGCGGCGTACACCAGGTGCGAGTAGATGTTGGACGGGCTGAGCTGATAGCGCGGGGTCAAGTGCGGCGATGCCAGGTCTACGACGGCCAAATCCGCGCGCTTGCCCACCTCCAACGAACCGATCAGGTGATCGAGATGCACGGCGCGGGCGCCTTCGATCGTGGCCATGGCAAAAACATCATGCGCCGGCAGCAGCGTGGGGTCGCCCTGGGTGCCTTTGGGCAGAAAGGCAGCCAGGCGCATCTCTTCGAACATGTCCTGATCGTTATTGCTGGCCTGGCCGTCGGTGCCCAGGCCCACGTTGACGCCCATGCCGCGCAGGCGCACCACCGGCGCGACGCCGCTCCCCAGCTTCATGTTGCTCGATGGGTTGTGCGAAACCCCCGTGCGCGTGTTCGTCAGGATGCGCATCTCCCCTTCGTCCAGGTGCACACAGTGCGCGGCGATCACCTTGGCCTGAAAAAGACCGAGGTGGTTGACATACGAAATGGGCGGCTCGCCATGCTCCTTGCGGCTGTTCATCACTTCCAGCGATGTTTCCGATAGATGGATGTGCAGCGGCGTGTTGAACTCGATCGCCAGGTTGACGCAGGCCTCCAGCATCTCCGGCGTTGAGGTGTAGGGGGCGTGGGGCGCTACCGATGGCACGATGCGCGGATGATGGCGCCAGCGTTCGATGAACTGGCGGCAGTAGGCCAGGCTTTCATCGTAGCTGGCGGCGTCCGGCGCCGGAAAGCGCAGAATCGTCTGTCCCAGGATCGCGCGCATCCCCACGTTGTCCACCGCCCGTGCGACGGCATCCTCGTAATAGTACATGTCGTTGAAGCAGGTGACGCCGGAGTGAATCATCTCTGCGCACGAAAGCAGGGTGCCCCAGTGGCAAAAATCTTCGCCGACGTATTCTCGCTCCACCGGCATCATGTAACCGAGCAGCCAGACATCCAGGCGCAAATCATCGGCCAGGCCGCGCAGCAGGCTCATCGGCACATGTGTATGCGCATTGATCAGGCCGGGGATGACAATCTGCCCGCTGCAATCAACCATCTCCGGCGCTTCGTAGCGGCTCAAGATCGTCGCGGTTGGGCCTACCGCCACGATCTGGCCTTCACGCAGCGCCAGCGCGCCGTCGGATATGATTTCTTCTTTGGCGTTCATTGTAACCACAATGCCGCCGTGCACAATGGTGTCCACGCTGATCATGAGCCGGCCATCCTTTTCCCAAACGAATGTTTGACTAACTCACCGGGGCCAAAGCCTGCCGCACATTGACAATCATCAAGAGGGTCATGAGAATGGCCGAGGCGATGCACCACGGACAGATTGCCTTGAGGACGAACAGCTCGAGATAGGTCAAATAGGCCGAATAGAGAAAGCCGAAGAGCGTGATGCCGAAGAGGATCATCGGCGCCAGCTCGGCGTATGGCCGCCGGCTATCTTGACTCCACCACCAGAGGCCAATAATCGCCAGGTAGGTCAGCAGACCCAGGATGGCGATCGGAATGCCCAGGATGAGCGAGTAAGGGCTGTTCTGCACCGTCTCGCACTCGCCCAGGCCCAGGCAGACCGCCTGCGTGGCGCTGAGCTTGATGTAGGTCAAGTAACCAGAAATGCCGGCGCCAATCAGGGCAAGGATCGGCGTCGCAAGGCTCACTCCACGGCTAACCGGCGCGGCCGCCGACATGGCTTTGTTTGACATGATGCTCCTTTGACCTTACTTCGCCAGCGCGGCTTCGATCGCCGCCTTGACCTGCTGATAATCCTGGCCGTTGTCCAGCTTCTTGTCGTTGACGAAAACCGCCGGCGTGCCGGTGACGCCCTTGTCGGTGCCTTCCTGCATCTCGCGGTAGACCTGCTCGATGTACTTGCCGGAATCAACACAGGCGTCGAACTGACTGAGGCTCAGCCCCTCGATGCGCTTGCCAAAGGCCTTGAGGTTGGCCTTACTGACGGTGTCACGGCCTTGTACACCCTGCTGATCGAAGAGCAAATCATGGTAGGCCCAAAAGAAACCCTGTTCGGCCGCGCACTCGGAGGCATTGGCAGCGTCGGCCGATTCGCGGCTGATGACAATGTAGTGCCGGTAATCATAGTGCACCTTGCCGGTGTCGACATATTCCGGGATAAGCTGCTTCTCCACGGTTTCGACATAGGTCTTGCAGTGGGGGCACTGGAAATCGGAGTAGACGGCAACCGTCACCTTCGCGTCGGCCGGGCCGCGGTCGGATTGCTTGCCGCCGGTCTGGGCGCCGGTGATGGCGCTGGAATTGCCGCGCACCGCCGTCTGCTGAAAAATAATGACCAGGGCAAATACCAGAACGACGCCAGCCGCGATCAGCAATACAGGGTTGCGTGCTAACCCGCTCTTACTGCCCGTGGCGGCCTCCGTACCAGTGCTGCGCTTACCAATGGTTGACTTCTTTGCCATTCGATTCTCTCTCCCGTCTTCATGTGGTCACGTGTGCAGTCAGCGCCAGGTTGGCATTGACCAATAGCGCACAGTATACCGTTAAACAGCAGCTTCGTCAACGAAAGCGGGGGTCAGAAAAATGAGAGGAATTTAAGCTGCGATCTGGCGGATGGTTTGACGAGAAGCGCGCGGGCGGTGTAGAATGTGGGCGCGCCAGGAAAGGGCGCCTGTCCAAAATACACCATGCCATACTTGCTCTTCCGACGCGTTTCCATGACTGGCCTGTTGGCGCTGCTGGCGCTGCTCCTGGTGCGAGCGCCTCTGCCCTGGCTGAGCGTGGCGCTCATCGGCGTCAGCCTCAGCCTGGCCATCTTCATACGACCCGCGTGGGGGCTGCTTTTGTTGGCGCTCGACATTCCGTTTAGCACCGTGGGCGAAACCACGCTGGCCGGCGCGGCCGTTGGCCCCACCGAGGCCCTCCTGGCGCTGACCATCGCCGCGTGGCTGGCGCAGCGCCTCTCCAGCGGCCGCCTGGTGCTTCCGCGTCCCTGGCGCGCCCGTGCGGATGGGCGTGCATGGCCCCTTGACGCGCCGGTTGCGCCGTTGCTGCTGCCGCTGCTGCTCTTTTGCGGCGCGCTCGCCCTCTCCCTCCTGCCCGCCGCCTCCCTGCGCCAGGCCATCCCTGAACTCCTCAAATGGATCGAGACGCTGTTACTCTACCTGGTCGCCGTGGATCTGCTGACGGCCGCACGCGCGCCGCGGCGGGCGGACGGCGGCCCTGCGCCGGCGCCCACCGTGCCGGTCGCATATGTCGGCCTGGTCGCCGCCCTCCTGCTGGCCGGGACGCTGCAAGCCGCGCTGGGGCTATATCAGTTCATCACGCAAAGCGGGCCGCCCGCCTTCCAGATTTTGGGGCGTTTTCTGCGCGCCTTTGGCACCTTTCGTCAGCCCAACCCATATGCCGGCTACCTGGGATTGATCCTGCCCCTGGCGCTTTCGTTGTTCTGGTGGGCCGTGGGGCGACTATATTCAGCCCGGCGCGCGCCTGAGCGCCGCGCCGCGGGCCGCAGGCCGGCAGACCTGCTCCTGATCGCGGCGACGGCGGTCGTCACCGGCTTGCTGGCGGCCGGCGCGATCGCCAGCTGGTCACGCGGCGCCTGGCTGGGCATCGGCGCCGGCGCGGCGACGGTCACCGCGCTGCGGGGTCGCCGGGCCTTCAGCCTGACGTTGGCGGCCGCGGGCCTGATCGCCGTGCTTCTGCTCGCTCGCGGCGGCTTCAACAGCGGCGCCCTGGGCGGTCGCCTGGCGCAAATCGGCGAGTACATGGGCGGTTTCGACGTGACCACGGTGGAGGTCAATGATGACAACTTTGCCGTCGTGGAGCGCGTCGCGCACTGGTACGCCGCGCAACGCATGATCGCGCAGGCGCCCTGGCTCGGCATCGGCGTCGGCAACTACCCTGTCGTTTATCCGCAGGTCGCGCTGCCGCGCTGGCAGGATCCGCTCGGCCATGCGCACAACATCTATCTCAACACCTGGGCCGAAGCCGGCCTGCCGGGCCTGCTCACGTATGGTCTGCTCTGGCTGTTGGCGGCCTGGCAAGCGCTCCGTCAGGCGCACAACCGTCAGCTTCACCCCTTTGTACGGGCGGCGGCGCTGGGCGTCCTCGGCGCCATCGTTCACCTGACGATTCACAATCTGTTCGACAACCTCCTCGTGCAGCGGCTCTACCTGCACATGGCGCTGCTCCTGGCTCTGCTGACGCCGCCGCGCCTCGTGCAGGCCGCAGGCGCGCAGGGCAGCGGCGCGCAGGGCGTGGGGACTGTTTGACAAGCGATCGAGAACCCCTATACTAATGGCTTGCCGCGCCGGTCTCAGGCCTGAATCGAGGCCTTGCGCCCTGGCTATGACTCTGGTTGTTCGAGGATGGGCATGGTTCCTGGTTCTACATCTATTATCGCACGCGCCAATCGCAAAGAAATGACCCGTTTCGTCAAGTTCGCCATCGTGGGCATCATCGGCTCCGTGGTTGACTTTGGCATTCTCAATCTCCTGGTGCTGGCGGCGGGGTTCACGCCGCTGCAGGCCAACCCGATTAGCTTCAGCGCCGCCGTTATCAGTAATTTCACCTGGAATCGCCTGTGGACTTACCCGGAAAGCCGCAAATTCAAGAAGCGCACGCAGCTGCCCAAGTTTGCGCTGGTCAACCTGGTGGGCCTCGCCATCAACCAGCTCGTGCTCGGCGTGGTGCTGCACCTGGTTCAACCCTCTATTGCACATCCCTGGGACTACAACTTTGCCAAAGCCTTTGCCATCGGCGTGGTGCTCTTCTGGAACTTCGGCGTAAATCGGCTGTGGACTTACCGCGACATCTGAACAGACACGAAAGCCATCGTCATGCGCATCGCCCTTGACTACACCGCAGCCCTGCGCCAGGGCGCCGGCATCGGCCGCTACACGCAAGGACTGGTGGCTGGCCTGGCCGCGCTGGAGACCAGGCCGGACCTCACGCTGTTGGTGGCGGCGGATGCTGACCGCGGGCCGTTCGGCGGCCGTGAGGCGCCGCCGCCCTTCCCGCGGCGGCGCCTTCCGCTCTCATCACGGCAGCAGGCCATCCTCTGGCATCGGCTGCACCTTCCCCTGCCGCTCGAATGGCTGGCCGGCGCGTTCGATCTGTTCCATGCGCCCGATTTTGTGCTGCCGCCCTTGCGTCGCGCCCTGGGCGTCATCACCGTGCATGACCTATCGTTCCTGCGCGTGCCGGAGTGCGCGGAGGCGCGCCTGGTTGCTTACCTGACCCAAGCCGTGCCCCATGCCGTGCGCCGGGCCAGCCGCATCCTGGCCGACTCCGTCAACACCCAACGCGACCTGACCGCGCTGCTCGACGTGGACCCGGCCCGCATTGATGTCGTCTACCCTGGCATCGGCCCGCGCTATCAGCCCGTCACCGACGGCGAGCAACGGCGGGCCGTCGCGCAACGCTATCAGCTCAACGGCCCTTTCATTCTCAGCCTCGGCACGCTGGAACCGCGCAAGAACTACCCCCGTCTCATCCGCGCGTTTGCGCAGCTGCGCCGCCAGAGCGGTTTAGCGCACACGCTCGTCATCGGCGGCGGCAAAGGTTGGTTGACCGAAAGCCTCTTCGCCCTGGCAGAGCAAGAAAAAGTCGCATCTTTTGTTCGTTTCCTGGGCTATGTGGACGAGGCCGATCTGCCGGCGCTGTACAGCCTGGCCGACCTGTACGCCTTCCCCAGCCGCTACGAAGGCTTTGGCATCCCGGTGGTTGAGGCGATGGCGTGCGGCACGCCTGTGGTGTGCGCAGACAATTCCTCCCTACCCGAAGCGGCCGGCGCGGCGGCCATTCTGGTCAACGCCGACGACACCGACGCGCTGGCGGCCGCCCTGGAACGCGGGTTGACCGATCAGGCCTGGCGTGCGGCCGCGCGGCGGCTGGGCCAGGCCCAGGCCGCGCGCTTCAGCTGGCGCGCCTCCGCCGCACAATTAGTCGCTGCCTATGCGAAAGCAGGCCAAGAAAGATCGAGATGAATCAACGCTCAGCCCAAGAATCACAAACCGTCCTCAGCGCCTTCATGCAGCCGGAACATGCCAACGCGCAAGGCAATGTCCACGGCGGTTGGATCATGAAACTGGTAGATGAAGCGGGCGCGCTGGCCGCCATGCGTCACTGCCACCACCCCTGCGTCACCGTCGCCATTGATTCGATGACCTTCGACGCGCCGGTGCTCGTCGGCGATTTGCTCATCCTTGAAGCGTGCGTCACCTACGTGGGGCGCAGCAGCATCGAGTCTATGGTCACGGTCTACGCCGAGAAAATCCTGACCGGTCAGCGCACGATCACCAACACCGCCTTCGTGGTCTACGTGGCGCTGGATGAGCAGCGCCGCCCTACCGAGGTCGCGCCGCTGCTGCTGGCAAGCGAGCAGGAGAAGCGCCGTTTCGAGCAGGGGCGCGCCCGTCAACAAGAACGCCTGGCGCGTGCGCGCCGTCACCAAGAATCATGACGCCGCGCTTGCCGCCACAACGAAGCGCACGCCTGCTGCTCCTGCTGGGGTTGATTGGCCTGGCCGGCGCGACGTGGGGGCCGTGGGTGGCTGCGGGCAGCCCCGGGCTGACGCTGCTCGGCCTCGATTTGGCCGAATATGTCAAGTTCCTGCCCGAGGTGCGCAGCGGCGCGCTGTCGGTTGCGCGCGCGCAGTTTTATTTGCCCCTCTTCACCCTGAGCGTTGGGTTGAGCTTCCTGGCTCTACGCAGCGGCGCCTGGCTGCCGCGCGTCCTGCGCCTGATTCTGACCTTGCTGGCGATCCCTTGCGCCCTGGCCTTGCTGCCGCCCGCCTGGTCACCCGCCACCTTTGGGCAGGCCGAGTTTCAGCCGCAGCTGCGGCTGCTGGCCGTCGCGCTGACCGTGGCGCTGTTGAGCCTGCTGGCGCCCTGGCTGCCGCGACGCGGGCGCGCCGGGCCGGCGCTGGCCAGCCTGTTGGCCTTGCTGGCGCTGACCGCAACCATCCTCCCGCTCTGGCAGTGGTCACGCGTGCGGCCGGCCATCGAGATCGTCTACCATCGGGCGCTGAACCTGGGCTGGGGCGGCTGGTCGTTGCTGGTGGGCGGGCTTGCCCTGGCCGCGGGCGCGGCGCTGCTGGCGTGGGCAGAGGCAAGAGCCGATGCGTAACCGACCGCAGTGGGGACTCGTCATCGCCCTGATTGCCAGCATGGCCCTGGGCCTCAATTCGACCTTCGCCAAGTTTGCCTACCGGGCCGGCCTCGACCCCAACACCCTGACGGCGTTGCGCCTGAACGTGGCGGCGCTTGTGCTCTGGCTCCTCTTCCTGCTGCGCTGGCGGGCGCTGATTCCGATCTCGCGCCAGGCCCTCCTGGGCTGCATGATGATGGGCGCGGCCAATTTTACCGCGCAGATCAGCTACTACTGGGGCCTGACCCGCATCAGCGCTTCGCTCGGCACCCTGATCTTCTATCTCTACCCGGCCGTGGTGATTCTGCTCCTGCGCCTGCGCGGCGAGGCGCTGACGACGCGGCGTGTCGCCCGCCTGGGCATTGCGTTCGTGGGTGTGGCGCTGCTCGTGGACATCACCGGCGGACAGGTGGACTTGATCGGCGTGTTGCTGATTTTGGTCACCATCCTGACCTACGCCCTGCACCTGGTCATCGGTCAGTTCGTGGTGCGCGACGTGCCGGCGCGCACCGTGGCGCTTTACGTCATCAGCACGATGGCGGTGCTGGCGGCCGCGCTGCGGCTGCTGGTGGGCGGCAGCCCGCTGCCGGTTACGTGGGCCGGCTGGTGGCCGGTCTTAGGGATTGGTTTGCTGGGTACGGTGGTGGCGCGTCTGGCGATGTTCACCGCGATCAAACGCGTGGGGAGCACGCAGCTGGCGCTGCTCGGTGTGGTGGAACCGGTCATCACCGTCGCCGTCACACGCGTCTTTCTGGGCGAAACGCTGACGCCGATCCAATGGCTGGGCGGTGGGCTGGTGCTGGCCAGCCTCTTGCTGGTGGATTTGCCGCCCAAATCGGCAGCCGCCCAGGCATGACGCCTCTGGGCGGGGCTGTTAGCCGCAGGGTCAGCGCAAGAACGCCAGCGCCCGGTACAAGTCGGGTTCCCGTTGCCCTGTTGGGCCGGCCACAATGCGCACGGCCAGCAAATGCTCGTTGGCGTCGAAGTCGAAGGCCGCGTGGCGCAGCAGACGCCGCGCGATGGCGTCGTCAGGCGTGGGGAAAAGGAAAAAGGTTGCCACCCGCGCGGCCAGGTCGTACCCGATCAGGCCGCTGGGCGTCAGCGGCAGTGAGTTTTCAACCACGGGAAGCCCGCTCAGCCGCTGACCAAGATGCAAAATTTTGCTGTCGGCCACTTGCAGGCGCACCAGGCGACCGCCGGTGTCCAGGCAGGCCTGCGCCTGGCCGTTGAGGGTGCTGACGACGGCGCGCGGCCGGCGGTTGCTGCCGAGGCGCACCGCGATTTCATCCGAAGCGCTGACGTAAACGGGGCGCAGCAAGATTTGATAATAGATCATGCGCAAAGGCCCCTTCTCAGTTCGTCACCGTAGGCGTCAGGGTCAGCGTGGCCGTGATGGTCGCCGACGGCAGGGGCGTCAGCGTCGGCTTGGGCGTGGGCGTCGGTTTGCAGCCGGCAATCGGCTGCGCCGCGGTCTCCTGCATCGGCGGCGTGTCGAAAATCGTATTGATCGCCGCGGCGATTTCGGCTGGCTTGGCCTTCAACACCTGCGCGCCGCCCTTCGTCAGGTACGGCGTCACCAGGCGATAATCAAGCACGCGACCGTGTACGTTCTTCATGTCCAGGCGCATCCCAAACGTCGCCAGGTCGAAAATCTCCTTGAAGCTCAGGTTGGTCTGAATGGCATCCTTGAAAGTCAGCCACAACGAGGGAATCTTGGTAACGAGGTTCAGATTCAATCCCTGCTGACGGATTGCCAACAGCACCTGCTGCTGACGGCGCGAGCGATCCCAATCGCCGGTGTAGTAGCGATAGGAGGCGTACATACGCGCCTCGTGACCCGTGAAGTGATAGGTTCCTGGCTCGAAATCAACCTCCACCAGGCGATCCGGATTGTTTGGATCGGGCGTTGCCTCGTGCAAGGGACAATCGAGGGTAACCGTCACCCCGCCAATCGTATCAATCGCTTGTTCAAAGGCCTGCAAATTCATGCGCGCAAAGCGGTCGGTGCGGATCCCCAGGGTTTCGGAAATCACGCGCCCCAGCAGCGCCGGCCCGCCTTCTGGATACTTGATCTCTTTTTCGCCCACGAAGTCGGCCATGTTGATGCGCGACTCGCCGTAACCGGGAATGTTCACCCACAAATCGCGCGGGATGTTGATGACGCCCACGCGATCGTGCGCCCAATCAACGGCGGCGATGATAATCGTGTCGGTGCGCCAGGTGTGATCGCCAGGGCGCTGGTCAGAGCCAAGCAATAAAATGTTGAAGGTGGAATCCAGGGCGTGCGGGCGCAAACCGTCGGTCAGCGTCGCGGTGGCCGTAATGTCCGCAGTGGCGGAAACCGGCGCCGTCGCTGTCGGCAGGGTGGTGCTGGTGGCGGTCGGGGCAAGGGTTGGTGTGTCCGTTGGCAGCGCGGTTGCCGTAGGCGCCGCGGTGGAGGTGGGGGTCAACGTGGGCGGCAGCGCGGTCGCGGTGGCGGATGGCTCCGGCGTCGGCGTGGGGACATTCGTAGGCGTTGGCGTCGGCGCTGGCCCAATGCCAGGCACGCAGGCGGTCGCCAGGGTAACGAGCAGCAAAACGGGCAGCAAACGTTGCGCAACCATGCGCCGATAGATGAAAAAACTCTTCATGACGCTCTATGTTCTCGCGTTCTCAGGCGTGATAAGAGGAAAAGAACTCCCCTCACAAAACGAATGACGAAGGGCGCAGGTTACGCAACACTGCGGGCCTTCGTCTCCAGGGTCAAGTATCATCAATCCCCGTGGTCTGTTTACGGGCAGTTTTGTTGGCGGTCGGTTGATGTGATAACGTCCGGCGCATCCCAAATCTGATCGAACGCCTTGCGAATCGCCGTCTTGTTCGGTAAGAGCACGGCTGCGCCGCCCGGCGTAGTATACGGCTGAGCCATCTGAAAGTCAAAGACGCGGCTGTGAATGTCGGTGCGCTTCAGTTCGACGCCCAGGCGGGCCAGGCTCAGAACATCCAGCAGATTCAGATCGGTGTCCACATTATCGCGCAGCGCGCTGAACAGGGCCGGCACTTTGGGCAGCAGGTTGACTTCCTCGGCGCGGCCCTTGAGCGCCAGCAGGACGCGCTGTTGGCGGCGGGCGCGGTCCAAATCGTTGCCGCGGCGCCGCGTGCGCACATACCACAAGGCATGCTGACCATCCAGCGCATGATCGCCAGGCTCATAGTCCAGGACGACGACGCCGCCAGGGGCAGATGGGTCGGCCCAGCGTTCGTGCAAGGGGCAGTCCATCGTCACCGTGATGCCGCCCAACGTGTCCACAATTTGCTCGAACCCGCCAAAGTCGACGCGCACAAACTTGTCAACCGGCAGGCCCAGGTTGTCGGAGATCGTGCGTTTCACCAGGTTGATGCCATTACCGGGTTGTTGGCGCTCGCCATAGACATCGGCGGTGTTGATGCGCTCGCGGCCGACGCCTGGAATCTGCACAAATAGATCGCGAGGAATGCTGATCACGCCCACCCGTTTATTGGCAAAATCAACCGCCACCAGGATCATGACGTCGGTGCGTCCGGTGCCTTTGCCGCCGCGCCGGTCAGAGCCAAGAATGAGCAGATTGGTCGTCTGCTGCAAAGGGCGCGGCGTTGCGCCTGGCGTCGGGGTGAAGGTCGGCAGAAAAGGGCGCGTGGCAGTCGGCGAAACGCTGGCCGTTGGCGCGGCTGCGGGGAGCGGCGTCGCCGAGCTGTCAGCCGGCGGCGGCGCGGTAGACGCCAACGGCGCGGGAAGCGGCTGCGCGCAGCTCGTCAGGGCAACGACCGCCGCCAGCAGCAACGTCAACAAAACGCTGGACGTTGGTCTGCGCACGCGGTCATGCGCAGGCGCGCCCTGGTCGTAAAAAGATCGCGCATGTTTCATGAAAAACCTCACGGCAACAACCTCACGGCAACAACTTCACTGCGTCGGCGTCATTTCTTCGATGCCCGGACAATACCAGGAACGATCGCTGCTTTCGAGCAAGGGCTTGGTGTCCGCGCTAAACAGGTTGGCAATCGCCTGGTGAATGGAGGCCCAGTCTGGCTTGAGCACCTGCTCGCCGGAGGGCAGCGTTTCGAACGACGTCATGTTGGCGTCAATGACAAATCCTTTGAGCTTGGCCAGGTCGAGGCTGACCATCCAGCGCCCCAACGAGGCCATTTCCAACGGATTCATGTCGGTCTCCACCGTGCGCAGGGTCGCGGGCAGCAGCTGCGGCAGGCGCGTGATAAGGTTGGTGGAGAGGGCGCGATTGCGCACGGCCATCAGCAAGCGTTGTTGGCGGCGGGCGCGATCGAAATCGCCTCCCTGGCGGCGTGTGCGCACGTAAGCCAGGGCAAAATTGCCGTCCATGTGATGTTGACCCGGCTCGATACGCTCGACGCCGATCGCCTCGAGCAAGTAGGGGTCTTCCAGCGGGCAGTCAACCTCGACATCTACGCCGCCCAAACTATCAATGACCTGCTTGAAGCCATCGAAATCAATGCGCACGTAGTTATCAATTTCAATGCTGAGGTCGCGCTCGATGATGTCGCGCAAGGTTTGCACGCCGGCCTGGGGCGATTTGCCCTCGGCGCTGCCGATGAAATCGGCCGTGTTGATGCGCCCAGGACCGTAGTTCGGAATATCAACGTACAGATCGCGCGGCAGGCTGATGACGGCCGCGCGGCCGCTGACGCGGTCAATCGCGGCCAGCATGATGACATCGGTGCGCCACATGGCCTCATCGGTGCGTTTGTCCGAACCGAGGATCAGGATATTTTGCGTGTTCGTGAGGTAGGCGGTGGCATGCAAGAATTGACGCGCGGCCGCGCGGTCAGCGTCGCTTGCGGACAAACTCCCCGTCGCCCCGGCGTTGCGCAGGGCGCGTGCGCTGCCCACCACGAGCAGGAAGCCAACGATCACCAGCAGCAGGGCGATCATGAGGCCGTAACGCTGGACGTAGACCGGCGGAAGCGGCGGCGAGCGTCTCTGGGTCGGGCGGCGCGACGACGACGCAGTCCGTTTGGCCGGTGAAGGGTTGTGTTTGGGCGATCGGGTTGGGGTGGATGATGACGGCATGAAACCTCGCTCAGCTTAGATCGCAGACGCCAGGGCGCTGAGCGCCTGTGACGATGTGTAACGATAAGTAAAATTGAATTCGCGCGTGAGCTTCTGGTTGTCAACCGGGCGCGTGGCGCGCCAGGCCTCAAGCTCTCCTGCTGGCAAGCGCTGCGCCAGGCTCAGCAGCGCGGACGCCCGCCCCGGCGGGTTGACATGAAGCTGCTGCCAGGCGGCTCGCAGCGAAATGGCGTCATCCGCGGCGACGTTGTACGCGCCGTTGGCGTTGCCGCCGATCAGGGTGTGCAGCGCGCGGGCCGCATCTTCTACATGCACGAGCTGCAAGTCTGGATTGATCTGCCCCAGGGCGGCCGCCGGTTTGAGCACGCCCTGCAAGATGAAATGATCGGGCTGCGCGCCGGTCACCGGGGCCAGGCGCGCGCAGCTGACCTTCATCTGCGGGTAGCGGTCGCGATAGGTCTGGCATTGGCGCTCGACTTCCTGCAGCTGTTGCGCCAGCGGCAGGGCCGTTGCCCCCAGGGGCATTTCCTCGGTCACACGCGCGACGCTGGTCGGTTGCGCGCCGTAGACAAGGGTGCTGGAAAGCAGGAGCGCCGCTTCCACCGTTTGCGCGGCCAGGCAGGCGGTCAAAAAACTGGCGCTGCCGCTCACGTTGGCGCGACGCCGCGCGGCCTCAGCGCGCGAATCCAATGACAGCTCCAGGTGGACAGCCCGCGTCGCTTTGAACTTCTCCAGTCCACTGCGCAGGGGGCCGTGGCTGTCAGCTTCGTAAAACTTGAGTTTGGGCGATTCCAGCGCGGGCGGCTGCACATCCAGGGCAACGATGCGCGTCACCGTCGGATCAGCGTCCAACAGGCGCAGCAGCGCCATGCCCAGCGGTGAGGATGCGCCCGTGACGGCTATCGTGCTCATGTCAGGCAACGCTTTCCGTGAGCAGGCCCAGGATGACGCGGCGCAGCAGATCGAGCGCGCGGTTGCCAATCCAGCGTTGCGTCACTTCGCCGCCGCCGCCGACGGAAAAATGCCGCGTCAGCAAGCCGTTGGGGTGCAGCAGCGCCAGGTACGATTCGCCGCGCTCGTCGCTGTAAAAGGTTTCGTGCGCTTGCATCGTGCCGATCACGGCCAGGACATAGTCCGCGCCCACGCGGCGCTGCACCGTGCGGGCCGCGCTCGCCGCCAGCGCCGCCGAAGGCCAGAGGCTGTCAGGCGCGATATCGGGCAGCGCGCCCATCAAGGCTGGCAGGTCGGACGCCACCAGGCCGGCGCGTAGGACCGTCGCCGCATAGGGCGTGGCGCGCACCCAGTCGGCCAGCGCGCCGGCCGTGTTTGATTCGAGGATCGCCAGGGTTTTCTCCTGTTGCAGCAACAGGCGGGCGACCACCTCTTCGAGCGACTCCCGATCAACGCCGTAGATGAAAGCGCCCAGGCGTTGGCGAATCTGGGCCTCGATGGGCGCGATCAGCGCGTCAGCCGCGGCCACCGTTGTCGCCTTGGCCGTAATGCGAATATCGGTCTGCCCAGGGTGCGCCAACAAGCCGACGGTGGGATTGGTCAACGTTTCCAGGTCGCCGATGAGGGTGTCAACGTTGCTCTCGCCTATGCTGCATGTGCGCAGCACGCGTGACTTGATGATGGGCGGCTGTGCACCCAGGCGCTGGCGCAGGTAGGGGACGACGACGTTCTCCATCAGGTGCTTCAGTTCGCGGGGCACGCCAGGCAGGCTGATGATCGTGCTGGCGCCGGTGTCCAGGATGAAAGACGGCGCCGTGCCTACCGGGTTGGTCACCTTGAGGCTGCCGGCGGGCAACAACGCCTGACGCCGATTGTTTTCATCGGGCTGGCGCCCCCAGCGTGCAAACATGGCCTTGATCTCGTCCCAGGCGTCGGGTGCAAACTCCAGCCGGCGCCCCGTGGCTTGCGCAATGGCCTCGCGGGTCATATCATCCACCGTCGGGCCCAGGCCGCCGCTGGTAATGACCACATCGCTGCGCTGGCTGGCCTGTCGAATGACCCCGGCGATACGCTCGACGTTATCGCCTACGGTGGTTTTGTAGTAGAGGTCAACGCCGATAGCGGCCAGCTGCTGCGCCAGGTAAGCGGCATTGGTGTCAACGATCTGTCCGAGCAGCAGTTCTGTGCCAATGGTGACGATTTCAGCCTTCATGGGCCAGATTTTACCACAGCGCGGTGGGTTGACGAAATGCGCGCACGCGAGTAAAGTCATGGCGGCGTCTGCGCCCGAGCGACCGGTTTGTGAACGGGCGCGGGCGCGCCCTATTGATCGTTGCCACAAAGAAAGCGAGACGGTGATGAACCCATTAACCAGCACTGAATTCTATGATCGCCTGGCTGAGCTTTTCGATGTCATGACCGACTGGCGCAGCCGGCTGGCCTTCGAGCTGCCCTTTCTGCAGCAAATGCTCAGCGCCCATGCGGCCCAGCGCGTGCTCGACGTGGCTTGCGGCACCGGCTGGCACGCCATCGCCCTGGCGCAGGCGGGGCTGACCGCGACCGGCGCGGATATCAGCCCGCTGATGATTGCGCGGGCGCGCCAGCACGCCGCGCAGGCCAACGTCAACGTGTCGTTCGTGGTCAGTGACTTCGAGCATC
Organism: Chloroflexota bacterium; assembly: GCA_036822415.1. Taxonomy (GTDB): domain Bacteria; phylum Chloroflexota; class Anaerolineae; order SSC4; family Amarolineaceae; genus Amarolinea. Next base: position 15,390 of record DAISHS010000026.1, read on the forward strand.
TGGAACAAACTGTGCCAGAGACGTTCGATGCCGTGATCTGCCTGGGCAACTCGCTGCCGCATCTCCTCTCGCTGGCGGCGCTGGAACAAGCGATCCAACAAATGCGCCAACGCCTGCGCCCTGGCGGCGTGCTGATCGTACACAACCTGAACTATGACCAACGCCTGAAAACGCAGCCGCGCTTCTTTGCCGCCAACGGCACAGCCGACAGCCTGGTCTGGCGCTTTGCCGATTACGGCGCCGAGTTCATCACCTTTCACACGGCCCTCTTCGAGCGCCAGAACGACGCCTGGTCGGTGCGCGTCAACAGCACGCTGCAGCGCCCCCTGCTGGCCGCGGACCTCGATCACGCGCTGACCCGCGCCGGCTTCGTCAACCTGCGCCATTTCGGTTCCCTGGATGGTTCCCCCTTCGACCCTGAGCGCTCCGGCGACCTGGTGTTGACGGCGGAAACGCCCCCTGAAAATTGAGCGGCAACGAGCGCCGCGGTCAACACCCTGACTGATGTAGGTCATGGCAGGTTAGTCGGCAAGTGGCGTATGATGAACCACGCACAGAAGTTGTCATGCTGAAGCCATCCCTTGACCAGATGGCTGTTGCGCAGATCCTATCGCAAAGACGCGAGCGTCCACGGAGGGACAAGATGCCAGTTCGAAAAGTAAAGCCAGTGCCGAGCGATCTCAACATTGCGCAGTCGGCCACGATGCTGCCCATTCTCGACATCGCCGAGTCGCTGGGCCTGACCATTGATGATATTGACCTCTACGGCAAGTACAAAGCGAAGGTTCACCTCGATGTCCTTGACGATCCACGCTTCAAGAACCGCCCCAATGGCAAGTATGTTGACGTGACCGCCATCACCCCGACGCCGTTGGGCGAGGGTAAGACCACCACCACCGTCGGCCTGACACAGGCGCTGGGCCTGTTGGGGCAGCGCGCCATCACCTGCATCCGCCAGCCTTCGATGGGGCCGACGTTCGGCATCAAGGGCGGGGCCGCGGGCGGCGGCTATTCGCAGATCGTGCCGATGGAAGACTTCAACCTGCATCTGACCGGCGACATTCACGCGGTCACCGCGGCCAATAACCTGCTGGCGGCGGCGATTGATGCACGCATTTTGCACGAGGATAGCTACGACGATGCCAAACTGACCGGCATGGGCCTGCGGCGTCTGGCGATTGACCCCTACGCCATCACCTGGCAGCGCGTCCTCGATGTCAACGATCGGGCGCTGCGCAGCATCGTCCTGGGCCTGGGCGATAAGACAGACGGCCGCCCGCGCGCGTCGGGCTTCGATATTGCGGTGGCTTCGGAGATCATGGCGATTCTGGCGCTGACCACCGGGCTGAAGGATATGCGGGCGCGGCTGGGCCGCATGGTCATCGGTTACAGCAAGCAGGGCAAGCCGGTTACTGCGGAAGACCTGGGCGCGGCCGGCGCGCTGGCGGTCATCATGCGGGACGCCATCATGCCCAATCTGATGCAAACCCTGGAAGGGCAGCCGGCCTTCGTTCACGCCGGCCCATTTGCCAACATCGCCCACGGCAACTCTTCGATCCTGGCCGACCAGATCGCCCTCAAGCTGGGCGACTATGTCGTGACTGAGTCGGGCTTCGGCGCGGACATCGGCATGGAAAAATTTATGGACATCAAGTGCCGCTACTCTGGTCTGCGCCCCAACTGCGTCGTGTTGGTGGCAACGATTCGGGCGCTCAAGATGCACGGCGGTGGGCCAAAGGTGGTGGCCGGGCGCGCCCTGGACAAGGCGTACACGGAAGAAAATCTGCCGCTGCTGGAGAAGGGCGTGGCCAATATGCAGCGCTGCATCGAGATTGCGCGGCTGTACGGGGTGCCGGTGGTGGTGGCGGTCAACCGTTTCACCTACGATACGGCGACCGAGGTCGAGGTGGTCAAGCGGGCCGCGCAAGAGGCCGGCGCGGCCGCGGCCGTGATGAGCGATCACTGGGCCGAAGGAGGCGAGGGCGCCACGGAACTGGCCCAGGCGGTCATGGATGCCTGCCAGCAGGGAGACCCCGCAGACTTCCAGTTCCTCTATCCGCTGGAACTAACGCTCAAGCAAAAGATCGAAACCATTGCCACCAAGGTCTATGGCGCCAAAGATGTGGTTTATGATCCCAAGGCCGAGCAGCAGCTGAAAGCCTACGAAGAGGCAGGGTTCGGCAACTTGCCGATCTGCATGGCCAAGACGCATCTATCCTTGTCGCACGAGCCGACCTGGAAGGGCGTGCCGAAGGATTTCACCTTGCCTGTGCGTGAGGTGCGCGCGTCCGTCGGCGCCGGCTTTATCTATCCCCTGTGCGGTGAAATGCGCACGATGCCTGGTCTGCCTTCCAAGCCCGCCTTCATGAACGTGGACCTGGACGAGCAGGGGCGTGTCATGGGGCTGTTCTAAGAAGAGACGGCTTCCCTGGGGCGGCGCGCTTGCGCCTTGACAACTTACGCGCCATTTTCCTCAGCCGCGTCAGCCGCGCAGCAGAGCGCCCGCAGTGTCTCGAAGACGATGCGGACGCCCAAGCGCAGATTGGCGCGGCTGATGCGTTCATCAGGGCCGTGAATACCGGCCAAATCGGCTTCATCCACGAGGATGGGGGCCAAACCGTAGGTGGGCAGGCCCTGGCGGCGCAGCCAGCGTCCATCGGTGCAGCCAGTCAGCTGGATGGGGCAAACCTGCGCGTCTGGCACATGGCGCTGAATGACGCGGCTGAGCGCAGCGTAGAGCGGATTGCGGATGGGCGACGCCGGCGCTGCGATCGGCGCATCCAGCACGGCGACCTGCACCCGTGGGTCTTGCACAACCTCTTCGAGGCGGGCGATGAACGCGTCAGGCTCACGCCCCGGCAGCAGGCGCACGTCCAGCGTCGCCTCGGCAAGGCCAGGAATGACATTGTCTTTATCACCGCCGCGCACGATCGTCACGCTGACGGTGTCACGCAGCATGGTTGCGAACAGCGGCTGCGACGCCAGCAGGGCGCCGTAGAGAGACGCGGGCAGGCGCAGGGCTGGTTGACGCAGGAGCCAGCCGCGCCAGCCGCCGAGCAGAGGGCCAGCCTGCTGCATCATCTCGGCCGTAACCGGCGTGATCTCGAGCGGCGGCTGCCAGGCGACCAGGCGTACAATAGCCTGGGCCAGAATCTCGTTGGCGTTTTGACGGTGCGGGCTGGAGCCGTGGCCGGACAGCCCGTGCGCGCGCAGGCGCAAGGTCAGGCTGAGCTTTTCAGCCGTGGCAATGCCGAAGAAAGGCGCAGGGCCGAGCACGCCGCGCAGGCCCATGCCGCCTTCACCCCAAGCAATGGCGCCCGCCAGCTCCTCGCGCCAATGGTTGAGCGCCCAAACCATGCCATGCACACTGTTGACTTCCTCGTCGGCAACGGCCAGGTAAAGCACAGAGCGCTGGCGTGGGCGGCCGCTGGCCTGCAACAGGAGCATGGCCAGCAGGTGCATGATGCCCAGCCCCTTGGTGTCCAGGGCGCCGCGACCGTAAAGACAGCCGTCGCGCTCCAGGCCGCCGAAAGGGTCGAGCGACCATTCGGCGGGATCGGCCGTTACGACATCCATGTGGTGGGTGAGGAGGATTGGCGCGGCGCGTGCACCGGGGTCAGCGGCAGGCAGAATGGCGAGCAGATTGGCGCGGCCCGGCGCGGCTTCGGCCACCTGCGCCGCGATGCCGTGCTGCGCAAAAACATCGGCCAGGAAAGCCGCAGCCGCGGCTTCCTGGCCGGGTGGATTCGTCGTGTTGATGCGCAGATAGGCGGCCAGCAATTCAGCGGCCTGCGTTTCCACTTGATCCCAATCAGGCAGCGAAGGGCTGGCGTCCATCCGCTGACGGGTTGTGTTCACACGATTTCCCTTCATGGGGGCCTGACGACAGGCGCAGGCCCCCGTTCGCGCGGGTCGAACTTACGCGTTCCAGGCGGCCAAACGGGCAGCGAGATTGGCCTGCTGCTGCTGCCATTCGGCCAGGCGAGCGCGCTCACGCGCGACCACATCGGCCGGGGCGCGGCCCACGAAGCCGGCGTTGGCCAGGGTGCGTTCCACGCGTTCCACATTGGCCGTCACCTGGTCTAGCTCGGCCTGCAAGCGTGCGCGTTCGGCTTCCAGGTCAATCAGGCCAGACAGCGGCAGGTAGCAGGCCACACCGCCGGCCACCAGGGTGACCGCCTGCTCGGGCGCGGGCAGCGTGGGCGCAACCAGCAGTGTGCTCGCTTCCAGCCGCGCCAGATTGACCAACGCCTCGCGCTGCGCGCTGAACAAGTCGCTGAACTCGCCGGCAGCCACCAGGGCCGTGATGCGGCGGCCCGGCTCCACCCTGGCCTCGGCGCGGGCGTTGCGGATCGCGCGCACCACGTCCTGCAGGCGGGCAAAATGATCGAGCGCCGCGGCGTCCATCTGCGCGGGGTCAACCTGCGGCCAATGCTGCACGATCAGCGCCGCGGGCCAGTCTGTTAGCCCGAAGGCGGGCTGCTGCAAGCAAAAGGCGCGCAGATGCTGCCAAATCTCCTCGGTGACGAAGGGAATGAAGGGATGCAGAAGGCGCAGAGCCTGCTCCAACACCTCAAGCAGCGTCCGGCCGGCGCTGAGGGCCGTGGCCGGATCGTTCAGCTCATTCTTGGCGATCTCGATGTACCAGTCGCAGTACTCTCCCCACAGAAAATCATACGCCTGGCGCCCAGCCTCGCCATACTGGTAGGTCTCGAACAGGCGCGTCACCTCAGCGATCACGTTTTGTAGGCGGCTGCGAATCCAACGCTGCGCCAGGGTGGTTTGGGGCGCGGCCGATGATGCCGTAGCCGGCAGGCGTTCCAGGTTGCTGAGGACAAAACGGGCCGCGTTCCAGATCTTGTTGGCGAAGTTGCGGTTACCGCGCACACGCTCGACGTTCAGGTTCATGTCGTTGCCCGGCGACGAACCGGTCAGCAGCGTAAAGCGCAGCGCATCGGTGCCCATCTCATCCATCACGGCAATGGGATCAATCACGTTGCCAAAGGTCTTGGACATCTTGCGGCCATGTTCGTCGCGCACCAGCCCGTGCAGGTAGACCGTGGTGAAGGGCGCGTCATTGGTCAACAGCAGCCCCATCATGACCATGCGCGCCACCCAGAAGAACAGGATGTCGTAGCCGGTCTCCAGGACGTTGGTGGGATAGAAGCGGCGCAGATCGGCGGTGTCAGCCGGCCAGCCCAGGGTGCTGAAGGGCCAGAGGCCGGAGCTGAACCAGGTGTCAAGCACATCCTCATCTTGCACCAGGCTCACGTCGTGGCCGTAATGCAGGCGAGCCTGCGCGGCCGCAGCCTGCTCATCGCGCGCGCAGAACGGCTGACCGTCCGGCCCGTACCAGATGGGGATGCGGTGCCCCCACCAGAGCTGGCGGCTGATGCACCAGGGGCGCATGTTTTCGAGCCAATTGTAGTAAATTTTGTTGAAACGCTCCGGCACGATCTGGATGCGCCCGCTGCGCACGGCGGCCAGGCCCAGCTCGGCCATGGCCCTGGTGTTGACGAACCACTGCTTGCTCACCAGCGGCTCGATCACCTCACCGCCGCGCTGCGAACGAGGCACCTGCATGGCGTATGGCTCAGTCCTGATCGTCAGGCCGGCCGCTTCCATGTCGGCCCACAGGCGTTTTCGACATTCGAAGCGATCCAGGCCGGCATAGGGGCCGGCGTTGGCGTTGAGGGTTGCGTCCTTGTTCATGACGTTGATGATCTGCAAGCCGTGGCGTTGGCCGATGGCAAAGTCATTCACATCATGGCCTGGAGTGATCTTGAGCGCGCCGGTGCCAAACTCACGATCCACATAGGTGTCATGAATGACTGGAATGGTGCGCTTGAGGATAGGCACCAGGCAGGTGGCGCCGATCAGGTCGCGGTAGCGCTCATCCTCCGGGTGCACGGCCACGGCGCTATCGCCCAGGATCGTTTCTGGCCGCGTGGTGGCGACGGGGATGTAGCCAATGCCAGCGCCATCCTCCAGGTTAGCGCCGGCAATGGGGTATTTGAAGTAGTAAAGCGTGCCCTGCTCTTCGCTGTATTCCACTTCCACGTCGGACACGGCGGTCTGCAAGCCCGGCGACCAGTTGACCAGGTATTCAGCCTGATAAATCAAGCCCATGCGATAGAGACGCACAAAGGCTTCGCGCACCGCCGCGTTGAGTCCATCGTCCATCGTGAAACGTTCGCGTTCCCAGTCGCAGCTGGCGCCCAAACGGCGCAGCTGGCCGGTAATGCGGCCGTGATATTTGGCCTTCCAGTCCCAACATTCCTGCACAAAGCGTTCGCGGCCGATTTCCTGCCGACTGGCGCCTTCTTGGCGCAGTTTGCGCTCAACTTGCAGCTGGGTGGCAATGCCCGCATGATCGGTGCCGGGGACCCACAGCGCGGCCTTGCCGCGCATCCGCGCATAACGGATCATCAGGTCTTCCAGGGTTACAAAGAGCGCATGGCCCTGGTGCAATTCCCCGGTGACATTGGGCGGCGGAATTGAAATCACAAAGGGGTCGCCGTCGGGCTGCGGCGCGTTCTCAGGCTTGAACCAGCCGCTGCGCTCCCACCAGGCATAAAGGCGTTCTTCGGCTGCCTTGAAGTCGTAGGTTTTGGGCAACGAGAAATCGGGCGCTTCGCTTGTCATACGTCCATCTTCCTCACGAAACAGGATATTTGCTGCGCTTACATCTATCGCGCAGCGTAAACCAGATTATGGGCGCTTGAGCGCCGGGCAGGGCGACATTCTGAACACAAACAAAGGCCAAACGCCTTCCCCGCGCGCCAGCGCCGCCATTTTAGCACCGTCGCGCCGCCTGGTCAAGCATCCTGGCGGGCGCGGGGTGCATTTCAAACTGGGGGCAGATCGG
>DAISHS010000027.1:0-21770 GCA_036822415.1 Chloroflexota bacterium
CCAGGCCGATCCGTTGCACCCGCCCGCCATGCGCGGCCACGGGCCAGCTCGCCGCGGCCAGAATGTCGAGGCCGGGCGTGATGGCGACCGCCCGCGCCAGCGGGGGCGGTTCGGGCGCAGGCGCCATGCCCGCTGTGCGCACGCGCAGCAAGGGGCCGACCGCGTCGAGCGCCAGGCCAGACGCCAGCAGGCCGTCGAGAGGACGCAGCAGGTAGGTTGGGCGCCCTTCCGCCAGCGTCGCCAGCACCGCCGCGCGGCGGTCAGCTTCGGCGTCGGCGACCAGGGTGAGCAGATCAGGGCGCTGCGCCGCCGTCTGCTGAAAATAGCGCAGCAGGGTGATTTCGCCCAGCAAGCCAATCACGGCCGCGCCTGGCTCCAGCGGCTGGCTGAGAATGTCCTGCGCGCAATCGAAGACGCGCCAATCGGCGCGGCGATTGGGCGACAGGGCCGGCGGCGCCCCCACGGCCAGGACCTCTTCGCAGGTTTGCGGCGCGGGCGGCGCGGCGCTGAGCACGGCCCAGGCCTGACGGACAGGAACCCAGGCCACCAGTAAGGCCAGGAAAACTTGCAGGGCCGCACGATACCAGGTGAAACGGCCAGGCAGGCGCAGCCCGGCCCGGCGCCACTGCGCCAGCCAGAGCAGCACGGTATCTTGCGCTTGCACCTGGCCGGCCGCGACAAAGAGGGTGAACAGCAGCGCCACCGGCGTAAAAAAGACGGCCGCATCGGCCGTTTGATAGCTCAGGGCAAAGGCCGTCTGCGCGGCCAGCGTCAGCGCCAGCGCCAGCCAGCGCCGCCCCTGCAACGGCCAGGGCAACAAGCCCCATACCCCCAGCAGGACGGCTGCGGGGCCAAACTGCGCCAGCAGGAGCTGCGCCACGTCTGGCGCAACGCCGCGGCTGGCGGAATGACCGGCAAAAAAGGCGCCATAAGCGCTGGCGGTGACGTGCTCCCAGAAGGCCGGCCAGCGGTTGAGCCAGACCCCGGCCGTGGTGGGGATTGCCTGGCCGCGCAGCCAGACGTAGGCGTAAAGCAGCAGCGGCGCCAGCAAAAAAAGCGCGGCCAGGGCGATGGTCTTGAGCCAAGCGCCCAGATTGCCTGGACGGCGGGCGTCCCACATCCGCAAGCCGGCCCACAGCGCCAGGCCAGGCGCCAGCAAAAGGGTCATGCGGTGATGCGTCAAAGCCAGGCCGCTGAGCAGCAGCAGGGATAGAGGCAAAGCAACGGGCAGACCCGCACCGATCCGGCCGGGGCGGTCATCGAAGGCCACCCACCAAAGCGCCGTCACGAACAGCCCATGCAGCGCGTAAACCTCGGCCAGCGTGGCCTGCGACCACCACAAAGGCGAGAGAGCAAAGACGCCAGCAGTCGTCAGCGCGGCAAAGCGTGCGCCGGTGATGCGCAACAGCAGCCGGTAGAGCAACGCCACCGTCAACGCGGCCGCCAGGGCCGAAAACAGGTTCGCTCGATAGGCGGCATCAGCCAGCGGCAGAAGGCGTGTGCACAGCCAACCGAGTAAGGTGTACAACGGGTAGCCGGTGGGGTGGGCAATGCCCAGGGTGGGTAGAACAACCTGGAATTCCAGGCTGTCATCGAACACCGTCGCGACGGTGGGCGCAGCGCTCCAGCTATACAGCGCCAACGCAGCCACCCCCAATCCCCACGAAATCGCGCGATCTTTCATAAAATCGTTGCAACCCTTGTCCGGCCATTTTGGCCTTGACCTAATCTCTGGTACACTTGCCCTCAAGATGAAAATTTTGTCATCCATTGATGGGCCAAAATTGAGCGCGCACATCCACGTGCGCCAGGAGATTACCCTCATGCACATCTGCCGGTGCCTGGCCGTTGCGTTGCTTGCCAGTCTGATCGTGCCCTTCCCTGCCCAAGCAGCGTCGCTAACGGATCCTAATTCTGCCCTCGTGCTGTCAGTCTTTGGCAGCGCCCTGGCGCTGCTTCTGCCGCTCGGCCTCACGCTGCTGATTGCCGGCGGCCTCGAATCGGAACAGGCCCGCCAGGCCACCTTGACCCTGCTGGCGGCCGTTGGCCTGGCGGCGCTCAGCTACTGGGCCATTGGCTTCGCCCTGCAATTTGGCGGCATTGGCCTGGTAGATGGACGCCCTGGCTTCAACGAGCTGGTCTGGGAGTGGTCGGCCCTCAACGAAAGCTGGGGCGTCGGCTGGGGCATGGCCGGTCTAAGCGGCTTTGGCCTGCTCGGCGCCGGCGCCAGCGCGGACGCCTACCTCCTCTTTCTCAGCCGCCTCCCCTGGGTCATCACGGCAACGTTGATTCCACTGCTGGCCCTGCGTGGGCGCACCCCCGCGCCCGTCACCCTGATTGGCGGCCTCCTCAGCGGCGGTCTGCTTTACCCGTTGGCAGGCAACTGGAGCGCGGGCGGCGGTTGGCTGACCAACCTGGGCCGCAATCTCGGCCTGGGGCATGGTCTGGTGGATTTTGCCAATGCCGGGCCGGTCTTTCTGGTTGGCGCGGCCACGGCCCTGGCCGGCATCTTGATTTTTCTGCCCCGCCGGCCGCGACGCGCCCCCGCGGAGGTGACGCCGCTGCCGCCGGTGCATCTGCCGCTGCTCACCATCACCGGCGCGGGCCTGGTGTTGGCCGGCGCGGTGGGATGGACGCTGAGCAACCCGCTGCTCGATTGGACGCGCCTGTCGCTTGCGCTGCCCGCGGTCAATGTCATTCTGGCCGGCGCCGGCGGCGCGCTGCTGCCCATCGCTTACACCTGGTTTGCCACCAGTCACGCCGATCCGCTGATGGCTGCGCGGGGGCTGCTGGCCGGCGTGATCAGCGGCATGGCCGTGGCCGGATTCGTGCCGCCCTGGGCCGCGCTGGCGCTCGGCGCGCTCAGCGGCCTGCTCGTTCCCCTGCTCGGCTATCTGGTGGACGAGGTGCTGCGGCTCGATGACCGCACAGGCAGTGTCAGCGTCTTTGGCATCGGCGCGCTCAATGGACTGCTCGGCCTGGCCCTCTTGGCTGATGGTCGCTTTGGGCAGGGCTGGAACGGCGTCGGGGCCGCGTCCTACCTGGGCGTCACGGGCCAGGGCGTCAGCGGCCTGTGGGCGGCGGCTGGCTTCCAGCCTGACTGGCCGGGGCAGATGCAGGCCCAGCTGGCCGGCGTGGCCGGCCAGGCTCTCTTCAGCTTCTTGCTTGCCACCCTCGTCTTCGGCGCATTGGCCGCCTTGCTGCACATGGGAGGCGGCGTCAAAAGCGAACAGCCGCTCAGCGCGGCGGAGCGCCGCCCCGCGCAGACCTTCACGCAGCCAGGGCCGCCGCTGAATGATGAATCCAGGCCCTGAAGCTATGCCGCGCCCAGCTTTACCTCCCTCAGCACGGTGTAGCGTGGCCCGCCTGGCTGCAGCTCGCTGCGCATGAAGTAGAGGGTGGACACCGGCAGCCTGGACAGTTCACCCACCTCCAACGCTTCGATGACGGCGCCCAGCTCCGCGCGTTCGCGACTGGTCGCATGGTCATTGACACGGCCCAGGGTCAAATGCGGGCTGAACGGTCGCGCATCGGTGGGCCAGCCTAACGGCGCCACGCTTTTTTCAACCGCTTCAGCCAGCTTCTGCAAGCGCTGACCGTGATCCACCAGTCCGGCCCAGATGACGTGCGGGCGCTTGAAATTGGGAAAACAGCCGCGGCCAGCGAGCGTCACTTGAAAGGGCGTCAGCATGGGGCCGATGCCGTCCAAAGCTGCGGCCACAACCGGCGCCTGCTCCGGGCGCGTCTCACCCAGGAACTTCAGCGTGATGTGGATATTCTCCAGCATTACCCAGCGCACAAGGCCCGGCGCCACGCGCGCTTGCAAAGCGGCCTGCAGTGACTGCAATTGACGGCGCGCCGCGGCATCCAGTTCTACCGCGATAAACGTGCGCAGCAGATCTGACCTGGCTGGCGGCGCTGGCCTGCTACGTCCATCCGATTCCACGGTTGATCTATTTTTCATCTTCTCTCCATACTTATCTCTACCTGTCATCTCATCATCTGCCCGCATAAACCGGCGGCTTGGGTTACGTTGAACGATAGCGATTGAGGTCAACGGTTGGGAAAACCACTTTTCGATAGGCGGCCGGTTCGCGGGGACCGGTCGGTGTATCCCAGCAGATGGTGGCATCCACGCCTGCTTTGTCCGAACGTGACTTCTGGCCGGGAACATGCAGCGCCGAGGGGTCGAGCGAGCTGGAAGGCTGGTTCTGAAAAACATGCAGTCCCTGGCCCGCTTGAAAACGGGTAGCGATGGCCCATTCCACATCCGCGGGATTGAAGGGGTCAATATCAGAATCCACCACCACCACATGCTTGAGCGAGGTATGACCGCGGAAGGCCGCTTCGATCGCCCGGCGGCCATCGTCAGGCGTCTGTTTGGCAATCTGCACCACGGCATGGAGCCAGCTGGCGCCGCCCGGCGTGATATGGACGTTGAGGCAGCGGCAAACCTGGTTGACCTCATGAAAGATCGTTGGCTCGCGCGGCATCCCCATCAACAGCTTGTGCTCCAGGCGTCCGGGCAGGAGCGCATGATACAAAGGGCGGCGACGATGGGTAATGCAATCTACTTCCAACAGAGGCTGCTGGCGCACAAAATCGAGCGTCTGCGTCAGGTCTACGAACGGCCCTTCGGCCGTCAGGCGGTGCGTCAAGCGGCCTTCGATCACCACCTCGGCGGCGGCCGGCGCCAGCAGCGGATTCGTGCGGCAGCGCACCAGGGGCGTGGGCGCCAGGGCCTGCGCCAGGGTCAGCTCATCCACGCCGGCCGGCGGCGCCATGGAGGCGGCCAGCAGAACGTGCAATGGCAGGCCGATGCAGATAGCAACCGGCAAATCGCCGCGGGTTTTGCGCAGGGCGCTGTCTGTGCCGCGGCGCTCCACGAGGCGCAAGGCGGCCTGGCGCGGGCCGAGGCGCAAAACCCGGTGAAAAGAGGCGTTCGCGCCTGTTTCAGGGTCGTTGGTAAAGAGCACGGCCGCGGTGGCATACGGCCCCGCGTCGCTGGCCCAATGCGTCAGGAACGGAATGGTCTCCAGGTTGGGCGCAAGCTCGATAACCTCCTGGCAGGGCGCCTGGTCGGCTGGCAGCACGGGCGGCGGCTGCGGATTGGCCAGGGCGGCGGCGAGGCGCAAAATCAGCTCAGGCGCGGCGCAGCCCAGGCTGGTCGCGAAGTGGCGGCGGTCAGCGCAGAGGCCGGTAACCACCTCATACTCGCTGCCCACCACCTGGCTGAAGCGCACAATGCGGCCAGGCGCTTCATCTTCGAGGGCGCCGCTGACCGCGGCCAGTTCCAGGTAAGGGTCAACCGGCCGGTCAATGTGGATGACCTGGCCCTGCGCGCTGGCAAGCTCAAGAAAGGTTCGTTGGTCCATGACGTGGTTCACAGGATGATAGGCGGCGGCGGGTTTGCAACGGGAGTGATCCATCGCGCGGCCGCGCCGGCGTCGCACAGCGCGGCCGCAACCGTCTCTGCGACGGCCGGTTCCACCAGGGCAATGACGTTGCCGCCGCGACCGCCGCCGCTGAGCTTGGCGCCGAACGCGCCCGCGGCATTGGCCGTTGCGGTCAGGCGGTCAAGCAGGGGAGCTGAGACTCCCATCTGGCCCAAAAGCGCGTGATTGGCGGTCATCAGCGCGCCCAGGCGCGGCCAATCGCCGGCCAGCATCGCCGTGCGCCCGGCCTTGACCAGTTCGGCGACCTCGTCGAACAAGCGCTCATAGCTGGCCGGATCGGCTTGCCAGCCGCGGCGGACATCGCCTACCGTGGCGCGTGTGGGGCTGGCGATGCCGGTGCTGGCAATCACGAGCCAAAAGGTGTGCGGAATGACAAAAGGCTGCGGCGCTTGCCCTTTGACAAACCACACGGGCTGGGCGTAGGCGATGACCGTGTTGTCAATGCCGCTGGGCGTGCCGTGATGCAGGCGCTCAACCTCGTACACCAGGGATGACAACGTCGCCGGCGGCAGCGTGCGCCCGGCCCACGCGGCCACGGCCCGCACGATGGCGGTGGAAACGGCCGCGCCGCTGCCCATGCCGCCAGCCAGGGGAATGGTCGAGCGCACGCGCAGCTCACCGCCCGGCGCTGAGCGCTGCAGCAGGGCCAGGGCCAGATGCACTGCCTGCGCCAGCGGATCAGCGGTCGGCGCTGCGGACAGGGCAAAGCGCTGGTTTACGTCTGCCGCATCTATCCACAGCTCGCCTGCGCCGTCCTCCACGCGCAGCGTGGCGGTGGCCTGCACCTGATGGACAGGCGCCGCCATGGCCGGCCGGCCGTACACCACGGCATGCTCGCCCATCAGGATAATTTTGCCCGGCGCAGAGGCCGTGTAGAGCGTGTTTGACATATCTATCTGTCAGATTCTGATGCGCCCTAACGGGGCGAAGAGGGTTATTTCTGTAAGTTGTACAAGAAATGAATGACGGCGTCCGTGCCACGGGTCCAGTTGGGGAGATGCTGGCGCTCGTTGGGAGAATGGATGCGGTCGCCCGGCTGACTGAAACCGGTCAACACCGAATCAATGTTCAGGACACGCTTGAGGTCAGCCACAATCGGCACACTGCCCCCGCCGCGGGTGAAGATCGGCGCGGCGCCCCATACCGTTTGCAGGGCGGTCTGCAGCGCGCGCACTTCAGGCGTGCTGCGTTCCGTGATAACCGGATAGGCCGTGTTGAGCTCCTTCACCTCGTAGCGCACGGTCGCAGGCGCATGGGCAGCCAGGTAACTGAGAAGCTGGTCGCGCACATCGTGCGGGTCCTGGTCAGGCACCAGGCGCATAGAAATTTTGGCCTGGGCCGTGGCCGGCAAAACGGTCTTGGAGCCGTCGCCGGTAAAGCCCGACAGCATGCCATTGACTTCGAGCGTGGGGCGCGCGCCAATCCGTTCCACGGCCGAGAAATCAGCCTCACCCCACAACGCGGTCACGCCGGCCTGCTGACGATAATGCTCATCGGTGTAGGGCAGACGCGCCAGCTCGGCGCGCTCTTCGGCGCTCAAAGGACGCACCCGGTCATAGAACCCCGGCAGCGTGACGCGGCCATCCGCGTCGTGCATGCCGGCAATCAGGTCGCACAACACCTGCGCGGGGTTGTGAATCACGCCGCCAAAGCCGCCAGAGTGCAGATCACGCGCGGGGCCGTAGACGATCAAATCATAGTAGGTCAGGCCGCGCAGCGAGTAGCCAATGGCCGGGATGCCGTTGACCAGACCGCCGGCATCTGCGTTCAGGGAGAAGTCGCTGGCGAGCAGCTCGCGGTGGTTGGCAATGAAGTCGGCCATACTCGGCGAGCCGATCTCCTCTTCACCCTCGATGAGGAACTTGAGATTGACCGGCAGGCCGCCAGCGTGCAGCGCCGCTTCGATGCCGTTCAACACCGCGGTCACCTGGCCTTTCATGTCGGACGCGCCACGCGCATGGATGTAGTCGCCCACGAACGTGGGGGTAAAGGGGTCGCTTGTCCACAGCGCCAGCGGATCGGTGGGCTGCACATCGTAGTGCCCGTAGATCAGCACGGTGGGCGCGGCCGGCCCTGCGCCCGACCATGCGCCAAAGACGACCGGATGGCGCGGCGTGGGCATGATCTCCACCCGCGTCACGCCGATCGTGCGCAGGCGGTTGGCAACCCAGGCCGCGGCGCGTTGAATGTCGGCCGCGTGCTCAGGGTCGGTCGAGACGGAGGGGATGCTCAGGAATTCCTGGTATTCGCTTAGAAAACGGTCGCGATTGGCCTGGGCAAAGGCCAACGCTGCCTTACGGTGATCTGTCATGATCGTGTCTATCTCCTCAACATGGGTTCAGCCTGTGCGGCTCCAGGCCAGCAAGAAATCGGCCAGGGCCTCGGCCGCGTCGAGGCCAAAACAAGGGATCGGCAAATCGAACGCCTGATCGCTTACCACAGCCAGCAGCGCCGCTGGCTCGAACAGCAAGCTGGCGCTGCGCGCGGCCCGGTTGATCTCGATCTTGGGAAAGGGGCCGCGGCTGAAGCCTTCGGTCAAGACCAAATCAACCCCGGCGCCCAGGCGGGCAACCATTGCGGCGACATCGGGCGCTGCATTCACCTGGTAAAACGCGGCCACCTGCACCGGCGAAATGCCGATGACCACGTCAGCGCCGGCCGCGGCATGACGCTGGGTGTCCTTGCCTGGCTGATCGAAGCCGCTGGCATGACCGTGATGCTTGACGACCCCCACCCGCAGGCCGCGGCGCTTCAGAGCCGGGATCAGCTGCTCCAGGAGGGTGGTCTTGCCCACGCCGGACTTACCTACCAGCGAGACAATCGGCGGGGTCACGAGGTCAATTTATCCAGGCGCTCAACCATGTCGGCCAGCACAGCAAAGGTATCCTCCACGGCCTGCGGCGTGGTCATGTCAACCCCGGCCAGTTTGAGCGCATCGAGCGGATAAAGCGAGCTGCCCGCGGCCAGGAACTCGCGGTAGGCCGCGGCCGCGCCTGCGTCGCCGCGCAGAATACGCGCAGCCAGCGCATGGGCCGCGGAAATGCCGGTCGCATACTGATACACGTAATAGTCGGCAAAGAGATGGCCGAAGGAGGCCCAGTTGATTCCCACCCGTTCGCGATCCAGGGCAACCCCGTCGCCGAAGCCTTCGGCGTAGAGGTCGGCCAGTATGTTGATCATGTCATCCGCGGTGACGCCCTGGCCGCGTTCGACGCGCTGATGGACCTCCAGCTCGAACTGCGCCAGAATCGGCATGATGAAGAAGTAGCGGAAGAAATTGGACATGCCTTCTTCGATCACCGCGATCTGGAAGGCTGGCTCATTGGGCTGCGCCAGCAGGTAGCCGCGCATCATCGCCTGATGAAAATTGGAGGCAACCTCAGCCACAAACAGCGAGTAGTCGGCATAAACATAAGGCTGGCGCTGCCAGGTGAGGTACGATTGCATCGAATGGCCCATTTCATGCGCCAACGTGCTGAGGCTGAAAAGGTCGCCGTGATAGCTCATGAGAATGAAGGGGTGCGTGCCCGGCGCGCCGGATGAAAATGCGCCGGCCACCTTGCCGGCGTTCGGTAAGACATCCACCCAATGATCGGTCAATGCGCCCCGGCGTAAAATTTCCACATAGTCGTCGCCCAACGGCTGCAGCGCGGCGGCGATGATGTCAACGGCCTGTTCATAGCTGATCTGGGTCTTATCGCCGGTCAGCGGCGCCCAAATGTCATAGGGATGCAAGGTTTCGACGCCTAACGCACGGCGGCGCACGGCCCAATAACGGCGCCAGATGGGGAGATGGCGGCGGAAGGTGGCAATCAAGTTATGGAAGACGGCCACCGGTATGTTGGCGTTGAACAGGGAGGCTTCCAGGGTGGAGGCATGGCGGCGGGCGCGCATATCGAACACATTCTGCTTGACCGATGTTTCCAGCGCGGCTGCCAGGGTGTTCTTCATCGCCAACAGGCCGCTGGTTTGGCTTTCCCAGGCCGTGCGGCGCACCTGACGGTCGGGGCTGGTCAGCAGCTCGCCTTGATTGCTCAATGTCACCTGCACCTGGCTGCCGTCGGTCGCCGTGGCCGGGGCCAGCTTGAGGTCCGTGCTGCGCAGCTGATCCGCGGTGGTCTCGGCGC
Organism: Chloroflexota bacterium; assembly: GCA_036822415.1. Taxonomy (GTDB): domain Bacteria; phylum Chloroflexota; class Anaerolineae; order SSC4; family Amarolineaceae; genus Amarolinea. Next base: position 9,584 of record DAISHS010000027.1, read on the forward strand.
CGGCAAACGGCTCGGCCAACATGCCGAGGAGTTCCTCAACCTCGGCTGAACGGACATGGGCCTGCTTGCGGAACAAATTATGAAAATAATGAGCATAGAGGGCCAGGTCCGGCTGTGCTTGCTGCCAGGCGGCCAGGGTTTGCGCGCCCAGGCTGAGCAGCTCAGGTTCGGCAAAGGAGGTCGCGGCGCGCGTCTGTCCGAACAGGCTAAGCACCCGGCTGTAGGCAGCGCCGGCAGCCTGGTCGGTCATATCCACAAAATGGGACATGCCGGCGTAGGTGTACAGCTGCCCCACCTGACGCATCACCTGCTCGATGGCGGCAAGACCAGCCAGCAGCGTGGCCGGGTCTGTGCACAAGCGGCCTTGAAAGGCGCGCACCGTGTCCAGTTCAGCCTGGACGCGGCTGAGCGCGGCCTCCCAGTCTGTCCAGGAGGCAAAAAGAGAGGCAGCATTCCACTGGTAGTGCGGTGGAATTTCGGCACGGGGGGGCAGCATTGATTCAGTCACGATGTAGTTCTCCTCATTGAGTGATAGTTCCGTCTCGTTCAAACGCGTTTGGGTTTAGACCTGGCCAGCATCGCGGTGGCCGTTTTGCGCACGTTGCGCTTGGGATCAGTCAACGCCATTTGCAGGGCGGCCAACGCCGCCGGCGTCGCCAGCTTGCCCAGGGCCTGCGCGCTCGCTTCACGCACCAGGGACGACGTATCGCGCTGCAAAGAAGCGGCTAAGCTTTCCACCGCCGCGGCCGCGCCCATCTCGCCCAGCGCCAACGCAGCCGCCGCCCGCACGCGCGCCTGCGGGTGGGTCAAGGCATCCAACAACAGGGGCAGCGCACGTGAGCGTTCGGCAAAGCGGCGCAGCCAGTGCACCGCGTTCTCGGCCAGCGTCGTATCCTCGCCATACAGGCGCTCCTGCCACCATTCAAAACTGTGCGCTGGCCCGCCGTCGAAGCGAGCCGCATCTTTTTCGGCTGCCAGGAAGTTGGTGTAAAGATCGGCAAAGGCAGGGTCGCGTGGGCTGGGGGTTTGCTCGGCGGCCCTGGCAACGACAGGACGCCCTGCGGATGACATTTTGGCGGCAAAGTCGCGTGCGCTCATGACGCTGGCGCCTAATTGCCGCGCCCGCCCGCCCAATTCGCGATCGTTGGTGACAACCGCGTGTTGGCCGGGCTGCGGGCTTTTGCGCAAAAAGGCCACGATAAGGTCATCGGCCGTTTGCGGGCGCCGCGCAAAGCGCACCTGCACCCCCGGCAGCGAAAGGTGATCGGCGCTGCCTGGCAGATCGCCAGAGTCGAAAAAGACGATCATGGCCTTGCCGCTGAAGCCGTGATACGCGCGCAGGCGCGCCAGCAGCTGCCCCTCATCATCAGGATCGCCCAACTCGATTGAGGGCAAGACGCCAATTAAATTGTGACCATCAATCAGCAGGGACATGATGCCTTTTGGTTACGTTTTGCCGCTGGCGGTCGCCTTGATCCGCTCCGTCTCGGTCAGCAGCGCCTGCGCATTTTCGCGCCCCACGTTCGTGGGCGTCCCCAGCATTTGGGCCAGCTCTTCGATGCGCGCCGGCCCGCTGAGCAAATGCACGTCGGTGGTCGTGCGCCCGTCGTGCGTCTCCTTCGCCACACTGAAATGGGTGTCGCCAAAAGCAGCCAGCTGCGGCAGGTGCGTGATGCACAGCACCTGGTGGTTGCTGTTCAACCCCCACAACTTTTGACCGACAATGGCCCCCACGCGGCCGCCGATGCCGACATCAATCTCGTCGAAAATCAACGTCGGCGTCTCGTCCGCGTGGCTGAGCACGGTCTTGAGCGCCAACATCAGCCGCGAAGTCTCGCCGCCAGACGCCACCCGGGCCAGGGGTCGCAGAGGCTCGCCGGGATTGGCCGAGACCAGGAATTCGACGCGATCGAGGCCGGCGCTGTCGAAGCTGACACGGCGCAGCGGCTTATGGGCATCGGCGCCCTCCTGGGCCGCGCCAGGGAACGCGGCCGCGGGCGCAAACGCGCCATCAGCGCTCTCCTGCCACTGAATGTCCACGGCAAAGTTTGCGCGCGCCATGCGCAAATCGGCCAATTCCTGTTCGATGGCACGCGCCAGGCGCTCACCGGCCTCGCGTCGCGCCAGTGACATTTGTACGCCCAGGGCGCCAATCTCATGCAAGATGCGCTTTTCTTCCTTGTCCAGTTCTTCGATGCGTTCAGCGGCATGGGTGATGCTGTCCAGGTCGGCCTGCGCGCGGTCGCTAAAGGCGATGATATCGGCAATGGAGTCGCCATACTTGCGCTTCAGGTTATAGATGAGGGATAGACGTTCTTCGGCCTGCTGCAAGCGTTCGGGGTTGAACTCAATGTGATCGCCGTAGTGGCGCACCTCACGGCCAATGTCAACGATTTGCTCGGTCAGGTCGTCCAGCTGCCGTTGCAGGTCTTCCACGGTGGGATCAATGCGAATCAGGCGTCCAAGCGCATGGCTGGCCTGGCCCAGCATATCCACCGCCGCGCGCTGTTCGTCGCCGCCATCTTCCAACGCGCCGATGACCTGTTCGGTCAACTTCAGCAGCTGCTCGGCGTTGGAGAGGCGTTTGAGTTCCATTTCCAGGGCCATGTCCTCGCCGGCCACCAGGCGCGCCGCGCCAATCTCATTGACCTGGTAGGTGAGCAGGTCAACGCGCCGCGCCAGCTCGCGCTCGTCGCGCTGCAAGGTGACCAGCTCGCGCCGCACCGTATTGAGCTGACGCACCAGGCGGGCCATCGCCGCGCGCGACTCCTCCAGGTTGGCGTAACGATCGAGCAAGCCGACGTGCCGCTTGACGTTCATCAGCGACAGGTGTTCGCTTTGCCCGTGCACGTCCACCAGCGCCGCGCCAATTTCAGACAGCAGCGCGGTGTTCACCGCCGAGCCGTTGATGCGGCTGATGCTGCGGCCGCCGCGGCGTATCTCGCGCGCCAGGCTCAGCTCCTGACCATCGGTTTCCAGCCCGTTCTCACGCAACAAGGGATCGAGAATCGCAGCCAGGCCCTGGGAAAGCATGAAAACGCCCTCCACCAGGGCTTTTTCCTGGCCGGCGCGCACCAGGTCGGGCGAGGCGCGATCGCCCAAGAGCAGGCCGATGGCATCAATGATAATGGACTTGCCGGCGCCTGTTTCACCGGTCAGCACATTGAAACCCGCGCCAAAGGTCAGGTGAAGCTGATCAATAATGGCAAAGTCACGGATCGTCAATTCCGCAAGCACAATGAATTTGCTCCTCTCCCGCTGCAACAATCTCGACAGGCCGATTATAGAACCAAAACCCCAAAGCAGAAAATCCTAAACCGGACAGGGAACGGCGCTTCTTGTCTTTGCCATTTCCCTGGTTGACGCTATCTGCCGAAACGGGTACAATGCACCCACTTCTACATCTACCCGGTCGCCAACCGGTTACGAAAGGCAACAGTCTGATGGGTAAAGCACTGGCCCGTATCACCGGGCTTTTCTTCGAGGAGTTCACCACGGGTGATTCGATCACCAGCGTGGGACGCACGGTCACAGAGACCGACGTGGTCAACTTCGCCGCGCTCAGCGGCGACTGGAACTTGATTCATACGGACGCCGAGTATGCCCGCCAGGGTCTGTTCGGCGAACGTGTGGCGCACGGGCTGCTCGTGCTCTCGATTGCCAGCGGCCTGGCCGTGCGCCTGGGCTTCATGGAAGATACCGTGCAGGCCTTCATGGGTCTGGAATGGGAATTCCGCGGCCCGGTCAAAATTGGGGACACGGTGCGCGTGCGGGCGACGATTGATGAGAAAAAAGCGATGCCGCGCCTGGGCGGCGGTTTTGTCACCTTCAAGATGCAGATTCTCAACCAGCGTGACGAGATCGTACAGCGCGGCAATTGGAAAGTACTGGTGAAATCCGCGCCGGCCGCCTGAGCGCCGTCTGCAAGCCCGCAGGCGACCGCAACAAAGCCAGGCCGTTACGTTGCTTTTTCGCATCTTCTCGATCATCTGGGGAAACGGGGGTCTACCGCCGCCTGCAAACCGGCGCCCCGGGGGTCTGCCTGTTGATCGAGCACACACGGTTTTTGTCTGCGGACATGGATAGACGATGAATCCGAGATCACTGAAACTTCTGGAGTACGACAAAATTTTGGCTCGCCTGGCCGGATTTGCCGATTTTTCGGGCGGCCAGGAGCTGGCGTTGGCCCTGCTCCCCACCGACGACCTGCGGCAGGCTCAGGATTGGCAGGCCGAAACGAACGAAGCGCGCCGCTTGCTGCCCGAAAATCCCAACTTGCACCTGGGCGGCGTGTTCGATGTACGGCCGCTGCTGGTGCAGGCTGAGCGCGCCGTGGTGCTGCGACCGCCCGACCTGCTCGACATTCGCAGCACGCTGCTGCGCGCCCGCGCGTTGCAGCGCACCATGACCCGCGCCGCCGACCTCGCGCCGCACCTGGCCGACCTGGGCGCGCGCTTGCAGCCGAGCGACGACGTCGCCAATGAAATCGGCCGCTGCATCAGCGAACGCGGCGATGTGCTCGACAGCGCCAGCGACGCGTTGCTGCGCATCCGCCGTGACCTGAAGGTGGCCCACGATCGCTTGATGACCACCCTGCAGCGCCTGGTCACGTCAACCACCAACCAGCCTTATTTGCAGGAACCGATCGTCACCCAGCGCCAGGGTCGTTATGTCATCCCGTTGCGCGCCGAGTTCAAGGGCCGCATCCCCGGCCTCATTCACGACCAATCCGGCAGCGGCGCCACGCTCTTCATCGAACCGCTTGCCACGCTCGATCTCAACAACACCTGGCGCGAGTTGCAGCTGGCCGAAGAGGATGAAATCCAGCGTATTCTTGCCAAATTGACGGCGTTGGTGGCGGACGAAGCGCCCACCATTCAACGCACCGTGGATACCCTGGCCCAGCTTGATCTGATCCTGGCCCGCGCCCGCTTTGCCGACAGCCTCATGGCCACGGAACCGGTGCTGGTGCCGTTTCGACCGCAGTCGCTGGCTCGCCCCGGGCAGGAAAAACGGACGCATGGCAAGAGCAAAGAAGCGGCCGCCGAGCAGGCGCCGCCCATCATGCACCCCGGCTCCACCATTGACCTCAAGCGCGCCCGCCACCCGCTGCTGGACCCGCTCACCGTCGTGCCGATTGATGTCTGGATTGACGATACCTACTACAGCGTCGTGGTCACCGGCCCCAACACGGGCGGCAAGACCGTTTCCCTCAAAACAGTCGGCTTGTTGACGTTGATGGCGCAGTCTGGCATGCACATTCCGGCGGATGAAGGCAGTCGCCTGAGCGTCTTCGAGGGCATCTACGCGGATATCGGCGATGAACAGAGCATCGAGCAAAGTCTGTCCACGTTCAGCTCGCACCTCACGAACATCATTGACATCCTGGAAGAGGCTGACAACCGCTGCCTGGTGCTGCTGGACGAGCTGGGCGCCGGCACCGATCCCGAAGAAGGCTCGGCCCTGGCGCGTTCGTTGCTCGGTTTCCTGCTCGACCGCGGCGTGACCGCTTTCGCCACCACGCACTACTCCGAGCTGAAGGTGTTTGCCCAGGCGACCCCCGGCATCAAAAACGCCAGCGTCGAGTTCAATGTCGAAACCCTGGCGCCGACCTACGAGTTGAGCATTGGCCTGCCTGGCCGCTCCAACGCCCTGGCCATTGCCCGGCGCCTGGGCCTGCCAGAACCGATCGTCGCCAAAGCCGAAGAGCTGGTGCGGCCGGAAGCGTTAGAATCAGAAGCGCTGCTGACAGAGATCAAGACGGCCAAAGATGCCACCCTGAAGGCGCAAAGCGAAGCTGAAATTCGCGCCCGCCAGGTGCAGGTGTTGGAAGCCGACTTGCGCTACCAGGCGGCGCGCATCGAAGAGGCGCGGCGCGAGGTCATCAACCAGGCCCGCGAACAGGCGCAAAACGAGTTGGATTCCCTGCGCGTGGAGCTGGCGCAGCTGCGCCACGAGATGGCCGGGCTGGGCATGCCCGGCGCGGCCGACTCCGCGCACCGGGCCTTCCTGGCGCAGGCCGAATCGGTCCTGCTCACGCGTATGCAGGAGCAGCGCCCCGTGCCAGACAAGGTGGTGGAGAAGGCCCCGGCCGCCGCCCTGGATGGCCCCATCGGCGTGGGCGACCGCGTGTGGGTGTCCAGTCTACAAGCCAGCGGCGAAGTGGTCGCGCTGGACGGCGCCGACGCCCAAATCATGATCGGCTCCTTCCGCATGAACGTGCCCGTGCGCAGCCTGGAGCTGCGCGCCAAAGCGGCCAGCCTGACGCCGCCCAACAGCAACATTCGCCTGGGCGGCGGACTGCCGCCATCGCCTGGCCTGGAGCTCGACCTGCGCGGACAGCGCGCCGAGGAGGTGCTGCTCGTCCTGGAAAAATACCTGGACGATGCCTTCCTGGTTGGGCTTCCCTGGGTGCGCATTATCCACGGCAAAGGCACGGGCGTCCTGCGTCGCATCGTGCGTGATGAACTGCGGCGCCATCCCCTGGTCAAAGAGGCGCAGAGCGGCGAGTTCAACGAGGGCGGCGACGGCGTCACCATCGTCAAGTTCATCCGCAACCAGGAGGGGTGAGCGGCCGCACAACCGGCTCGGACACAGACTTTTTGCCCAGGGCAAAGAGCGCTGTAACCAACGGGCGGCGCGCTTCGTTTTGATTCACGACCGATAGCAGGACCGTGACCGCCCGGCGCACGCGTTATCTAAAACGTAAGCCCATGCGGTTATACTTCAGCTATCGTCGTCAATGCTGACCAGGAGAGGAGCCAACGCCGTGAATCAACCGACAGACGAACGTGCGCTCGTGAGCACCGCACCCAGTCCCTTGAACCAACTATGGTTTCAATTGGGTTGGCGAGTCGTCGTCAGTATCGCCATTTTGGGGTTGATCTTGCAACTCCGCTAACACCATCGCCGGCAAAAAGAACCCAGGTCGGGCTGCGCATGCGCAGCCCGACCTCTTTTTTAGCCCACGGCGGCCAGCTTCATCTATCGTTGCCGCACGCGCCGCGCCTCGCAGCCCCTCCGCTTGCAGCCCTCGACCCGACAGGCTCACGCGTCCGGGCGACGCTCAATAAAACGAAAGCCGCCGCCTGGCTCCACCTGCATGAGATGCCCACGCCAACGAATCTGCTGCGGCGACAGCAAGGCCACGAGCATCTGCAGCGGAAAAACGATCTGCAGCACGATCGCCAGCCAGGCATGACGCCACGGCGTAGAGGCAAACAGATAGCGGGCGTTGAGGTGCGCAAAGCTCAGCAGGCAGAGCAGAAAATAGGCCAGCGTCAGGTAAAGGTTGTGCGCGGTCGGCTGAAAAAACAACCAGGCAAGCAGAAGCAGCGGCGCCAGGGCCGGGATCAACGCCACCCCGACCACGAGCATAACCTGGCGCAGGGGCAGATGACGCAGCAGCGATTCACGCGGGAAGATGAACCAGCGCTGGATCAGGCTGAAATAATGACGGGCGTCCGTCACCTGGATGCTGATGGCATGGCGCAAGGGTGTCTGCACCAGGCGCCGGCCCGACGCCACGACGCGCTGCGCCACGGCGAAATCATCGGCCAGCCATGTCTCTAACCCGTCGAAGCCGCCCAACGCGGTGAGCAGCGGGCGCCGCATGGCGTAAAACATGCCGTTGATGGTGAAAGGCGCGCTGAGGACGGTGTAAGGGATATAGGTCAGCAGGCTTTGGCTGTTGACGAAGACAGCAATCAGCCGTGACCACCCATTGGCAAAGTTAACCTGGTAGGGCAGGCCAAAAACCAGGCCCACCCCCGGCTGCGCCAGAAAAGGCAAGCACTGCGCCAGCCCGTCGTCTGGCAGCATCGTGTCATCATCGAGGACGCAAATCACATCCCCCTGGGCCGCGGCCAGGCCCTGGATCAGCTTGACGATCTTGGGGTTTTGACCCTGCGCCGGCTGCGGGAGCAGGAGCAGGCGCACGGTCTGCTCAGGAAACTGAGCCTGCAAGGCCTGGCAAATGGCTTGCCCCGTTATGTCGCTGTCGTCCAGCAGCCAGATGAATTCGCAGGGCACGCGCTGGCGCGCGCGCAGGTTGGCGGCCAGACATGCCGCCAGGGTTGGATCGCCGCTCAAAATCGGCTGCAAGATACTGACCCGCGCGGGCGCCGACGTCAGCGCCGGCAAGGGGCGGGCAAAAAAGCGCACCACCGCGGCATGTTTCCAGCAGCGATCCAAAATCAACAGTACGACCAGCAGCCACAGCCTGTCCATCGCCTTGCCCATCCTTTTCTGCCTGATCTATGCGCGCCTGGCCTTCGCGGTTGAACGCGCCCCGCGTTACTTTTCCTCTTCCACGCCGCCGCCACGCATCACCCGCCAGCGCTGGCCGCGCCATTCAATCTGATCGTCGGCCAGCAGCGCGCCAAGCGCCTGAAACGGGGAGGCCAACGCGGCCACGAGCAAATAGGGCCAGCGGCGCCAGGGCGTCGGCAGGTGATAGAAACGCCGGTCGAGCCAGGCCATCAGCGCGCCAAACAGCCCCAGACTGGCGCCGGTCGCCAGCGCGGCGGCGCGCCGCTGCGTGAGCACCGTCAAAAGCGCCAGCAGCCCCGGAATCAGGTTGCCAGCGGCGCCAAGCAAGGATACCAGGGCTTGACGGGGAGTGAGCAAGGGCAGCAGATTCTGGCGCGGAAAAACGAACCAGCGCTTCATCTGCCCCACGTAGGCCTGACGGGATGCAAAGTGATTTTCAACCCCGTAGATGAGCGGGGTCTGCACGGAACGCAGGCCGATCTGACGCAGGCGCCAGGCCAGCATATGGTCATCGCCCACGTGCAGCCCCAGCCCATCCAGGCCGCCCGCGGCCGCAAAAATCTCGCGTCGCAGGGCAAAGCAATGACCGGTGATGGTGAAAGGGTCGCTCAAGTAGGTCAACGGCACGTAGCTGGGCAGGGCGTTGGCGTTGACGAACGCGCTCATCAGGGCCGACCAGCGATTGCTCCAGTCGGTGTAGCAGGCCAGCCCAAAAACCGCGCCCACCTGCGGTTGATCGAGGTAGGGCAGCAGAATCTGCAGGGCGTCGGGCGGCAGCAGCACATCATCATCCACGAAGCAGAGGATATCGCCGTCAGCCTGCGGCAGCGCCGCCAGCAGTTTCGTCACTTTGAGGGCGACGCCCGCGGCTGTGTCGGGCGCGGCCACGATGATCTGCGCATCCAGGCCAGGAAATTCTGCCAGCAGCGCCCGGCAAACGGCCTGGGACCCGGCATCCTCACGATCACAGATGAACAGGCTCTGCACATGCCCCTCATAGCGCAAACGCGCGCGGGCCGCGAGCACCGCCGCCAGGTTGCTTGTCCCGCGTGTCAGCGGCTGCAGCAGCGTGACCGAAGGCCAGGCGGCGCGCGGTCGGCGCGGCGCGGGGCGGCGGAAAAAGTCCCACAGCGCCAACGCCTTCAAGCCGCGCTCAATGGCGTATAGACACAGGAGAAACCAGGCCAGGCGATCGAGCCAGCGTGCGAAAAGAGTCATGGGATCGTTCTTTCTGAACGTCAGGATCTTTCCAGGAAATCCCGATACAAGGCAATGATGGCGTGCGGGGCCACGAGCGCGTCCTGATGCCCGTGACCATCGAGCGTGCGCACCCAGGCCTGGGGGAAGCGCGCGGCCAGCGCGGTCTGTTGCGCGGGCGGGACGAGCGCGTCGTGCGCGGACTGGACGATCAGCACAGGCCCCTGCCAGCCAGAGGGGCCAGGCGGCAGCCCAGCGCGCGCCGCATCCAGACTGATCGCCAGGCGCGCCAGCAGGTCAGCCCGCGTGAAGGAAGGAATGATTTCGTAAAAATAGCGGCGCCAGAAGGCCTGCATCGGGCCTGTCTGCGGCAAAAAAGCGCCAATCAGCCCGCGCCCCAGGGCATGAATGACCGGCATCGGCAGCAGCCGCAGCAGGAGCAACAGGGCGCGGGCGGCCAGGGCCTGGCGGCGCGTGGGGACGCCCGTATGCGCCAGGATCAAGCGCTTGACGGCCGCTGGATGGCGCTCGACCAGGAATTGCGCGACGACGCCGCTGTAGGAACCGCCCACGACGCTGACCGGCCCTTGCCCTTCGGCCTGCAACAGCTCGTGCAGGCCATCCAGGCACGGCCCCAGGGCGCGCAAGCCGGCCGGGTACGAAACCGAAAGCACGCGCCATGTCGGCGCAAAGGCCGTGATGAAATGAAAGGCCGTTTCGGCCCATCCGAGCGCGCCCGGCAGGAGCAAGAGGCTGTCAGCGCCCTGCCCGCAGGCCAAAAATTCCCAACGAACGCCGTCAACGACGCGCCGGCGCAAAGGCTGCGTGGCGCGAAACCGTTGCAGTGCGTCCCACTCAGTCTCGCTCATCAGGCCCCCCGCTGGGCGCGTCCACCGTCTGGCCGGCCTCACTCATCATCCGCTGCCAGCGTCCGCGCTGTGAAGTCAAGCCACGGCGCACCAACCCTGGCGTCAGGGTGAAGAGCCGGCGCAGCGTTTGCTCGGCCAGGCCCCAAGCCACCTCGCGCTGCCCGCGGAAAAGCGCGCGTACAATACGCTCACCGGCGGCTTCCGGCGCCAGCAGGCGAAAGCCGGGCGCGCCCGCGGCCGCGGCCATGCCGGCCGTCATCGCCGTGCGCACCGCGGGCGGGTAGGCGATCATGATCTGCACGCCGCTCGGCTCGGCTTCGTAGCGCAGCGCCTCGACAAAGCCGCGCAGGCCCATTTTGCTGGCTGTATACAGCGTGGCAAAAGGCTGCGGGACAAAGCTCAGGCTGCTGCCGATGAAAATCAGGCGGCCGCGCTGCGCTTGCAAGTCGGGCCAGGCCAGGCGCGTCAGTTCGATCGGCGCCAGCAGGTTGGTCAGGATGGCTTGCGCAACCTGGGAGGAGGTCTGCATGGCGAGCGCGCCGCCGGCCAGGACGCCGGCATTGTTGACCAGGATGTCCAGCGGCCCCCAGGCGGCGTGCACAGCGGCCAGAAGCTCTGCGCGCGCGCCCGCCTCGGTCACGTCGGCTGGCACGGCGAGGGCCGCAACGCCCAACGCCGCGGCCTCCGCGGCCACCCGCTGTAAAGGCTGCGTGCGCCGACCGCACAGCGCCACGTTCACGCCTCGACGCGCCAGGGCCAGAGCGATGCCGCGGCCAATGCCGACGCCGCCGCCGGTGATGAGTGCATGCATAGGATCTTTGCTCAGAAGGTCAGCGCTAAGGCGCCGAAGGTCAGCCCCGCGCCGCTGCCGACGAGCACGACGCGGTCATCACGCCGCAGACGCCCCGCGTCGTAGGCTTCGCTGAGCGCCAGGGGAATGGAGGCAGAGATGCAGTTGCCGCGGGTCGGCAAATTGAGAAAGACCTGTTCAGGCTGAAATCCCAGCCGTGCGGTCAGCAGCTCGACGCCGTGGCGGCTGGCCTGGTGCGGCACAACCAGGTTGACCTGCGACCGTGTCCAGCCCAGCTGGGCAAAGAAGTTTTCCAGGAAAGGCCCCAGCAGCCGCGTGGCCTTTTTGAAAACGGCCGGGCCGTCCATGTGAAAAGTGTTCATCAGCGGCGTGGTCAGGGGGTCATTGGGATGATGCAGCGTGCCGCCGCCCACCAGGCTGGTCAAATCGGCGCCGCTGCTGTAGGTGACGACCTGGCTGTGCCAGATGGCGCTGGCCTCCTCCGCCGCGGCCGGCGTAACGACCGCGGCGGCCGCGGAGTCGCCAAAGAGCACCGCGCTCTCCCATTCCTGCGGATTGAGTGAGCGCGAGGCCAGCTCACTGCTGACGATGAGCACGCGGCGATAGAGGCCGCCCGTCACCAGGTGCGCCGCGATCTGCAAGGCCACGAGAAAACTGAGGCAGGTGGCATTGACATCGAAACAAGCGCTGCCGCCATCCGGCGCGCTCAGTTCACGCTGCAAAAGGGCCGCGGTGCAGGGAATGGCCTGCTGGGGCGCGGTGGAAGCGCAGACAATGGCATCGAGATCGGCTGCGGTCAGTGCGGCGCGCGCCAGCGCCATGCGCGCGGCGGCCGCGCCCATGCTGACCGACGTTTCATGCGTGGCATAACGGCGCTCGCTTACCCCCGTTGTGCGCTCGACCCAACCGGCCGGAAGGTCGAGCTGCTGCTCTAGCTCTGCGCTGCTGACACGCCGCTCCGGCAAGTACCATCCCAGTCCCGCAATTTTGACCGGCAGTTTCATAGGTCTCCTTGATAACAGAGAAGGCTCTACGCAAA
>DAISHS010000028.1:0-21642 GCA_036822415.1 Chloroflexota bacterium
AACGATTGCAAAGTCCACCTGCGTGGACTACACCCCGAAACTGAAATGCACCCAGGGCAGAGGGCAGAGCAGAGCCGCCATGCCCTTGCGGGCGCATCTACCGGCTATTTTCAGGTCAGCAAACAGGAAGCGGAGGTTGGGGATGCGGGGAAGCGATGCGTTGGTAAATGGCTTCGATGGCGGCGGCGGCGTGAGTCCAGGTGTAATGCTGCTCAGCGCGCAGGCGCAGCGCCGCGCCACGCGCGCGCGCGTGCGGGAGATCGTCGAGCGCCTGGGCCAACGCGCGCGCCAGCGCGCTGACGTCGCCCGCCGGCGCGTAGAAACCGAGATCGTCCAGGTATTCGCGCTGCACTGGCGTGTCGAAGGCCACCACCGGCAGCGCGCTGGCCATGTAGGTCAGGAGCTTGCCGCTGCCCTCGGTGGCCGAAAGTTTGGGCGCAACCGCCACATCGCCCAGGGCGACATAGCGCGGCGCGTCGGCAAAGGGCACCATGCCGGTGAAGAGCACATCGGACAGCAGGCCCAGGCGCTGCGCCTGACGCCGATAGTGCTCCACGAAGGGAAAGCCCATGATGAGGAAAAATGGTTTGCCGGCCGCGAGCAGCGGCGCGCGCTGCAGCGCCTGCACGGCGCGCAGGAGCAGGTCAATGCCCTGGTAGGGCGCCAACAAGCCGAGGTAGACCACCAGCGGCCGGCCGGAGGGCAGGCCGAGCTGCGCGCGCAGCGCTTGCAGTTCGGACGCGGGGAAGGTGGACGCCGGGCGAAATTGGGCCGGGTCCACGCTGTCCGGCAGGGCGGCGACGCGGCCTGCGGGCACGCCAAAGGTTGTGATGAGAAGATGGCGGGCGTGCTGCGAGCTGGCGAGGATGGCCGCAGGCTGCTGATCAATCCAGCGCTCCAAGCGCCGCCAGGCCGGCAGCAGCGGCGACTGCGGCGCCAGAAAGCGGTGATCGAGCATCTCGCCGACGAGGCTGCCCTGGAAATCGAACACGAGCGGCCGCCGCGGGCGCAGGGGCAGGAGTGCGCCGAGCAAGGCGCCTTCGTGCAAATAGGCATGGATGAGATGGGGCTGCCAGCGTTGCGCCGTCTGCCAAACCGTCAGCGCCAGCACAAGATCAAGGCTCAGTTTACGCCAGGAAGAGCCAACCGGCATCTCGCGGTCGCGGCGCCAGCCGGGCGGTCGCACCGTGGCCAAACCGGGGACTTCGCGTCCGCCGGGGTAGGTGACAATGCGCACCTGGTGCCCGCGGGCCTGCAAGGCCTGCGCATGGCCCCGGATGCGCACATGACAGCCATAATCGGCAAAGAAGCCGGTGGGTGCAATCATCAGCACCCGGTAGGGTGAAGTCGTGCCAGCTCTCCGCGTCTAAGCCTCGCGCCACAGCTCGCGGCGGAACTGCCACAGCTCGCGAAACGCACGCAGGATGACATGCAGCTTGGCCCCGGTGGGATTGCCAGCCGTGCGCGGCAGGTGGCTCACCGGCACTTCCTTGATGCGGAACCCGGCGCGCTTCGTGCGCACCAGGAATTCGGCGCTGAACGTGGCGCCGCGCGACTGGATCTGCGGGCCAACCTTCTCGATGACCTCGCGACGGAACAGCTTGAACGCGCAATCAATGTCGCGCGCGGTGTAGCCAAAAAGGACCGTCACCAACGCGCTCCAACCTTTGCCAAACAGAACTCGGACGGGCGGATCGCGCCGCGGCGCACGGTAACCGACGACCATGTCGGCCTCGGCGATGTACGGCAGCAGGCGGTCAACCTCCTCCAGTTTGAACTGGCGATCGGAGTCGGTGAACAAGACCAGGTCTTTGCGCGCATTGGTAATTGCGGTAAAAACGGCCGCGCCATAGCCGCGGTTGACGGGGTGGTCCACCGGCCGCAGCTCCGGGTAGGTTTGCGCCAGTTCTTGCAGCACGGCGCCGGTGCGATCTTTGCTCCCGTCGTTGGTCACGACGATTTCGAAGTCGCCGCCGCGTGCGCGCATGACGCTGACGACGTCGGCAATCATGCCGGGCAGATTTTGTTCTTCGTTATACGCAGGCATACAAACAGAGATACTAGGCACGGAACCAAAACTCCATTTCCCTCGACTTCAAGGCGTTTCATCCAGCTGACACCGGTTATAAGGCCGGCAAAATTCTCATCGCCTATAGGAGATGCCGAGCGGCAGACCTGATTACACCAGGACGGCCGCCAGGCTGCGTTAGCTCTTTTTCGGCGGCTCAGGCTCCTGGCCGCGCAGTTGACGGCCGCCCAAACCAAACATGCGCATCCAGATGCTGGGGTGTTCAGGAAGCGCCGGCGTGTCCACGAGCAAGGGCGCTTTGCCGCGGTTGGACATCCAATCGTTGCGCGCCGCCAGGGCGCGCTCGAACGCGCCTTCCAGCTCCGTCGCCTCCCCGCTGGCTATGCGCGCGCGCCAGGCTTCCAGTTCCTGAGCGAACAGGTCGAGCCAGCGCAGGACGTTGTCCCGATTACTGAGCGTTGCCTGCGCTAAGGCCGCTGCGCTCTCAGCGGCCAGCCGCGTCGAAGCGTCGAACTGCGCGCCGGCCACCTTGCTGATCTCTTTCCAGGCGCCCCGGCGGGCCACGGTCAAGAGGATGGCGGCCAAAATCGAAGGCGTCGTCTCGACGCTGGCCATCAGGCCATCGTGCTCAGCCGCGTCCAGGTACAAAACTTTGGCGCCCAGGCGATCTGCCAGGTCGGAAACCACCTGCGTTGCCTCCGCCGATGTGTCCGGCGCCACCGTAAGGCAGTAGGGCAGCTGCCTGAACAGCGCTGGGGTGGCCTTGTAAAAGCTGGCGTCCGTGGCGGCGATCACCGGGTGGCCCCCGACAAAGGAGACATGCGCAGGCAGCAGCTCGGCCGCGGCCTGCAGCACCGGCAGCTTGAGGCTGGCGGTGTCGGTGACAATGCAGCCGGGCGGCAGCTCGCCGGCGATGGCGGCCAGCGTGGGGCGAATTTCGGGCAAGGGCAAATCGAGAATGACGACATTGGCCGTCTCGATGGCAGAGACCAGGTTCCACTCGGTGCGATCAACGGCTTTGACCTTGCGCGCCTGTTCGGCGGCCGCGGCGTTTTTGTCGTGGCCCACGATGACGATGGCCTGTTGACCGGCCGTCTGTTTAAGGCCCAATCCAATCGAGAGTCCGACCAACCCCAACCCCACGATAGTCACCTGCGGTGTGGGCTTGGACGAGCCAGTGTCAAGGGTTTGTTTGTTCATGATAGATCATCTGCTTTCTGCAAAGCCAGCAACCAGGCAGCGCGCTGGCTGATGGGGGCGGAGCGGTCAACGACGGGCGTTTGATGCTGTTCGATCAGCCAGGCCGTAACGGTCGAGCAGCCAGCGGCCAGCGCTTGCGCCGCGCCCAACGTCGGATGGTAAACCGTGACATAAAAAGGGTAACGCCAGTGACCGGGCTGCGCCGGCCGCGCCAACCAGCGCAGCAGGCCGCGGCCGGGCGGCGTCAGCTTGAGCAAAACCAGCGCCGCCCGATGCCACAACTGCAGATGGCCGGCCTTGGCCGCATCGTGCAGCAGTGCGGCGGCCAACAGATCACGATCGGCCGGCGCCTGATAACCCTGCGCCTGCAAGGCATGCACGACATCGAGGCTGTGCCGTTGATCGGACACCGGCATGGCCGTAAAAAGCGCCCACGCCGGCGCGGGCAGCAGCTCGCTCGCCGCAAGCAGCTCGTGCGGCGTCACGCGCGCGCGCAAGGCCGCCCAAAACTGGCTGACGCGATAGCCGGCCCGCGCGGCCAGGCGCCGCCAGCCAGGCGCCGGACGCTCCTCAGAAACCGAAGAGTAAATCACGGAGAAAATTCACCGGCGGGCCAATGATACCCGAAAAAAGGCCGCCCGGCAGGAGTACCAGGAGCAGCAGCAAGAATGAACCGTACTGCGCCAGCGCCATGAACTGACTGCGCATGGAGGGCGGGAGCAAATTAGCCAGGATGCTGAACCCGTCTAAGGGCGGGATAGGCAGCAGGTTGAAGACGAACAAGAGCAAATTGATCAGCGCAAACGAATAGAGAATCTGCCAGAAAAAAGAGTTCCCGTAGACCTGGGTGCGAAATGGGATAGAAATCAACGCCGCCAGGACCAGATTGGAAAGCGGGCCAGCGGCCGAGACCATGATCGAGCTAAGTTCACGATTGCCGCGCAGGCGATTGGGATTGACAGGCGTGGTGGCCCAACCGAAGCCAAAGAGGAGCATGAGGATGCTGCCCACGGGGTCAATGTGCGCCAGCGGGTTGAGGGTGATGCGCCCATACTGGCGCGGGGTGGGGTCGCCCAGGCGATCGGCGGTCACGGCGTGCGCCAGCTCATGCACCGGAAAGGCAATCAGCACGATCAGCAGGCGCGCGATCAAGGCATAGAGCGTGACATACTGGGTGTAGATCAGCGCGGCCAGCAGCAGGATGGCGCCCGCAGCGGCCATGAGTTTTTGTTGTTGGGTCCAGCTCGACCAGTTTATCATGGGTGTTTCTTGTCCTCTCCCTCGCTCAAGGCGCGGCCGGTGGGCGTTGGCGGCGGCTCAGGGCCATACTCCCGCCAATCACGGCCATCAAGGCCACGACCACCAAGGCCCACTGCGTGTAACTCAGCCCCAGGAAACCCTGGGCATAGGCGGTGGCTTCGACAATGCGGTCATAGGTGATGCGATTGCCGGTGCTCTCCAGTTCTTCCAGTTTGTAAAAATAGGTCTTACCCACTTGCACCTGCGTGTCGGTGTAAGCGTAACGGCCCCCCAGCAGCGGGTCCAACGCGCTGGGCACGAGCTTGTCGTTGATTTGCACATAGTCGCCGTCACGACTGTCGCTGCGGTAGACGTTGAAGCCCGCGGTGTTGACCTCGGTTTCCGTGGACCACTGAATGACAATGGGCGCCGCCTGGGCGCTGCAGCCTGAGAGCAGCCCGGTCAACAGCAGCAGCAGCAAAAAAAGACGGGCCGCCGGGCGCCAAGCGCCATGAGGCATGTGCGAGCCGTTCCCGGCGGTGTTACTTCGATTCACGCTCATCTCCTCAGCAAAATTGGGAAGTTGGCTAATTCACCGCCAACGTGCGATCTTGCGTCAATGTGGTCTGCCAGGTGACCAGGCCCGATTGCACCCGCGCAGCGGTGGGCGTCACCTGCCACGGGCCAGGGCTGGGCAAATTGACGGTAACCTGCAGCGGCCAGGCGCGCACGCCGGCCTGTTTCTGAACCCTCAAAGTGTAACGGCCATTCTCGAAAATCTTCTGCGGTAAATCATACACAAAACGCACGATATGCGTGCTATTGGGCGGCAGCACAAAGTAGCCGTGAAATTCGGCGGCGCCGCGTTCACCCGCGCTCGCGCCCACCGACGCCGGTTCCAGGCCCTCGGTTGTCAGCAGCTGCGCGCCCTCTGGCGTCAACAGCCGCACATAATTGAAATAACAGCGCTCCATCATGTCTTCATACGAGTTGCCATAACGGGCTTCGTGCACACATGCGGCCAGCGGCGTCACCCCGGTGTGGTGATAGGCGACGGTCAACTCGGCGCGGGCAAGGCCAGTCGGCTGCAGGGTGATGGTGTAGGCCAGGGCAGAGTCGACGCGTGGGTTGACCTTGTTCCAGCCCAGGTTGCTATCCACAAGCGCCAGGAAGTCGCCGTTCCCCGGCTGGATGGCGCCGTTCCAACCGCTCTGAGCGAGCAAGGCCTCCACGGCCGCATCATTGACCGACACCAGGAGATGGCGCTCATCCAGGGCTGTTTTGAAGGCAAACAGCAGCGAGCCGGGGCGCAGGTCGCCGCTCTGCGCTTTGTCCAGGGTGGCGCGCAGCAGATCGCCCATGAAGTCCTTGCGATGCACCCACCAATCGTCGCCGCTGCCGCCGCCCGTGGCGGTGACCGTGTCCTCCGAATCGGCCGGCCGCGCCCAAATGGTGCGCATGGCCGTAATGACATTGCTGCCGGTCAACGGCTGCTGATAGCCCGGTATCGTCAACGGCTCCAGGGCGGCAACCAACCCCTGCACAAAATCGAGATCGAAAGCAATGACGCCATCGGCAGCCATATTCTGATTCAATTGGTAAAGGCCAAGCATGACCCGTGCGCTGGTCGGAAAATCGGGCGACCAGTTGGCGTCGCGCAGGGCCAGCACATCGGCCTGCATGAACTGGGCCAATGGGGCCGGCGCATCGGGATGCGGCAGCGTCCAATTCTCCACGCTGTAGGCATCCTGCAGATTGGCCGCAATGCGGCCCCGGTCCAGACGTAGAATACCGATGCCGCTGATAAAACCGCCGGTGGCGCGCAGCTCATCGTTATTTTGCGCGACCAACAGGTAGTTGCGCGGGGCCTCGGCGCCCAACAGGGCGGGCGCCAGCGTCACGCCGCGCGCCAGCGTTTGCAGCAGCGGCAGCGCGCTGTCGAAACGATCGAGCAGGCCGCGCGTCCGCGCTGAAAAACCGGTCACGTTGATCTGACGCCGCGCTGCGGCCGCCTGCTCTAGTCGGGTTGAAACCTGGACGAACTGCGGGCCGGCCCTGGCCAGGGCCGGGATGATGCGCTCGGTCAGGCTGCCCGGCGCCTGCTTGTCCTGCCAGGCGGTGAGCACCGGCGTCAGGTTGTCGAAAGCCAGGCGGCCGGCCGCGCTGGAACTGGTCGCCAGATCGAGCAGCGGGCGCGCTTGCGTCGCTTCGGGGCCAACTTTGGGCAGCCAACCCAACGCCGGTGTGATGAACAAGAAGGGGCGCAGCTGGCGCGCCAGGCCTTGCACATCGTCATCCAGCGCGGCGATTTGCGGCTGCAGGGCCAGAACATCGGCCGGTTGCAGTTTGTCCAGCGCGCCAGGGGCCGCCAGGGCCTGCAAATGGCCAACGTTCGCCTGCAGACGGCGGACATGGCCCAGCGCTTGCCACCCGGTCCAACCAAGCCAAAGAGCCAGGAGAACAACGAGGGTCAGGGTTATCAGGCAGCCAGGGCGCCGCCAGCGTGGGGTTGACGGCGCAGGCATAGGTGATTCTTTGGTCACAACGTTATCTCAGAAAATTGGTACACTTTGTTTTGCCGGCGAGATTATAGCATAGATCAGCCCGATTGGCAGATGATGACTGCGCGGCCCGAAGCGGTCGTCGCCCCTCTTCAGTCCCCAGGCGTCTCCACCCGCCATAAAACGCCTGTCGCCAGCAGGTCGTAACGCAAGGCCAGGTCCTCTTCAGGCTCGGTCGTGAATATCGGCCGCAGGCCGCGCTGACTCTCGATCAGGTCAACCACCTCTGGCCCGGCCGCGGCCGCCAGATCGGGCCAACGCTGCGCCAGATGCTGGCGGTACCAGTCAAAGTTCCACAGCGTGCGCTCCACGACCGCCACATCTGGCCGTTCGCCCAGGCCATCCTGGAGATACCACAGGGCGAAGGTATGCTCATCGCCGCTGCTGATGAGCAGGGCGTTGGGCGCAGCCGCCGCGAACGCCGCCTGCGCGTACTGGCGAGCCGTTTGATCGTGGCTCAGGTCCACACGGGCCCAGTTTTGCCCCAGCAGCGCGGCTGGCAGCAGTAAGACGAGCCAGGCCAACCAGGCCGCGCGCCGGCGCGCCAGCCAGGCCGCGGCCGTCAGCCAACCCGCAGCCTGCCACAACGCAGCCAACAGGAAAACCGGCAGCAGGTAAATAAAGGCGTCCAGGGTGGCATAAGCGAGCGTGTAAAGAGCGACCATCAGCGCGACGGCGATCGTCGCCAGAGCCAAACGCCGCGCCTGCGTCAGCAGGCGCCACAGCCCCAGCAGCGCCAGGATCAGCCCTGGCCAGGCCAGCGGCTGCGCCAGCAGGCCCAGCCAGGCGCGCAGGCGCAGCAGCATCTCAGGGCCGGTCAGGCCAAAGAACGCGCCGCGATAGAGCTGCGCGCTGACCAGCCACCAGAAGCCGCCCGGCGTCGTGGGGTCGCCCCACAGCAAGGCGGGCTGGCGGCTGGCGGCCAACGGCAGATAGAGGTAGACCGCCAGCCCGGCCAGGCAGAAGCACAGGAGATTGCCCAGGTCGCGCCAGGCGCGGCCCCAGGGACGGCGCATGTTGAGCAGCAGCCAGGGTGCAACGAAGATGAGCGAAAGATGATTACCCAGGCCCAAGCCGAACAAGAAGGCGGCTGTGCGCAGGCGAGCCGGTCGCTTGCCCACCTGGGGGAGGGTCAGCGCGCAGATCAACGCCACGAAAAGGGTGTGCAGCGCGTAGACCTCAACCAGAATCGCCTGCGACCAGAAGGTGAATTGAAAGGCCAGGGTCAGCCCGGCCAGCAAGGCTGCGGCGCGGCGGCCTGGCTGCCGCGGCCACAAGGCCTGCACCAGCCAGACGACGACGGCCACGGTGGCCGCGGCGCTGAGCGCGGAGAGCAAGGCCACGCGACGCCCCAGTTCACCGACAGGCAGCTGCGCAAACAGCCAGGCCAGCAACGTCCAGGTGGGATAGCCGGGCGGATGCGGTACGCCCAGCCCGGCTGCGGCCGCGGCCAACTCGCCGCTGTCCGCGCCGTTATGCGCCCAGGTGATGGAGGGCGCCAGGGTCAGCAGGTAAACCACCAGCGCGACCAGGCCCGCCAGCAGCGACACCGCCAGCGTGACCCAATCACGCGCTGGCGGCCCTTGCACGCGGCGCCGCGCGCAAGCCGTCGGCGCCGCGCCAGGCGCGACCTCTCCATGGACCGGAGTCACACGCAGCGCCTGCGGGCCGGCCGTGTCAGGAACCAGCCGCGCGGCCGGGGTTGCCGCCGACCGCAGGCAAGAAGGCCGGCGGCAGGCCCACGGTGAGCACGGCCGCGCGATCGGCGGCGCGCGCCTCGATATCGAGCACGGAGCCAAGCGGGACGCCGCTGCCCACACGGAAGACCAGGGTCAGGGTCTGCGGCCGGTTGGGGGCCAGGTTGGTCAGCAGCCAACGCCGCTGGCTGGCGTCGAAAGCGCCCGTGGCGGCCTGGCCTGTTGCCAGCGTCAGCGCGGGCGGCGCCGCCAGGTCCACCACGCCTTGCTCCAGCGTCACCGTGCCGATATTGACGGCCGTGACACTGACGGTGAAAAGCTGGCCTGGCATCACCATCACAGCGCCAGTAATCGCCACACTGAGACCCGCGGTGCCGACCGGGCGTGTGGCGGTCGGAGTACCAACTGCAGTGCCAACCGGTGAGGGGGTTGCTGTCGGCGGCGCCGGCGTGGCGGTGGGGGTGGGCAAGGGCGCCGTTGGCGTGGCTGTTGCTCCAGGCTCTGGCGTATCGGTCGGGCCAGGGCGCGGCGTTGGTGTGAAAGTGGGCCTGGCCGGCGTGGCCGTGGGCGCGACCCGCGTCGGCGTGGCGGTGGGCGGCGGCCGCGTGGGGGTAACGGTGGGCGGCGGCAAGGTCGCGGTCGCGGTCGCCGGCGCGGGCGTAGGCGTGCGCGTGGGCACCGTCTGGAACCACTCGCGGCTGGCGGTCTTGCCCGCAGCCTGCGTCGGCAGCAGCGCCACGAGAATCACAGCCGCAAGCGACAAAACCGTCAGAATGATTCTTGGCAATCGCATAAAACACCTCATCATCAGGAATCTTTTCAATGGTCGGAAAGTCGCGGAGATGGCGGTCATAGGCCGACTGCGGGCCTGCGCCCCCGCTCCCGTTTCCCCCGTTTCCCCCGTTTTATTGAAAAGATGGATCGTCAGTACGATCCTTCGCCTCGCACGACCGCGGGCAGCGTTTTCAGCAGAATGATGACATCGCGCCACAACGAATAGTGCTCGATGTAGTCCACTTCCAGGGCCACGCGCTGCGCCAGGGTCAGGTCGCCGCGGCCGTTGATCTGCATTGGCCCGGTCATCCCTGGCTTGACTGACAAACGGCGGCGCTGCCAGTCGTTGTAGCGGGCGACCAGGGTCGCCTCCTCGGGGCGTGGGCCAACCAGGCTCATCTCGCCGCGCAGCACGTTGATGAACTGGGGCAGCTCATCCAGGCTGAAACGGCGCAGCCAGCGCCCCACCCGCGTGACACGGGGGTCATCGCGAATTTTGTAGGCCGGTTCGCTCAAGGCGTCCAGGTCAACCACTTCATGCCGCCGCGCCTCCGCATTATCTACCATCGAGCGAAATTTGTACATTCGGAACAGACGGCCGTTTTCACCCACGCGGGCCTGGCTGAAGACAACCGGGCCGCGCGTGTCCAGCTTGATGGCAATGGCGATCAACAGCATGGGCAGCAGACTGACGGCCAGGCTCATGCTGGCGCCGCCCAGGTCGAGCAAGCGTTTGCCCACGCGCTGCCAGCCGCTCAAGACCGGCCGCTGGGCGCCCTGGGCCTTGCCGCGAAAATGCAAACTGCCGGCGCCAAAGCCGGCGGTCAAGGTCAGCGCGCGCACCGCCAGCATAAACGGCGCGATCAGGCCCACGGGCCAATCCTTGCGCAAGGCTTTGAGCGTGAAGGGCAGCGCGCTGAGCAAGAAGGCCAGGATCAGCGCGGCCGCGCCCCACAGGGCAGGTCGCCAGAACAACGCCAGCGGTAAGGCGGCCAGGCTCAGCGTGGTCAGCGCCATCTGCACCTTGAGCACCTGCGGCGTGTGCGAATCCTGCACCGCCCGCCCAGGGTGCCGCCGCGCCACCAACACCTTCCAATACCCGATGAGCGCCTTGCGGCGGATATACGCGCGCAGCGTCGGGTTGTGACGGTGGTAGACCCTGGCCGCGGGCGCAAAGACCAGCCGGTAGCCCTTTTCGGCCAGGCGGAATGAGAACTCCTGATCCTCATTGATCAAGAACGCGGGATCGAAGCCGCCGTTGGCAAGGAAGACATCGCGACGATAGGCCGCGCTGTAGGTGTCCACGAAGTTGATGGTCTCCGCGCCGGCCATGCGGTCGTAACGGTCCTCGTACTCAAGCTGCACAAAGCGCGGCACCAGCCCGGACTGACGCGTGAGATAAACGCCCTTCGCGCCGACCACCTCAGGGTCGGCCAGCGCGGCGACCAGCGCGGCCAGCCAGCCCGGTGCCGGTTCGCAGTCGCTATCGGTGAAAAGAATGATGTCGCCCTGGGCGACGGCCACGCCGTGATTGCGCGCTGCGGCCGGCCCCTGGTTCGTCTGCACCACGACCTGCGCGCCCAACGCGCGCGCCAGGCTGGCGGTGCCATCTTGCGAGCCATCATCCACGACGATCACTTCCACCGGCTGCGGCCAGAGCGCAATTTGCGCAAACAACGCGCGCAGCCCAGCGGCCAACGTGCGCTCAGCGTTGTAAGCGGGGATGACCACCGAAATCAAGGTCGCGCCTCCCCCGGTTCGCGTCGCTCTCCCAACGGCCGCGCGCCAGGCGCGTCCCGCCGCAGCTGCCAGGTCTGCCAAAGGAGCAGCAGCCCGCCGCTGACCATCAAGGCCAACGGCGCGATCGCGTAGAGGAGAACGCCGACGGCAAAGCCGTGCGCGGCCGTCGCCCCAAACCAGGCCAATGTCAGCTGGCACAGGTACTGAAAGACGCCGATTTTGCCGGGAGAACTGGGGACGCTAATGCCGGCCTGGAGAACGACCAGCAGGGTAAACGAGATCACCCAGTCGCCCGGCATATGCAGCGCCAACAGCGTGAGAAAGTTAGTGGCTCCGGCCAGAAGCCAGGCGCCAAGCGACCACAGGATCAGCCTGATAACCACCGACGGGTAGCGCAGTGCGTCCAAGCCGCGCAGCACCGCATCGAGCAGGCCGATCCAGCGCGCGCCGCGGCCGTTGGGCAGGCGATCGAGCAAGCGGCGGGCCAGCGCCATCCACTGCTGACGCCAGAGCAGGCCGATGGCGGCGCCGGCCAGCATGAGGAACGCCCCCGCCATCAAAGCCAGGCGCCGACTCGTCAACACGGCCGCGCCGAGGGGAGTGGTCGTGACCAGGAAGGGAGTCAGGATCAGAACGCACAGCGCCAGCATCGCCAGGTCAAGCACCTTTTCAACGCCGACGGTGGCCAGGGTCTGCGCCTTGCTGTCGCCGAAACGGGCGCCGACCAGGTAGGCGCGCACCAGCTCACCGCCGCGGATGGGAATCGCCAACGAGACAGCCTGACCGCCCAGCAAAATGGCAAAAAGGGAGCGAATGGGTAGATGGCGATGATGAGGATAGAAGAGCAAACGCCAACGCGCCGCTTTAGCCAGATTGGTCAACAAAACTGTCAGCAGGGCCAACGCGACCCAGGCCGGTTGCGCCTGGCGCAGGCTGAGGAGCACCGCGTCCAGGGCAATATCACGCAAGGCCAGCCAGAGACAAAGAAGACTGATGGCCAATCCCAGCCCCATACGCGCATAGCGCCAGCCTGGGGCAACGGCCAGAGCCTGGTCATACATGTCCATCATTGGCAGCCTGGCGAATCAGCAAGAGCACCGCGCAAGAATCAATCGTAACAGAAAAGGAAGTTACCGGCGCCAGGCAGTCGCCAGGCGCCAGTAACCAGGCAAGCATTATTGTGAACGGTTGGACGGGAAGATAGCGGTCAAACGCCGAGCCGCCGAACGTAATGACCAACCGCCATTGCGGCGGACTCGTTCTTGGGTTGGCGTCGCCCCCTCGCCACTGCCGCCCGTGCCGTTGGGGTTGCGCGTCTTTTTGTCGCCGTCGCTCTTGTCACCATCGCCGTAGTAGTGATGATAATAGTAATAGTAGTAGCCGTCGGTGTTCGTGGGGCTGAGGCGATTCAAGGCGACGCCCAGGATCTGCGCGCCGACCTTGCTCATCTCTTCAGCGGCGCGACGCGCCAGCGGCTCGCGGGTCTCGCCTGAATCAACCACCAGCAGCACGCCGTCCAACTGGCGCGCCAGGACAGCCGAATCGGTGACAGCCAGGACGGGTGGGCTATCGAAAATGATAATATCAGCAACGCTGTTGAGCGCCTCGATCAGCGCGCCCATGCGATGCGAGCCGAGAAGCTCTGACGGGTTGGGCGGCAGCGGCCCGCTGGTCAACACCGACAGGTTTTTGATCTGAGTGGGCTGAATCAGGTGAGACACGGTCGCGGCATCGGGGTTGGTCAAGAGCGCGCTGGTGAGGCCCAGGTTGTTGGGGATATTGAAAACCTTGTGAATGACCGGGCGGCGCAGGTCAGTGTCAATCAGCACGACGCGCTGGCCGGTCTGGGCCATCACAGCCGCCAGGTTGGAGGCCGTGGTGCTCTTGCCTTCGCTGGGGTTGGCGCTTGTCACCAGAAGCGTGCGAATCGGCTTGTCCAGGCTGGAGAACTGGATGTTGGTGCGCAGCACGCGGTAGGCTTCGGAAACAGGCGACTTCGGATTCAAGAAAGTGACCAGCTGGCGCTCAGCATCGGGGTCGCCGCTGTCCTGACGCGTGCGGGGAATGGCGCCCAACGTCGAGAGCTTAAGCGCCTGCACGACATCATCCGGGTTTTTCAACGTGTCATCCAGGTATTCGATGAGCAAGACGCCGCCGATAGCCAGGACCATGCCAACCAGCAGACCAAGCAGGGTATTCAAGAGGACGCGCGGTCGAATCGGCTTCTTGGGCACCTCGGCCGGCTCCACGATCGAAACCGTGTCCGTGGCCCGCGCTTCGTTGAGGCGCAAATCCTCGAAGCTCTTGACCAGGTTCGCGTAACTGTTGCGGTATTGCTGCAGGCTGTCCTGGAAGCGGGAAAGGTCAGCATCCTGCGCGCTGGTGCGGTTCGTGATGGCTTCTAGCTCTGAGATTTTGGTTTGCACCTGGGAGATGTTCGTGGAGAGGGCGCGAATTTCCTTGTCCAGGCTGTCGCGCGAGCCTTTGAACTTCTGCAACTGGCGTTCCGTGTGCTGCTCGACAAAGATCTCAGGGATGGTATTGGCAATCTGCGTCGCCAGTTCCTTGTCGGTGTCTTCCACATCGACGCGGATCAGCTGCGTATCCTGGATCGGCTGCACGCTGACGTCAGACTTCAGTTCGACCAGGCCCAAGCGGGCCGTCACCGCATCGAGCACCGGGCGCGTGAGCATCAACTGGGCAAAGGTTTGCGCCTGGCGTTCGCTGGCGATGATGGTGCCA
This sequence comes from Chloroflexota bacterium, assembly GCA_036822415.1. GTDB lineage: Bacteria > Chloroflexota > Anaerolineae > SSC4 > Amarolineaceae > Amarolinea. Next base: position 13,983 of record DAISHS010000028.1, read on the forward strand.
TAAACGCTTTCATTGATGTTGCTGGCCTGATCCACGAAGATGGTTGACGTTGCCTGATAGACTGGGGTGGTGTTACGGCTAACCACATAGGTAACGCCGCCAACCAGCACCGTTCCCAAGAGGATAAACCAGAGCCAGCGTCGCAGAATGGCCCCATATTGACGTAATTCCATCAAAAACCTCTATTCAAAACCTTAGTTTTAGAACTTATGTCACGATCACACGGCGCCGCGGCGTGAGCGGCCGCAAGCCGCAAGAAACATTTTTCCTTCACCATGCCCCAAGCGTTGGCGACGACAGGGCTTACGCCATTGAACCTGGCAGGCTAAAAAACTTGCGCCAGCCTGGCAATCACAATCACCCGATGGGTGTTGCCAAACGAAGGCCAGCAGGTGATCAGCGTCAGGATCGCCTCTGGCGTTTGTTCCAGGTAACGCGCGTTGGCCACGCGTTGTTCCAGGGTTGCGCCCGTTTCTGGCGTCAAATCAATCTTTTCCACCCGGTAAATGACGCGATGGCCATCCGCCCTCTGCAGTTCGATCTCACTGCCAGGCGTCAGGCGCGGCGTGGGCCGATCCACATCGAGGCTAAGGGCTTCGAACACCTTGCCCTTGATGTTGTTATGACCAGAGATAACCACGTTGCCGGCCATTCCTGGCGCGGCGCTGTTGATGTGATGACCGGCGGCGTTCTCCGCGATGTCCCATTCCGTCGTGCGTTCGCCGCTGGCGCTGGTGACGACATGCCAGCCGATCTCGATCACCGGCGCATCCAGCGCCAACGCGGGAATCAGCAGCCGCGTGGCGGGCGACGAGGAGGCCAGGGGGGTCACTGCGACCAGAGGCGTCGCGGTTGCCGGGCCAGGCGCGGCCGTCGGCGCCGCCGTGGCGGCAATCGCTGTACTCGTCGCGGGAGGAACGGTAGACACGGCCGTTGGCAGAGCCGTCGGCGCGGCCGTTGGCGCGGGCGTCGGATTGCTGCAGCCGCTCAAAAGCAAAGCCAGGAGCACGAGGCAAACGTTGCCCAGACTGAATTGCGGTTTCTTCATGCGTCAGGTTTTCAAGTCCTTTGCTACAAGTCCTCACTGACATTGACCTGGCCCAGGGCAACGATCAGGCCCAGGAACACCCAGAGGGTGAAGGCAGGCTTGGCCCCTGGCGCAACGGCATCGGTCAGGCAAAATAAATGAAAGGCCAATAGACTGACCAAAAGCCCGCCGCTCAGCAAGCGCCCGCTGGCGCTAGTCGCCCGCCGGTAAGAGCGCCAGCCAATCACGGCCACGAGCAGGAGCGCCGCCACATAGGCGATCAGGCCAGGAATTCCCAGATCCAGGGCTGTTTGCAAAAAGATGTTGTGCGCATGGCCCACATCTATCAGCACAGGATCAAGATTAAAAAAAGGCGCATAGGCGATGGCCAGGCGGCGAAAAGTCCCCAGGCCAATGCCAGTCAGGGGAAAATCGGCCACGGCCAGCAAAGCCCGTTGCCAGATATCCATCCTGCCCAGCAGGTTGGCTGGATCGGTTCCAGGCAAAGCCCAGAGCCAGGAGCCGCTGCTGCGCAGCCACCAGACCGCGCCGGCCGCCAGCACCGGCGCAAAAATGAGCAGGCGCCACTGTAAAACCAACGCAACCACGCTGGCCGCCAGGAAAAGCCCCAGGATGGCGCTGCGCGATTGCGTCAACAGCAGGACCACGACCTGCGTGATCACGATCAGGGTGAGCAGCAGGCGCTGCCAGCCCAGCGCCCGCGCAGGCCAGGATGAATCGGCGCCCAGCCGCCACGCCCCCCACCCCATGGCCAACGACAGCGGCAAGAAGAGGGTCATCATGCCGGCAATCTCGTTGGGGTGAAAATCGCCTCCCTGCAGGCGCTGGCGCAGCGCCTCTGGCAGGCGCGGGAGCAGGTTGTAAAGGCCGCCCAGGTTGAAAATTTTGCGCTCGAACCAATCAGCGCCCAGCGCGCCGAGCAGGGTCAGGCCCAATCCCATGAGCAAGAGCGCGCCGACCCAGAGCCAGACCTGGCGCGCCTGCCGCGCGGAGTTGACGACCGCATAAAAGGTTGCCAGGCTGAGCAGGATGCCGAGCAGTTTTGGCGTCGCCAGCGTGCGGTCAACGGCCTGCCAGGTTCCCACGAACGCCATCAGCGCCAGCAGGCCCAAAGGCCAATCGAGCGGCGTGCGTCGGGTCAGGTAGCCCAAACGCCGCCAACGCAGCAGCCAGGGCGCGCCCAAAAGGGCCAGCGCCAGGGGGGTCATCGAGTTGGGAAAGAGCAAAAACGGTGCAGCCAACAACAAAAAGGCGCCTTCGTAACGCAGAAGAAGATCGGCTACGTAACGTGGGCCTCGCTTTGGCATAACGTGTGATACATCAAAATTTGTCAAAAAAATATGCCGCCCGTGCGACGCGGTGATTGTAGCCGATGATGACTCAAAAGGCAAATGGCGTTGACCAATTTGCTTTGACATTTGTGCGGTCGTTTGCTAAGATGAAGCCATGTTAACGACCTATGAGCTGCGCCAACGTAGTTATTTGCTCAAGATTGCCCGTGCGATGACCTCCAATCTCGACCTGCCGTCGCTGCTGCGCCTGACCTTGAGCGCGGCCGCGGAAATGGTGCAGGGCGAAATTGGTTTGATTGCGCTCAGCCAGCCGGCCGACAGCTTTCGCATCGAAGCCTATTACGGCATTGCCAGTCGCATGTTGCCGCTGTTTGCCCCGCTGCTGACCGACATCAGCCGCTCGGCCAATCCCCAGGAGCGCACGCTGACCATCCCTGACCTGACGTTGAAGCTGCACGTCGTTTCCTCGGCAACCGGCCTCATCTTGCGCCAGGTGGTAGCCCTGCCTTTACAGGTCAACCAGGACTTGCTCGGCTTGATCTATATCTTTCGCAGCGGCAGCGCCGCCTTTTCCGCCAACGACCGCCAGGTCTTGCAAGATTTCGCCGACCAGGCTGCGATTGCCGTGCGCAATGCGCGGCTTTACCAGGCTGTCAACGACGAGCGGCGGCGGCTGGACACCATTATCCAAAACAGCGCGGATGGCGTCATGATCTTGACGCCGGAGCGGAAAATCGAAGTCATCAACCGGACGTTGGCGACCATGACCGGCTGGTCGCCCGAAGCCGCGCAGGGCCTGTCATGCTACCAGGTTCTGGTTTTGGAAAATGTCCGGGGCGCCGATTTGTGCCAGGACATGGGCGTCGGGTTCGATCTGGCCGGCCGTGATTCCATGACGGCCGAAGGCGACCTGGTGCGCCCCGGCGGCTCCCGCATTACGGTGGGCGTGACCTATACCCCGCTCTTCGCTGAGGGCGGCCGCCTGCAGCAGATCATCGTCAATGTGGTGGACATCACGCGTTTTCGTGAGGCCGAAGAGATGAAGAACACCTTCGTATCGGTCATCACGCACGAGCTGAAGACGCCGGTTTCGTTGATCAAGGGCTATGCCAGCACTTTGCGCCGGGACGACGCGCAATGGGACAGCGCCACCATGCGCGAAAGCCTGACGGTGATCGAAGAAGAGGCCGATCGCCTGAACGCGCTGGTGGACAACCTGTTGGACGCTTCCCGTGTTCAGGCTGGCGTCTTGCAGCTCGAATTGGGCGACGTTGATCTGCCAGGCCTGGCCGCGCGCCTGGTCGAGGGTTTCAAGCTGCAAACAAAGCGCCACACGTTTCAGCTCGATTTTCCAACCAACTTTCCGCCGGCATGGGGAGATTCTGAGCGCCTGCGCCAGGTCTTGAACAATCTCATCAGCAATGCCATCAAGTATTCGCCGGATGGCGGGATGATCCGCATCGGGGGTTGGCAAGACCGGCAACGCCAGATGCTGACGATTTACGTGGCCGATCAGGGGATTGGCATTCCCGCGCCCGAACAAGAGCGGCTGTTCCAGCGTTTCTACCGGGTGGATTCGAGCCTGCGGCGCAAAACACAGGGCGCGGGGCTGGGGCTTTTTCTGTGCAAAGCCATTATCGAGGCCCACAACGGGCGCATTTGGGTGCGCAGTGAACCAGGCAAGGGCAGCACCTTTTTCATCACGCTGCCGGTATACACCGGGGCCGGTGGGCAAAGCGAGGACGAGCAAGCATGACCGCAATAAGCAATGAGAAGCAGCGCATTCTGATCGTGGATGACGAAGCGCGCATCCGCCGCCTGGAACGGATGAACCTGGAGCTGGAAGGTTTCGAGGTCATCGAAGCCCCCGATGGTTTCGTGGCGCTCGATCGTGTACGCGAGGACTTACCCAGCCTGGTCGTGATGGATGTCGCCATGCCGCAGATGGATGGCTTCGAGACCCTCCGCCTGCTGCGTGAGATTTCATCGGTGCCGGTCATCATGGTCACGGTCAAAGCCGAAGTGAGCGACCGCATCCACGGGCTTGACCTGGGGGCCGATGATTACATGACCAAGCCGTTCAATCCGCAGGAAATGGTAAGTCGTATCCGGGCCGTCTTGCGGCGCACCGAGGATCGCAGCCCCTCGACCCAAGAGCTGATCCGGGTGGATGACGTTTTGAGCATTGATCTGGGCCGGCGCGAAGTGATCGTAAACGGCGAGCGTATCAAGCTGCGTCCCACCGAATACCGCCTCCTGTACCACCTGGTGCAAAATGCCGGGCGCATTGTGCCGCGCGAAACGCTGATGGCGCGAGTCTGGGGGCCGGAGTATCGCGATGAGCATCAGCTGCTGCGCGTCTATATCACGTATCTGCGGCAAAAAATCGAGCCAGATCCGGCCCATCCGCGTTATATCATGAATGAGCGCGGGGTGGGTTACAGCTTTGTTGATTTCAAATCTTTTCCGTGAAATGACAAGGCCGCCAGGCTGAATTGCCCGCTGTGTGGAAGGCTGGCAACGCTGGAGCATCGAGGTCACGGCTCCTTGTGACATTCAACGCACTTTTCGTCCGTATAGTCGTGATGATCGGCCGGCAGCTCAAGGCGATGGGAGGCATGGCAGAGTGAACAGGCCTGGCGTCCCTCCAGCGGATGCGCCATCGGCTGTGGTGTGGGCGTTGGGCCAGGCGTCGGCGTCAACGTGCTAAGATGGCACTTCAAGCACTCATGGCGGGTGTAGAGCGCATGATTGGCCGGAATGGGCACGGAGCTGCGCGGATTATGGCAGGCTGTGCAGTCTGCGAAATTGACCAGGGGATGGGGAATCAGCGGCGGCCTCTGTTCAGCAGTCGGCGTGGCCGATGAGGCGGCGGGGGGAACAACGGTGGGCGTGGGCGCGGGCAAAGCAAGGCGGGCGCACGCCGTGAGCAGAGAAATGACCACCAAAACCTGCGCCGTCCGCCGCATTACGTTTGTCATTACTGGCATCATACCCGCTATTCTACCGCTTTGCCCCGCTAATGCCAATAACGAGCCTGCCGCGGCCTGACAGGAGCAATCTGCCGACCTTGAATCTGCATTTGACTCGTTTTGCATTGTAACGCAGAGTTGAGTATAATCATTCCATCATTCGGCCAGTACCTTGAACTCCCGACGGAAGAAAACATGTCTGCACCGCGCGACAAAATTGGCTATCTCTCAGAAATCGAGATTTTTCAAGATCTCTCCCCCCGCGAAATCCAAGAAATAGATCGTATTACCACGATTAGCCAGGTTCAGAAGGGTAAGGTGTTTTATCGGCCCGAAGAAACCGGCGAGGTGCTCTTTATCTTGAAAAAAGGCAAAGTGCAGCTATACCGCATCTCGGCCGAAGGCAAGAAGCTGGTCATCACAACCCTGGGGCCAGGCACCCTTTTTGGCGAGATGGCGCTGCTGGGCCAGCAGATGCACAACGCCTTTGCCGAGGCCATCGAAGACTGCCATATCTGCGTCATGAGCCGGACCGACCTGGAGCGCCTGTTCTTGAACAAACCGATGGTTGCGCTGCGTGTGCTGGACACCACCGGTCGGCGGTTGCGCGAGGCCGAAAAGCGCTTGGAAGACATGGCTTTCAAGGGTATCCCGGCCCGCCTGGCCTCGCTGCTCCTGCGTGTGCGCAGCGAGCAAAACAGCGACGATATCAAGGGACTGACCCATCAGGACCTGGCTGAGACAGTGGGCACCTATCGTGAAACAGCCACCCAGGTCCTCAACGATCTGAAAGTGCAAGGGCTGATTGATATCGGCCGCAAACGCATCATGATTCTTGATCCTGAGCGCTTGCAACTGGTTGCCGAATCTTAGTTCGGCCCAAAAAACCGAACGACAACGGTTCACGACCTGATTCCTGGTCGCTTTGCCATCAACGTCCGATGGCTGCCCTGCGACATCTAATTTTTCCCTCTCGACATCGAATGTCGCCCCGTTTATCCAATGCTTACATCTGCCGGCAGGATGGCATGTGGCCTGAAAACCGGTTTCATAGCAAGGCGCCAACTTCCAGAGCGGCCAACTTTCTTATAGGGGCGATCCCTTGCGGTCGCCCAGGGCAGGCGCAAGGCTTTCCCATAGTAGGGGCGATCCCTTGCGGTCGCCCAGGGCAGGCGCAAGGCGCTGCTCCTACAGAAGTTGGCAATCTGACCAAATCAACAGCATTGTTTGGCGTTCCTGCGGGGTCCAGCGCTGTACGCCGTAGATGAACAGGCTGAACGAGAAAGGAGTGACCACGGCCCACAATTTGCTCCGCAGAGGCAACAGTCGTCTACCTGCCATCTGCACCGTCAAGAACGTGTTCGCAACTGTACGTCTCACACACAGAGGAGGTCCTTTCATCATGCGTAAAACTGGATTTTACATCCTGCTCGTCGTGCTGCTTCTATCCGCGATGACCATCGTGGCGCCGTTCGCTGGCGCGAGCCCGCTCAAGAGCTCATCCGGCCCAGACGCGCGGGACGTGGCGCCGGCCCCGGACGGCAAAGTGACATTTGTTCCGGGCGTCAGCGCGCCCAATGTTCCGGTTGTACCGGGCGCGACCCTGTACGATAACGGCCCGCTGATCACCCATGCCGGCGGCGGCTTCGGCGGCGCCAATGCCAGCGCCGTGCAGACGGCCCTACTCAACAGCACCTTCGGTTTCGGTCATGCGGTCAGCACAGGCTTCCGCGTCGCCGACGACTTTACCGTCCCGGCCTCCGGCTGGACGATCAACACCATCACCTTCTATGCCTACCAGACTGGCTCGACGACCACGTCAACCATCAACGCGGTGAACCTGCGTATCTGGGACGGCGACCCGAGCCTGGGCACCTCGAACATCGTGTTTGGCGACACCACAACCAACCGCCTGGCCAGCACCAGCTTCTCCAACATCTACCGCGTCACCGACACCGCGCTGACCGGCAATACGCGTCCGATCATGGCAGACGTCGTCACCGTGGGCATCAGCCTCGGGGCCGGCACCTACTGGCTTGACTGGCAGACGGGCGGTACGCTCGCTTCCGGCCCCTGGGCGCCGCCCGTGACGGTTTTGGGGCAAACAGCGAAGACTGGCTCCAATGGCTTGCAGTACAGCCCGACGACTAGCGCCTGGAGTGCGCTGATTGACACCGGCAATAGCACGGTGCAAGACCTGCCCTTCATCATCGAGGGCACGGTCAACACAGGCCCGACGGCAACCCCGACGCCGACTTCGCCGCCCACCAACACGCCGACCCCAACCTCCACGCCGAACAACTGCACGGTGACGGAAGGCTTCGAGAGCGCCACCCTGGGCATCTTCA
>DAISHS010000029.1:0-21456 GCA_036822415.1 Chloroflexota bacterium
CTTGCCCTCGCCCAATCTGCCCCCAATTTGAAATGCACCCGAGCCTCGAAACCTGCTTGACAAACAGCCCACTTTGGCGTAATATCAAATTAGCCCTGTGCAATAAATCACAATTGCTTTGCCTACCGTGCCCTCTCAACAGCAAACCTGGAAGTTTGCCTGCGCCGCCTTGCCTTGCATGTAATCATGGAGGGTCCTATGCGACATCGCACCGTCTCTGTACTTACCGCTTTTTTCTGGTTGGCGTCCGGCCTGCTGATGACTGCGTCAGTGAATATCACGGGCGCTCCGCTCCAGCCGGCAGCCCCGGCTGCCAGGCCCTCACTCTCATCGTCCTACTGCTACAACTGGGATTTTTTCAATAACACCGGTTCCCCTGCAAACGACCTTCACCTGACCCTGTTTGGCCCCACGGCTGTCTCGGAGACATTCAGTAACCCGGCAGGGCAGGGGGTGGCTTCACCCGGCCCCAACAACACCCTGTCGCTCAACTTCACTTTTTTTAGCCTGGTTGGGCCAGGCGATGCTGCTCACGTTGGCTTCTGCGCCAACGCGCCGGTTTTCCAGTCGCCCGGCGCCAGTGGCCTGCCGCCCTTCTATTGGACCCTCAACGGCCAGCCCCTGACCGGCGGCAGCGTGCCGGTTTTGCCGATGCCCGGCTGGAATTGGACCTGGCAGGGCGACCAGCGCGGTCATTTCCAGATTGGCCTTTCCAACGCCAACAGCATCCCCATTACTGTTCAGTCGCTGCGCATCTATCAGCCGAACGGCTTGTTGCCGCTCAGCAATCTGAACATGAGCGCCATCGGAGGGCTGACGCCGCTGTGGAGCAGCACCGGCTCTGTCACCATCAACCCCACTATTTCCAGTTTCTTTGACATCTTCCTGGAAATCACCACCGATGGCGCGCCGCCCACAGAGCGCACGCCGCTCATTGCCGTGGCCGTCATCAGCAACCCCCTTGCGCCGCCGCCGCTCAACACGATCAACCTGCTGGCGCAGACGCTGTTTGTCATGCCGCCGCCGCCGCTCTATTGTTTCAACTGGGATTTTGTCAATAACACCGGCCAGGTAGCCAACGACCTGCACATTATCCTGCAGGGGCCGCGCGTGCTTGCCAACGTTTACATGGGGTCGCTCAATCCCTTTGGCGCGCCCGACCCGCGCAGCGGCTATGACGCCGCCACCGGCCTGTATACGCTCTGGTACAGCGGCGCCTCTGTGGCGTCCGGCGCCACTGTGCACACCGGATTTTGTTCGGATAACCCCGCTGTCTCTGTCACGCATTACTGGACGCTGAACGGCGTACCGATTGGGCAGCCGGTGCCGGTGCCGGGGTGGCAGTGGCAATGGCAGACTGGCGGCAACGTCCAGGTTGGCCTCTCGAACCCCAACACCACGCCGATGACGATCACCGCGCTGCGTTGGGCGCTTACACCGCAGGCGATTCCTTTGAACAGCCTGGTCTGGAACAATCCCCTGGTGCAGGCGCTCACCTTTACGACCCTGCCGGGGACGACGCTGCCGCCGGGCGGCAACCTGGTCATGCCGCTTGGCGTTGCCCTGCCGGCTAACACCATCGTGGTCGGCAACGCGCAGGTGGCCGGCGCGGGTGGGCAGGTCGTGCAGCTGATGGCCCAGGGCCGTGTGGTCTTGCCGCCGCCTGCGCTCTACTGCTACAACTGGGACTTTACCAACTGGACGGGCCAGCCCGTCAATGATCTCCATCTCACCCTCAGCGGGCCGACGCGGCTGAGCGATGTCTACCTGGGGCCGCTCAACCCCTTTGGCCTGCCCGATGCGCGCAGCGGCTATGACGCGGCGACCGGCATTTACCATCTGTGGTGGAGCGGGGCCACCGTTGCGTCCGGCGGCGTCGTGCATGTCGGCTTTTGCAGCGACCGGCCCCTTGTCAGCTTCCCGGCCGTGGGCGCCCTGCCGCCGCACTACTGGACGTGGAACGGCGTGCCCGTGGGCGGCCCGACGCCCATTCCCGTGCCCAGCTTTGCCTGGCAGTGGGCGCCAAATGGCAGCCTGGATTTCGCCCTGGCCCTGGCTGCTCAGCAGCCGGCGGTGCAGATCGAGGCGATCGAGATCGCGCCGGTCGCCTCGTTGTTCGACCTGGACGCGCTGACCTACGCCGACTTGAGTACCTTTGTGCCGCCAGGCGCCTGGGCGTCCATGCTGCCGCAGGGGGGCGTCTTGCTGCCGCCGGGAGGGCAGCTGCACTTTACGCCGCCGCCCAATCTCTCGCTGCGCGCGGGGCAGCCGCTGGTGATTCGTTTCCGCGCCGTCAGCACGCTCGACCCGAACAACATCATCTGGGTCGCGGCGCAGGCCGCCGCGCCGCCCACGCTGCGCTGGTGGGAGAATTACGATATTCACGTGCCGCCGGAGGCTGGGCCGATCACCGACCTGCATCTGGAACTGAGCGGCGTGGGGCCGTCGGGAATCTTCGATTTCTTCCCGTCTCCCTTCTTTGGCCCCTCGGCCCAGCAGACCTATAACTCCAGCACCGGCGTCACCACCGTGGATTTCCTGCCCGTGGACGCGACCGTCAGCGTGCCTGTCAGCACGACGCTGCACATGGGGATGCACACGGGCAGCGACCGGGTGCGCCTGCTGCGCGGTTGGTGGACGCGTGACGGTCAGCCTGTTGGCCCGCCCATTGGCATGGGCAGCATCATCTTCCGCGGCCAGCCGATTGGTCGGCGCGAAGCAACGAACGCCTCGGCCGCGCTGCACCTGGTCAATGACATGCAGAGCGTTGATCTGGAGGTGCAGACGCTGGAATGGGCGGTCATTCCCGCGGCCATTCCGCTTGAGGATATGACGTGGGATTATATCAACGGCCTGGGGTTGGCCTGGACAACCGTGGCGCCGCCGGTCGTTGTTTTGCCGCCCGACGGTCATCTTGACTTCCTGGCGACAGGCAGCGCCGGCCACTTCGTTTTGGTGCGCACGCAGACCCGCGTGCCGGGCGGCCCGTCCGTGCGCAACCTGGCCCAGCATCTGCTGACGTTGCAGGGCGACCTGGACAACTCGTGCAGCGTAACCGTGCTCGATATCAACGATGTGGCGCTGCACTGGGACACCGCCGTGGGCAATGCGGCCTTCGATCCGCTCTATGATCTGGACGACAACGGCGCAGTCACGGTGCAGGACATCTTGCTGGTGGCTGCCGGTTTTGGTGAAACCTGCGCGCCGTAGGGGCGATCCCTTGCGGTCGCCCAGGGCAGGCGCCTTGCGCCACCTGCGCGCCGTAGGGGCGATCCCTTGCGGTCGCCCAGGGCAGGCGCAAGGCACTGCCCCTACTCGGTCAGGCCGCGTCGGCGGCCGGCCCAAAGAGCGCGTCGTTGATGTCGGCCACGCTGGCGAAGAGCCAGGTGGGGGGCAGGTCGAGCTGCGCAAACGCAGCCGCGTCGCTGACCCCGCTCAGCACGCCGATCGTGCGCAGCCCCGCGGCCTGCGCGCCGACGATGTCGGTCTCCACGCGATCCCCGACCATGACCGCGTCGGCCGCGCGCACGCCCGCACGCGCCAGCGCCTGCTCGAACATGGCGACCTGCGGTTTGCCAATGACAGTCGGCTCCACCCCGCTGGCCGTGCGCAGAAAGGCCACGATCGCGCCCGCGCCCGGCAGCTCGCCCTCCTCACTGGGCAGGGTGGCGTCGCGGTTGGTGGCGACGAAGCGCGCGCCGGCCCGAATGGCCAGCGTCGCATCCTTCAGCGAAGACCAGGTGGCCTCACGGTCGAGGCCGGCGGCCACCCACGCGGCCTGCCGCCAGTCGGCGGTCACGGTCAGCCCCGCCTGCGCCAGGGCCTCGCGCAACCCCGCCTCGCCTACCACGTAAACCGCCGCGCCTGGATCGGCCTGCCCGGCCAGCCAGTGCGCGGTCGCCAGACTGCTGGTAAAAATCGTCAATTCGTCCACGCTGATGCCCATCAGCGCCAGCTTGGCCTGGAACTGCGCGGGCGTCAAGGTGGCGTTGTTGGTCAGAAAGAGGAAGGGGATGCGGCGCTTTTGCAAGTTGCTGATCAGCGCGGCCGCGCCGGGAATGACGGCGTTGCCGCGATAGATGACCCCATCCATGTCGAAGAAAAAGGCGCCGATCGCGCTCAAGGACGGGGTTGGCTGGTTGACCTGGTTCATGGCTCGGAATGTTCCGTTTCCTGGATGTCGCTTTCCACGTCCACCGCGGCCGTGGCGATGGCCCAGCTGACCAGGAACCAGGCGCCCGCGGAAATGCCCACGGCCAGCAGGATGGAGATTGGGTTGAGAGGCACCTGACCGCGCACGATGCCGATGACCGCCAGCAAGAGGCCGGCCGCGGCAAAACCAAGCCCAATTTTGACCGGCAAACTGCGCCGCTGCCACCAGGTGGATTGCGATGATTGAGGCAACGTTTCTTCTCCTTTGACGCTTGCGGCTCAGCCCGCCACCGGCGCCGGCACGGTGCCCGTGATTTCGGCCACGACCTGGTCTGGCGTGCGCCCGCGCAAGCGCGTCTGCGGGCTGACGTGAATACGATGGGTCAGCACCGCGCCCGCCAGGTGCTGCACATCGCTGGGGATGACATAATCGCGCCCGCGCAGCGCGGCCAGGGCCTGGCTGGCGCGGGTCAGGGCCAGGGTGCCGCGCGGCGAGACGCCCAATTCCACCGAAGGATGCTCACGCGTGGCGCGCACGACCTTGACGAGATAGCGGCGCATGTCGTCGCTGAGATGAATGTCGCGCACCTGCGCCTGCAGCGCCAGCACGTCCTCAATCGAGGCCACCGCTTGCAGCTGCGCCAATGGTTCTTCACGCTGGTAACGGATGATCATTTCCTCTTCTTCCACCGGCTCTGGGTAGCCCAGACGAATTTGCAGCAGAAAACGGTCTAGCTGCGCTTCGGGCAGGGGAAAGGTGCCCTCTAACTCGATGGGGTTTTGCGTGGCCAGCACCAGGAAAGGCCGGGGCAGGGCGTAGGTCTCCGTGTCCACCGTTACCTGGCGCTCCTGCATCGCTTCCAGCAGCGCGGATTGCGTGCGCGGCGTGGCGCGGTTGATCTCATCCGCCAGCAGGAGCTGACTAAAGACCGGGCCTTGCCGAAACTCGAACGTCTGCGCTTTCTGGTTGAAGAAGCTAATGCCGGTGACATCGCTGGGGAGCAGATCGGGGGTAAATTGGATGCGGGCAAAGCTGCTGTTGATGCTGCGCGCCAGGGCCTTGGCCAGCGTCGTCTTGCCGATGCCTGGCACATCCTCGATCAGCACGTGACCGTCGCTCAACAGCGCCACCAGCAGCAGCTCGATGACCGGCGCTTTGCCGATCACCACCTGGCTCACGTTGCGCTGCAGCGCCTGGGTGAATTGTGCAAAATCCACGTTAACTCCTTTGCGCGTAATTGGCGCGCATTGTAGTGTATGTAGGAATCAAAGTCAACTTGCCCTGCGGGCGCAAGCCAGCTAGAATGAGCGCATGAGCGATGACTTTTCCACTGCCCCATCTGGGCCTATCGTGTGCATTGGTTCTGTGGTAGCCGACTTGCTGGCTCATCCACTGGCCGCAGTCCCCGCGCCCGGCCAGCAGACGCTGGTGGATTCGATTGGCCTCTACACCGGCGGCTGCGGCGGCAACACCGCCTCTGCCCTGGCGCGGCTGGGGATACCGGTCGAGCTGGTTGCACGCGCTGGCGCCGACGCGCTGGGTGAATTCCTGCGCCTGCAGCTGGCGCGGCGCGGCATTGGTCTGCGCCAGCTGCAGCACACGACCGGCGTCGGCACATCCTGCACGCTCGTCCTGGTTGATTCAGACGGCGAGCGTCGTTTCATTCATTACATCGGCGCGAACGCCCACTTGAGCCTGGCCGATGTGGATGGGCGCGTACTCGAGCACGCGCCCCTGGTACACGTGGCCGGCGCGCTCGTTCTCCCTGGCCTGGACGGCGCGCCCCTGGCCGATCTGCTGCGCCGCGCCCAACAGGCCGGCGCGCGCACTTCGCTGGACATCGTTTGGGATGACACCGGGCGTTGGTGGACCGTGCTCAGCCCCAGCCTGCCCTTCGTTGACTTCTTCCTGCCCAATTTGACCGAGGCGCGGGCGCTGACGGGCCGCCAGGCGCCGGATGACGTTGCCCAGGCCCTGCTGGACGCTGGCGTGGGGGCGGTGATCCTCAAGCTGGGCGCGGACGGCTGCCTGGTCAAAACCCAGCGCGGCGAACGGGCGCACGTGCCGGGCTTTGCCGTCCATGCCGTGGACGCGACGGGCGCCGGCGACGCCTTCGTGGCTGGCTTTTTGGCCGCCCTCTGGCGCGGCTGGAATCTGACTGACGCCGCCCGCCTGGCGAACGCCGTGGGCGCCCAGTGTGTGACCGCGGTGGGGGCCAGCGCCGGCATTCGCACCTGGGCGGAGACCTTGCAGATGTTGGCGGAGAGTGCTCTCTCATGAACGCTGGCGCACGCCCGCGCCTCATGCTGGCGACGCGTACGCCGCTGGCGCTGTTGGCGCTGCTGTTGGGCTTGCAGTTGGTGACGCCTGCGGCCGTGTGGATGATTCTGCTGGTCGGGCTGGCGGCCGCCCTGGGCGTCAGCTTCTGGTGGCTGCAACGCCTGGCCAGCAGCGTCAGCCTGACGCGCACTCAGCGCGGCGCCTGGGTCGTGGCCGGCGATGTGCTGGAGGAAGAATGGACTTTGAGCAACCGCAGCATCTGGCCGGTCCTGGCTGCCGAGATCGTTGATCAGTCGAACTTGCCCGACTACGCCATCAACCGCGTGATGGCGGTCGGCGGCAGCGCCAACACCACGTGGCGCACCACCGGCATTTGCCATCAGCGCGGCTTGTTTACACTTGGCCCCTGCATGGTCATCCTGACCGACCCCTTTGGCTTCTTGCGTTTGGAACAGCGCTATCCGGCTCAGCACTCCATCCTGGTTTATCCACGCGTCGTCAGCCTGCCGCCGCTGCAGCTGCCACGCGGCGGCGCCAGCGGTCGCGCCCGCGCCACGCGCAAGGCCCTTGAAACTGATCTTTCCGTGGCCGGTGTGCGCCACTACGCGCCCGGCGACAGCCTGCGCCACATCGCCTGGGGCGTCAGCGCGCACCGCGGCCTGTTGATGGTGCGCGAATTCGACCAGGAACCGACCGGCAACCTCTGGATCGTGCTCGATCTCGATGCCGCCGTGCAGATCGGCCGCGGCCTGGAGGGCAGTGAGGAGTTTGCCATTGTCCTGGCGGCTTCCCTGGCTGCGGAATGGCTGCGCCGCAACCGGGCCGTGGGCGTGGCGGTCTTTGGGCAGGAAACGCTGCTGCTGCCCCCGCAGCGCGGCGAAGCCCAGCTCTGGCGCATCCTGCATGGCCTTGCGCCCATCCACGCCGCGCCGGCCTGGCCGCTGGCGCGCACGCTCGATGCGGTGCGCGCCAGCCTGGGACACGGCATCACCCTGGCGGTGATTACCCCCAGCACCTCGGCCGCATGGCTGCCCGCGCTGCTGCACCTGCAAGGCCGGGGCGTGGCGACGGCGGTTGTTCTCCTGGACGCAGCTTCTTTCATGGAGCCGGCCGCGGCCGCGCCCTCGGCGGCCAGTTTGGCCCTGCGCGGGGAGCTGGCGCGGCACGGTGTCACCGCGCACCTGGTTGACCGGCGCATGGCCTTACGTCCCCTCATCACGCATCGCCGTAAGCGCACCGAACTGCGCACCCTGGCCACCGGCCGCGTCATCGGCGTGGAAATCGAGGAAGAGGTGTAGCGGTGGACAGGCTGTTCCTCTGGCTTTGGCGTTCGCTGCGCCCGCGTGAGGGCTGGCTCCTCCTGAGCCTGGCGCTGGCGCTGGTCTGGCTCCTGCCCGCGTCCATCCAGGCCGCGGCCTGGACACGGCGCGCCGATTCCCTGTGGGGCCTGGCGCTGTGGGCCGTCTTGAGCGGCCGTTGGCTGAGCGGCCGGCGCTGGCGCGCCAGCTTCAGCCTGCTGAGCGGCGGCCTGCTGGGAGTCGCCCTGGTTGCTAACGCGGTCGGTCAACTGCTCCCCTCCTTTGGGCAGCTGCTGTGGGAGATCGCCCGTTCTCTGGCCTGGAGCTGGCAGCGTTGGCAAGGCGCGCCGTTCCCGCGTGACCTGTGGCTGCCGCTCTTCAATGAAACCGTCTGGCGCACGCAGGGCTTTGCGCTCAGCCTGGGCAGCGCCGACGGCAGCATCGTCATATTTCGCTTGATCCTGGCCGCGCTCGTCTGGACTACCGGCGCCTGGCTTGGTTTCTGGCTCTTGCGCCCGACCGGCGCGCGGCCGTGGGCGGCGCTGTGGCCCGCCGGGCTGGCGTTGACCGTCAACGCCTTTTACGCCGACAAGCAGGCTGTGTACGTGGCCGGCTTCCTGGCCCTGACGCTGGCCGTGCTGGCTGCGACCCACTGGCAGGCGCAGGCGCGCGCCTGGGCGCAGCGCGCCAGCGATTACTCGGACGGTCTGGTGTTCGATCACGGTGTGGCCGCGGCGTTGATCCTGGCCCTGGCGCTGACGGCGGCTGCGCTCACGCCGCCGATTGCGCTGCGGACGGTTCAATACGCGTTTTGGGATTGGGCGCGCGCGCCGTGGCAGGCGTTGGAAGCGCGGGTGCGAGCCACCTTCCCCGGCGTCATTCGTCCGGCCCGCTCCCCGTTGGTCGCCGCGGCGCCCAGCAGCGGGCTGCCGCGCCAGGAACTGCTGGGCAGCGGACCAGAGCTGGCGAAACAAGAATTGTTTCGCATAGCGATAGACTATTATCGAACGGATCATTGGTCGCCGTACTGGAAAGAGGCGACCTTTGCGCTTTACACCGGGCGCGGTTGGGCGCTGGAGACGCCTGAGCGCCTGACGGTGCTGAATTTGCCCGCGGGACAGCCCTGGCGGACGGCGCCCGCCGACGCGCAACCGGCGGAGCTGGGCGTGGCTGACGCGATCAGCGTGCGTCAGACGATCGAGTGGGTAGGGGAGGAGGGGCAGGTGGCGCTGGCCGCCGGCGAGGTCGAGCAGGCGAGCGCGGCCTACCGGGCCATTTTGCGTCAGCCTGGCGACCTGGTGGGCATCGAACTGGAAGTTCCGCAGCGCCGCGTGGTGGTCAACAGTCATATTCCGCTGGCGGACGCGGAAAAACTTCGCATAGCCAATATCCCTATTGAAAAAAAACTTCAACCATATCGAAAAATACCAGAGAGCGTGCCGGTGAGGGTGATCAACCTGGCGCGCACGGTGACGAGCGGCGCTGCGACCCCCTATGACCAGGCTTTGCAGATCGAAGCCTATTTGCGCACATTGACCTACGACTTGAACGTGCCGCGGGTCGCCCCAACGCGCGACCTGGTGGATGCCTTTTTGTTCGACCTGCGCCGTGGCTATTGCGATTACTTCGCCAGCGCGTTCGTGGTGATGGCGCGCAGCGTGGGGCTGCCCGCGCGCCTGGCCGTGGGTTATGCCAGCGGTCGGCAGGAGGCGCCTGGCCTTTGGGTTGTCAGCGCCGCCGATGCCCATTCCTGGCCCGAAGTCTATCTGGCGGGGGTCGGGTGGACGCCGTTCGAGCCAACGCCGTCACGTCCGCGTCAAACCCCCTTGTCTGCGCCGCCGCTCGCGACGCCTGTCGAGGTCAGCCGCCAACCGACCTTCTCCATGCCCGCGGTGGGCAGCGCCCTGGCCGCCCTGAGCCTGCTGCTGCTGAGCGCCTGGCTGCTGCGGCGAGAGAACCAGTCCCCCAGCAGCGTGACGGAGATGAGCGAACGGCTGGTGCAGTGGGGGACGCGCGTGGGGTATCGGCCGCGGCCTGGCGCCACGCTGCGCGAGTTCGACCAGGGCCTGGACGCCCATTTAACGCAGCTGGCCGCGCGGCGGTCTGCGACCGATCTGGCCGAAGTGCGCCGTGTCCTGCACCGCGTCAGCCAGGCCTGCGAGGCGGGGCTATACGGCGGCCCGGAGGCCGCGTTGAGCGCCGCGCAGGTGGCCGCGCTCTGGCGGCGCTGGCGCGGCGCCTGGTGGGTTCGTTGGCGTCTGACGCGGTTTCACGGCTGAGTTCTCAGCCGCGCGGCGTCACTCATCCGCATCCACGCGACGGCGGGTTTGTTTGTGCTGACTGCGCTGACGTTTGGCCTGCAGGCGCCGCTCCTGCGCGCCGCGGCCCGGCCGCGTGGCGATGCGATGGCGAGGGCGCTGCAGGGCGCGCTGCAACAGCGTCTGGAAGCGCGCCATCGTGTCGGCGCGGTTGTCGAATTGGCTGCGGGTGACGGAGGAGACGATGTGCAGGATGCCGTCATGGTCAACGAAGCCGCCCAGGCGCGCCAGCAAACGCTGACGCTGTTCGGCGCTCAGGCTGGGCGATTGGGCCACGTCGAACAACAGCTCCACACGGGTCTCCGTGCGGTTGACATGCTGGCCCCCAGGGCCGCCGCTGCGGCTGAAGCGAAAGTGCAGCTCACTGACGGGGATGCTCAACTCTGGCGTGATGACGATTCGATCGTCGGACGCCTCTGGTTTCGATTCTGGCATCACGCTAAACCTTGCTGCTCAGCAGAAATTGCAGGATGGCCTCGTTGACCAGGTCCGGCTGATCCAGGTTGCTGGCATGGCGGGAGTCGGGAATGGTCACGAGGCTGGCATTGGGCAGCAGACGCTGCAGGCGCTGTTTGTAGATCATGGGCACCACCATGTCAAGCTCGCCGGCCAGGATCAGCGTGGGGCAGGTGATGCGGCGCAGGGCGCGCCCCGGCCAAAAGCGGGTGATGGCCTGAAGGCTTTGGCGATAGGCCTGGGGATCGTTGGCAGCCATGCGTTTGACGGTGTAGGCATACAGCAGGCGCTGTTCGGCGGCAGGAAAAAGCGTGCGTGCGACCAGCGCGGCCGTGCCGGCCATGTCGCCCGCGGGCGAGCGTAAGGCGCGCAGGCGGCGCCCGGCCGAGCGCAGCATGTCAGGCGTGGGCGGCCAGGGGCCAGGCATCGTGTTGATCAGCGTCAGGCTGCGCACCTGGTCAGGATGGGCCAGGGCCAATTGTTGCGCCACCATGCCGCCCAGGCTCAAACCCAAAACGTGCGCGGGGCCGAGGGTCAGCGCGTTCAACAGCTCGCTGACATCTCCGGCAAACTGAGACATGGTGTAGCGTCCGGCCGGTTTGTCCGACAGGCCGTGGCCGCGCAGGTCCAGCGGCAGGCAGCGAAAATGGCGCCCCAGGTCGGGCAGCTGGTAAACCCAATCATCGGCGCACGAGCCTAAGCCGTGCAGCATGATGAGCGGCGGGCCGTCTCCCCAACTTTCGTAGCGCAGGCGAATCTTGTTCACCGTTACGTAGGGCATGATGCGTTTCCTTTTTTCAGCTCAAACGATCAGCAGCGCGAGGGTGTGCATGACCCAGGACAACCACAGATTGCCGCTGACGAGGAAGACCACGGTCGTCGCCAGGGCCAGGGCGAGGTAGACGATCTCGTGGCGTTGACTGGCCGCCTGGCGCAGGCGCTGACGCCAACTTGGGTCGGCGACCCACGCCAGGTAGAGCAGGGCCAGGCCCAACCACGCGCCCAGGTAAGCGGCCGTGGGCGCTTCCACGCCCTGGCTGCGCAGAAAACTGGCCGCGCCGAAGCGCAGAAGCGCCCACAGGAGCTGCTCGGCCGCGGTTTGCAGCGGCAGCAGGAAGCGTTGCGGCGCCGACGCCGGCAGGGTCAGGTTGACATGGCGAAACTGCCAGCTTGCCACCAGCAGCATGAGCAATAGCGCGCCGCTGACCGCCAGCCCCAGGCCGAAGCGTTGAATCCAGTCAAGCTCCGCCAGGCCCAGATCGCGCAGGTTGACCAGCCCGGTCTGCAGCGCCACGTAGGGCGGCAGCGCGAAGCCGATCAGGCGCAGCAGCGGCCACCAGGCGCTCTGCATGGCGCGCTCAAGCAGCCTGGTCACAAGCGCCCTCGTTTGTACGGTCGCAAGCGCAGCCGCGGGCATGCAAAAATTACCATCGCCCTACAGCCATGCATAAAAATTACCATCGTCCTATAGTGCCCTCACCACGTCATTGACCCAACGTCCCGACCTGACCCGCCACAGGCTCAGCGCGAACTTAGTGGCCTCCTCGATCATCACCATCAGCACCACCCAGTAGATGGGCAGGCGCAGAACGAATGAGCCAAGCAGCGCCAACGGCACGCCCAGGACCCACATCGGCCCGGTGTCGGCCAGGAGGGCAAAGCGCGTATCGCCGCCGCTGCGCAAGATGCCAACGATCATCATCATGTTGCCGGCCTTGATCGCCAGCACGACGGCCATCACGATCAGAATGCCCTGGGCGTCGGCCTGCGCCTGGGCGGAGATGCGGTACCAGCCGAGCACAGGGCGGATGACCAGGAACAGGATCAGACCGATGAGCAGCGCGCCGCCTACCGACAGCTGCAGGAAACGGCGCGCAAAGCGCCGCGCGGCGGCGGCATCCTGCGCGCCAATGCGCTGGCCGATGAGTACGGCCGCGGCGTTGCCCAGCGCAATGAACGGCACCAGGGCCACGCCCTCGAGGGCGGATGCAATGTTGTACGCGGCGATAGACTCCGTGCCGATGCGGGCGTAGATCCCGCTGTAGACCGTTATCCCGAGCGACCAGATGATTTCGCCCACGATGACGGGCAGCGAGGTGCGGATGAACTGCAGTACCAGGCTGCGGT
This sequence comes from Chloroflexota bacterium, assembly GCA_036822415.1. Taxonomy (GTDB): domain Bacteria; phylum Chloroflexota; class Anaerolineae; order SSC4; family Amarolineaceae; genus Amarolinea. Next base: position 12,633 of record DAISHS010000029.1, read on the forward strand.
TGAGATCGAACAGCTCACGCAGGCGCGCGGCGGCGGGCAACGCATAGCGGTAGGTCAGGATCATCAGAATGATGCACTCCAGGCTGCGCGCCAGCACCAACGAAACGGCCGCGCCATTGACGCCTAACGCCGGCAGCCCGGCCAGCCCAAAGATCAGCGTGTAGCTGAGCACGGTTTTCAGCCCCAAGGCGCCGATGCTGACCGCCATGGGGGTGCGCACATGGCCGGTGGTGCGCAGGATGATGCCGAACATGCTGGTGATGCCGGTGGGGATGTAGCTCAAAGCGGCCAGGCGCAGGTAGCGACTGCCCAGTTCAACCACGGCCGGGTCAGTGGTGTAGAGGCGCAGCAGAAAAGTGGGCGCCAGCAGCGCGGCCAGGGTGAAGACCAGGCTCCCGCCGGTTGCCACCAGCAAAGCCAGGCCCAGGATGCGGTGTACATTAGATAGATCACCGCGACCCCAGAATTGAGCCGAGAAAATGGCCGCGCCGCTGCCGACGCCAAAATGAAAGAGCAGCAGCAGAAAGAGAATTTGGTTGGCTAACCCAACGGCGGCCACGGCCGTCGTGCCGAGCTGACCGATGATGAGCACATCCACCGCGTTGAGCGCGCTCATCATCATTTGCTGCGTCGCAATCGGCGCCGCTAACTGGAGCAGGGTGGGGTAAAAATCACGGTCATCGAAGCGCGCAGTCTGCGTCATGAGCATCTCTTCACGGTCAATGGGTCTACGTTCGACCAAGTTTACCGTAGCTGACGCTCTTGTCAAACTCGGCCTTGCGCATTTCATGGGTGGCGCAGGCCAGTCATCAGTGGGGTTTGTACACCCCGGACAAACTCTTCGCCGGCTCGGTCGTCGCGGCCGGCGCCGTGACCCTGATTGCGCAGGTCGGCGGCGAGCAAGCCCTCACGGCCGGCGACGTGGTGGCCGCCGCGGCCCTGGCCGGCCCCCTGCCCGACTACGTGGCGATTGTGGTGCTGGGCGCGGCCCAGGTGAAGGTCACGGCCGCGGATGGCGCGGTGACGGTCGGGCGCGCCCACTGGGCACGATCAAGGTGCAACGGGCCGGGAATGGAGGCGTCGCCCTGGCCGAATCCAGTTGGTCCCAGGTGGCATGAAGATATTCTAGGAGCCGGCTTGGAGGGTTCTCTCGACTTCAGTCAAGAATTCATCAGCATAGGAGAATCGCCGCTCTCTGGCTGGCTCTCGCTTTGGCTAACAACCGTGTAACTTCCGGTTTCATGTCGGCACACCTTCACGGCGGACGTTGATGAGAAATGATACAACCATTGCGGGTAGGTGTCAACACGGTTACGCCGCGGCCAACCTGGTAGTCTTCGCGCCTGCGCAGTGCTGACAGACTGACCTCGAATTTTCGTGCTACAATGACGGTGAGCAGGGATGAACCTGCTCACCGCTAGGGGGTAGGGGGAGGCAAAAACGATGAGTGGGGTACGCTAACCGCTTCGTGGCGTTATAACCTTAAGCAGTAGCCTTGAGCACGGCCACGAATGACACGAATTTGAGTTGTCCAGCTTTCGTGAAATTCGTGGCCCAAGCATTTTATTTGGTTGGCGCTTCGATCTTGATGGTGGGGTCGTAAATGATGGTTTGGGTGGTCTTGCTCTTGACGCCCCCGGCTTCGCCTTCGACCTGCTGTTGCAGCACCAGGCCGTTGAGCGCGCCAATCCACAGCTTGACCTGGCTGGTGACGCCGAGGTCGGCGCGGTCGGAAATGAAGGTGTAGACCCAGGTGGCGACGCCGTTGAGCAGCTCAGGGCCGACGAGTTTGACGTCGCTGATCGAATTGGCGTTGGCGTCAATCTCTTTTTCGCCCAGCGAGGCGAGCACCGAGGCGCCGCCAGGGCTGGAGTTCCAGTCGCCTTCACCGGCGCGCGTCCACATCGTATTGCTGATGATGATCGTCTCAGACAGACGTTTGTCGTTGCTGTTCATCGTTACGTGCATGCGGTCGGGCGGGATCACGTCACCGATGACCTCGGTTTTGCCGTCCGTTGTTTCAATTATGGTGACGGAGCGATAAGGCCCGGCGCTGAGCATGGCCTTCATAGACTTGATGACAGCCGCCTTGGGATCGCCTACCGGCAAAACGGGCGCGGCGGGCGCGGCCGTGGGAGGAACCGCGGTGGGGGGCACGGCGGTCGCCGTTGCGGCCGGCGCCGTCGTGGCGTTCGTTTCTGGCGCGGCCGTCGGAGGCACGGCCGTCGCCGCCGGCGCCGTCGTGGCGTTCGTTTCCGGCGCGCTGGTAGGCGCGGGCGTCGAGCCGCCGCCGCAGGCCGCCAGCAGCAGGCTGGTCAGCAGCAAAAGGGGAAGGACAAAACGTTTCATCGTGACACTCTCCTGTCAATGTTTGTGTTGAACGTGTACTGCGTCAACATGGCTGGATTATCGCGCACACGGTTGCCAGGGATGTGATGAATCTTGCCGAAAGCGACGTTTTGACCGAGGCTTGCCGCCAGGAATGGCGGCGCAAGCCATCGTGGGCTTGACGCCCGGGGCAAGATGTTTTATGCTGTTCTTAGCTGTCAACAAGGAGTCCATGATGATGATGCTGCCCATGACAACCCGCCCGATGCAGAGCGAAACCGATTATTGGAAGATGCGCGAGCTGCTGGTCGCCGCCGCGCCGTTCCTGCCGATTGGTCTCAACTGGGATGTGCGCCGGCTCGATGGCAAGCGTTTCTATGCTGAGGACCCGGCGGCCAATCGGCTGCGGCAGCGGCCGATCCGTCTGTGGGAAGCGGGAGGCGAGCTGGCGGGATTCGTCCTTTCCGAAAGCCGCGGCGACGCCCATCTGCAGGTACATCCCGATTTTCGTCACCTCGAGGGCGACATGATTGCCTGGGCGGAAACCGCGCTGGCGCTGCGGCCAGAAGCCGGCGCGCCAGCGCAGCTCGACATCTATGCCTACGAGTACGATGCTTTGCGCCAGCGGCTGCTGGCCGCGCGGGGCTTTGTCAAGACCGACGAATGGGGCATGATCCGTCATTTACGGCTGGGCCGTCAGCCTCTGGCCGAGCCGCAGCTGGCGGCCGGCTACACCCTGCGCGCCACGCGCCCTGACGACCTGACCGACTGTCAGCGCATCGCCGATCTGCTCAACGCGGCTTTTGGTCGCACCTTCCACAACGCGCAGGAATATCATCACTTTGCCATGCAGGCGCCCTGTTTTCGACCGACGTTGGACCTGGTCGCGGAAGCGCCCGATGGCGTTTTCGCCGCCTATGTCGGCATCCCCTACGACGCCGTCAACCGCCGCGGCATTTTCGAGCCGGTGTGCACGCATCCAGCGCACCGTCGCCTGGGCCTGGCGCAGACGCTCATGCAAGAAGGTCTCCTGCGCCTGAAGGCCGTGGGCGCGCTGGATGTCACCGTGGACACCGGCGATATGCTGGGCGCTAACCGCCTCTACGACAGCCTCGGTTTCACGGAGGCCTATCGCGGCTTTACCTGGCGCAAACCAATGTAAATCGGGTTTGCGCCGCTGCTCAGGCAAACCAAAACGACTGGCGGGGGCCAATTGCAGTGTTTTTCCTGATTCGATGTAAAATAGCGCCACCTTTTTCCAGTTTGTTTTCCATATCATTCACCCAAGCGAAGCTTTGCAGGAGGAGCTTTTCATGGCTTACGACAAAATTGTGATTCCCCAAAATGGCGCGCGCATCAACGTGCGTGAAGGCAAGCTCAACGTGCCGGACAACCCCATTCTGCTGTACATCGAAGGCGACGGCATCGGGCCAGACATCACGCGGGCCAGCATGCGCATCTGGGACGCGGCCGTGCAGAAGGCGTACGGCGGTCAGCGCAAGGTGGCCTGGGCCGAGATCTACGCGGGCGAGAAGGCGTTCAATGCCTACGGCGATTACTTCCCACAAGAGTCGCTCAACGCCATCCGCGAGTTCTACGTCGGCATCAAAGGCCCGCTGACCACCCCGGTGGGCGGGGGGTTCCGCAGCCTGAATGTGGCGCTGCGCCTGGAACTCGATCTCTACGCCTGTGTGCGCCCGGTGCGCTGGTTCCCCAACGTGCCCAGTCCGCTGCGCCACCCGGAGAAGGTGGATGTGGTCATCTTCCGTGAGAACACCGAAGATGTTTACGCGGGCATCGAGTACAAGGCGGGCACGCCTGAGAATGACAAAGTGGCCCGTTTCCTGCGTGAGGAGATGGGCGCGCGCTTCTTTGCCGGCGCGGGCATCGGCATCAAACCGATCAGCGCGTTTGGCACCAAGCGCCTGATGCGCAAGGCGATCCAGTACGCGCTGGACTATGGGCGCAAGAGCGTGACCCTGGTGCACAAGGGCAACATCCAGAAGTTCACCGAAGGGGCCTTCCGCAACTGGGGCTATGAGCTGGCCAAAGAAGAGTTTGGCGCGGTCACCATCACCGAGGAGGAGCTGTGGCAGGCGCCGTACAACGGCAAAGCGCCGGCCGACAAGATCGTCATCAAGGATCGCATCGCCGACATCATGTTCCAGATGATGCTGCTGCGCCCGGACGAGTTCGATGTCATCGCCACGCCCAACCTCAACGGCGATTATCTGTCGGACGCCGTGGCCGCGGAAGTGGGCGGCGTCGGCATTGCGCCTGGCAGCAACATCGGCGACCACATGGCGGTCTTCGAGGCCACGCACGGCACCGCGCCCAAGTACGCCAACCTGGACAAGGTCAATCCCGGTTCGCTCTTGCTCTCCGGCGTCATGATGCTGGAGTACATCGGCTGGAAGGAAGCCGGCCAGGCCATCATTGACGCCTACATCAAGACGGTCGAGCAGAAGATCGTAACCTACGACTTCGCCCGCCAGATGGAAGGCGCCACCGAGGTCAAAACCTCCGAATTCGCCTCCGCCATCATTGCCAATCTGTAAGTGCAGAGTGCAGAGTGCATAATGCAGAGCGTAGAGCGGCCGGCGTTTTGCATTTTGTACTTTGCATTTTGCATTTTGTACGGTATAATTACCAAGTCTGTGACTTTCTGAACAAACTGCGCTGCGTCATACCCTATGAAACAGCGCTGGTTTAGGATGATGCAGCGCTCATGCAACGGCCTGAAGTCCGGGGCTGCCCATTTATCATCAAGTTGGCGGCCCTGGAATGAACTTAAGGCGCTCGCTCGTGGCTTTTGTCTTGAGGCCGCGTGTTGTTCAACCACACTAGGAGGGTAGTTCGTTATGGCGGCGCTCGTTGAATCCCTTTGGCGGGGCATCACCTACCGGGGCCGTGAGGGTCACTGGGCCTGGATGATGCACCGTGTTGGCGGATTGGGTATTCTGCTGTTCCTCTTTCTGCACGTGTTCGACATCTACTTGATGAACCTGGGCAAAGAGACCTTCTCCAAGTTCCTCTTCCTCTACAGCGGCCCCCCCTTCAAGGTCATGGAAGTTTTCCTGATCTTCGGCGTTATCTACCATGCGATCAACGGCCTGCGCGTCATTATCGTGGATTTCTGGCCTTCTTCCACCAAGTATCAACGCTTGATGTACCGCATCGCCCTGGTCGTTGTCCTGCTCATCTTCGTGCCGGCGGCTGTCGTCACCCTGAGCACACTCTTCAAGCCAGCCTAGGAGGAGCCATCATGAGTACACTTTCACAGTATCGTGTGCGCGGCCGCCGCTTCGAGGCGCTGTCCTGGTTTTTCATGCGCCTTTCCGGCCTGGCCCTGCTCTTCCTGGCCATGTTCCACTTGCTCTACATGCACCTGGTCCTGCGCGTCGAAAAAATCACGTTCGATGTCATTGTGCAGCGCTGGACCGGGCCTTACGGCTGGTTCTGGAGCCTTTACGACCTGGCCTTGCTTTTGTTTGCCTTGATCCACGGCGCCAACGGCGCGCGCTGGGTCATTGACGACTATGTGCGTAGCCCAGGTTGGAACATGGTGGTCAAGAGCGTTGTTTACCTCCTGGTTGGCCTGATGATCCTGATGGGCATCATGACCATTTTTCGCTTCCAGATTGCAGCCTGAGACGGAGATCAACCATGCCAACACATAAGTTCGATGTCGTCATTGTCGGCGCCGGCGGCGCCGGTTTGATGGCTGCCCTCTACGCCTCCATGGGCGCCAAGACCTGCGTGGTCAGCAAGCTCTATCCCACGCGTTCGCACACCGGCACCGCGCAGGGCGGCATTGGCGCGGCGCTGGCCAACCTGGAAGAGGACCACTGGGAATGGCACGCCTTCGACACCGTCAAGGGCAGCGATTACCTGGGCGATCAGGATGCGATTGATTTCATGTGCAAAGAGGCCGTTGATGTGGTCTACGAATTGGAGCACATGGGCCTGCCTTTTGATCGCACCGCGGATGGCCGCATCTCGCAGCGTCCGTTCGGCGGCCATACCAATAACAACACCAAGAAACCGGTGCGCCGGGCCTGTCACGCGGCCGACCGCACCGGCCACATGATCCTGCAGACCCTCTACCAGCAGTGCATCAAGAACAACGTCACCTTCTTCGATGAATTTCATGTGGTTGATCTCCTCGTCGCCGATGGCAAGGTCAACGGCGTTGTGGCGTTGGAAATTGACACCGGCGAGTATCACGTTTTCCATGCCAAGGCGGTTTGCTTTGCCACCGGCGGCTTTGGCCGCGTCTGGCAGATCACCAGCAACGCGCACGCGCTGACCGGCGACGGCAACGCCATCGCCCTGCGTCGCGGTATCCCACAGGAGGACATGGAGTTCTTCCAGTTCCATCCGACCGGCATCTGGCGCATGGGCATTCTGATCACCGAGGCGGTGCGCGGCGAAGGCGGTGTACTGATCAACGGCAAGGGCGAACGCTTCATGGAGCGTTACGCCACCACGGTCAAAGACCTGGCCTCGCGCGATGTCGTCTCACGCGCCATTTACCTGGAGATCATGCAAGGGCGCGGCGTAGAAGGCAAGGACTACGTTTACCTCGACGTGCGGCCGGAAACGATCAACAAGTACGCCGAGCTGGACGGCCGCAAGGGTCTGGACGGCAAACCGATCCGGGTGACCGCAGAGGAAATCGAGAGCAAACTGCCCGACATTGCCGACTTCTGCCGCACCTACCTGGACGTGGATCCTGTCAAGCAGCCGATGCCGATTCAACCCACGGCGCACTACGCCATGGGCGGCATTCCCACGAATCTCAATGCCGAAGTGGTGATTGACGCCCAGAACACGGTGCTGCCCGGCTTCTACGCGGCCGGCGAGTGCGCCTGTGTCTCAGTCCACGGCGCGAACCGCCTGGGCACCAACTCCCTGGTAGACCTGGTGGTCTTTGGCAAGGTGGCGGGTCTGCGCATGGCGGAGTATGCTAATCAGGTTGACTTCACGCCGCTGGCGGCCAATCCAGAGGGCGAGGTCAAAGCCCGCCTGGAGGGGATTCGTAACGCGACCGGCAAGGAAAACGTGGCGGACATCCGGCGTGAGATGCAGCTCATGATGATGGCCAATGTGGGCGTCTTCCGCACGGAACAGCTGTGCCAGGATGCATTGGCCAAGCTGCGCGAACTGAAGCAGCGTTACCAGAACATCTCCATCATGGACAAGGGCAAACGCTACAACACCGAGCTGTTGGAAGCCTTCGAGCTGGGGAATCTGCTCGACCTGGCGCAGGTCACCGCCGCGGCCGCGCTGGCGCGCACCGAAAGCCGCGGGGGTCATGCGCGCGACGACTATCCGAAGCGCGACGATGGCAACTGGCTCAAGCACAGCCTGTCACTCCTGAAGGACGATGGCAAGGGGACTGGGGTGCAGTTGACCTACAAGCCGGTGACGATCGTCAAGTACCAGCCGAAGGAGCGCGTGTATTGAACGCTGAATTCGGAACAAATGAATTCATCATTCATCGTTCCTGATTCAGAATTCATCTGGGAGGCCCATGATGCAAGTGACTATCAAAATTCAGCGCTTCAATCCTGAACAAGACAAGAAGCCTTATTGGAAAACGTATCAAGTCGAGGCCGCGGCCAATGACCAAATCCTCGACGTGCTGCACAAGGTCAAATGGTACCAGGACGGCACCCTGACGCTGCGCCGCTCCTGCGCCCACGGCATTTGCGGCTCGGACGCCATGGTCATCAATGGCCGCAACCGCTTGGCCTGCAAGACGCTGGTCAAGCACACCGGCGTCAATATCAGCGTCGAGCCGATTCGGGGCATGAAAATCGTCAAGGACCTGGTCGTGGATATGCGGCCCTTCTTTGCCAAATACCGCTCCGTCTTGCCTTTCCTGATCAACGACACGCGGCCGCCGGACACCGAGCGCCTGCAGAGCATCGAGGCCCGCGCGCGCTTCGATGACACCACCAAGTGTATCCTGTGCGCGTGCTGCACCACCGCCTGCCCCAGCTTCTGGGCCAACGAGGACTACGTCGGCCCGGCCGCGATCGTGCAGGCCCATCGTTTCATCTTCGATGATCGCGATCATGGCACAACGCAGCGCCTGGAAGTGCTCAATGAGCGCGACGGGGTCTGGCGCTGCCGCACCGTCTTCAACTGCGTCGAAGCCTGCCCGCGTGAGATTGACATCACCAAGGCCATCGGCGACGTCAAGAAGGCGCTGCTCTACAGCAACTTCTAAGTCGGCGCGGTTGCAAGCGCCGTAAGGTCGCCCGTTTACAAAAACGCATCCTGCCAGGCGCCCCCTGGCAGGATGTTTATTGGCAGCGCCATCCGCCGGCGTGCGCCGGCTGTCCAGGCAACCAGCATGACCATTTACCTGTTTCTACCCACCGCCAACCGCCAGCTTCCCATCAACGACCTGTCGCTGACCGACTTCCGCCGCGCCTTTGCGCTTCTGACCGCGCCCAGCGTGGCCAGCCTGACGGGCGATTACCGG
>DAISHS010000030.1:0-10711 GCA_036822415.1 Chloroflexota bacterium
AACGATGAACGATGAACGATGAATGTAGAGTGAGCATCCTCAGATGCGAACGGCGAGCAGAACGATGAATGATGAATGATGAACGATGAACGATGAACGATGAATGTGGAGTGAGCATCCTCAGTGCAGAGTGGAAAGTGGAAAGTGCATAGTGGAAAGGGCATAGTGCGGGATGTGAAATCCGTATCGCTCAGAGGAGGTCTGCGATCCTTTTTGGGTTTTGCACTGCTCAGAGAGTGGTTCGTATGTCTGGACAAGCGTGTGGAGAAAATGGTAACTTGCGCGGTCGTGTGATAGAATGGGATTATTCGTTTTGAGTTCGTTTGCTTTTCGATCGTTCGACGTTAGTCAATTGCCTGAGAGCAAGTAAACCGCGCCACAAACACACCCAAAGGGAACCCTTTCATGGCCGACCGCACGCCAACCGAGCTGGAGTATTTCGTGCGCCAGCGCGCACCGGAGATCGCGCGTGAGATCGGCGCGGCGGCGCGGCGCGCCCGCAACGAAGCCGATCTCGTGGCCGAGGTCGAGAAGGTGTTGGGGTTGACGGATGCGGAGTTGAAGGAGATTCAGGAGAGCCTGGCAGAGTTGGGGTAAGAGAGGTTGCTAGGGTAAAATAGGCCAAGGATTGGTTTTGCGACAGTCGGAGAACCTGGCATGATCACATGCATCGAATTGAGTGGTTTCAAGACTTTTCAGGACTTCAAGCTGGAACTTGCACCCTTTCAAGTGATTGTTGGCGCCAACGGGGTTGGCAAAAGCAACCTGTTTGACGCGCTACGGTTGTTATCACGTCTGGCTGACACTGACCTTCGTTCAGCCTTCCAGGCTTTGCGCGGGGAGGCTGGCGAGCTATTCATGATTCTTCCCAGTGGTCAGCCGGTGCAAAACCTCTACATGGCAGTCGAAATGCTCGTAGAACGCGAGGTGAGTGATAGTTGGGGTGCTCAGGCAGAATTGAAGTACCCACGCCTTCGATACGAGGTTCACATCTCGCGTCGCACCGATGAGCAAGACCTGGAACGACTTTATGTGGTGCATGAATCGTTGGTTCCCATCCGTCGTGCGGATGATTCCTGGATCAAACAACATGTAGGCAAAGCGGCGAAAAACTGGTTACCGCCACTGAAAGGTGGCCGTGGTGAACCTTTTATTTCTACCAAAGCTGCATCTGGCACAGCAACGATCTACCTGCATCAGGATGGCCACGGCGGACGCAAGGCCAGTGTGGCAGATAAAGTCGAACGCACGGTGTTGAGTGGCGTAACCAACACTGAATTTCCACATGCGTTTGCGGCTCGCGAGGAAATGCGCACGTGGAGCTTCCTGCAGCTTAACCCGGAAGTCTTGCGCCAACCCAGTTCTCTTCTGGCGCCGCCGTATGTTTCACCCGATGGCAACAATCTGCCGAGCGCCCTGGCCAGAATGCAGGCTGAGGATCCACTGGTGCTCAACGATGTCTCACGCGATCTTGCCAACCTGGTACCTGGTATTCTGAAGATCGAGGTTGAAAAGGATCAGCCGCGTAATCGTTACGTGATATGGGCGAAGACACAGGATGGGCGCGCCTTTTCTTCGCGTGTTCTTTCAGATGGCACGCTGCGCCTGCTTGCTCTGGTGGCGCTCAAGAATGATCTCCAATATCGTGGCGTACTGTGTTTCGAAGAACCAGAGAATGGCGTGCATCCGTTTCGCTTGAGAAGTATGGTGGAGTTACTGCGTGGACTGGCGACCGATTTTTCTGATCCAGACCAGGCCGATTCACCACTTCGCCAGCTTCTGATCAACACCCACTCTCCTGCGCTGGTCAGCCAGCGCCGCGCGCTGCCTGGCTTGCTCTTTGCTTACATGACGACTCGCGTGCATCCAGGTGTTCCACAGGAGACAGTAAGGGTGACCAGGGTGCTTCCCGTTCAGCCTTCCTCACAACTCAGGTTGGAATTGAAGGTCGAACCTCAAGAGGAATCTTATACACTGGGTGAAGTGATCGAGTATTTGAACAGTGCTGACACGGGCGAGGCACGAACCGTCCTGCTTGGAGATGCCCAATGACGGCATTGGTGATTGCTCTATACGCTGAGGGCCATGCGGACGAGCGCTTCCTGCCAGTAGTCATTCAACGCACTGCAGAGCAAGTATTGGCGCGTCGTGGGCGCACCACCGTAGACGTGCTTGAGCCAATCGTCTTGAACCACACCATTGATCGGCAGTTTCCGACGCGTGAAGAGCGCTTGTTGGAGGCAGCCCGTCGCGCCGCTGGTTTCCACGCCCTGGTTGTGCATGCTGACGCCGATTATCCAACATCGGAGCGAGCATTACGCGAACGCTTTGTGCCCGGCCAGGCTCGGGTTCTTCAAGCCCGCCGCGCGCAAGCGCCAGTTTGCGACCAGATGATCCCAATTATTCCGGTGCAGATGACCGAGGCATGGATGTTGGCGGATCATGCCGCATTGTGTGAGGTGATTGGGACGCACTTAACAGCCGAACAGATGAGCCTGGCAGCACACCCGCACCAGGTGGAGTCTGACCCTGATCCAAAGCGAACGCTCAGCACTGCAATCCAGAAAGCCATGGCTCAGCGCCCGCGTCGTCGCCGCCGCATTGACGTGCGATCAGTCTACGAGCCGCTCGCTCGTCAAATTGACCTGATGAAGCTGGGCAATGTTCCGGCCTACGGCCAATTTGTTTTCGATTTGACCCAGGCCTTGATCGCACTGCACCTGGCCATTTAGGTATCCCATCACACCGTCTTTGCGCCGTTGCTCTTACGATCGCCAACCCAACCACAGCCGGGGATATTTCCAGCCGTCGCCGTGAGACAGTGCAGGCCAAACGCTTCCCCGCGTGGAGAAACGTTTGGCCTGTATCAACTCGATGCCTGCTCAGGCCAATCCGGCTTCGGCGCGCAGCGCGTCGGCCTTATCGGTGCGTTCCCAGGGCAGATCCAGGTCATGGCGACCGAAGTGGCCGTAGCTGGCCGTCTGCAGGTAGATCGGCCGGCGCAGGTTCAGGTCACGGATGATGGCCGCCGGGCGCAGGTCGAAGTGCTGATTGATGAGCTCTACGATGCGTTCGTCTGGCACGCGGCCGGTGCCAAAGGTTTCCACGCTGAGCGAGAGAGGGCGCGCTACGCCGATGGCGTAGGAGATTTGCAGCTCGCAGCGGTCAGCCAGCCCGGCCGCCACCACGTTCTTGGCAATGTAACGGGCCATGTACGCGCCAGAACGGTCCACCTTCGTGGGGTCCTTGCCGGAGAAGGCGCCGCCGCCATGACGGGCCACGCCGCCATAGGTGTCCACGATGATCTTACGCCCGGTCAGACCGGCATCGCCCAATGGCCCACCGGTGACGAAGCGGCCGGTGGGGTTGACATAGATCTTGGTTTGGTCATCCATCATGCTGACCGGAATCACGTGGTTGATGACATACTCGATCACGTCGCTGCGGATTTCATCTTGGGTCACGTCCGGCGCATGCTGGGTGGAGATGACGATGGCGTCGACGCGCACCGGTTTGCCATAATGATATTCTACCGTCACCTGCGACTTGCCGTCGGGGCGCAGGTAAGTCAGCTCGCCGTCCTTGCGCACTTGCGCCAGGCGCCGCGTGAGCTTGTGCGCCAGGACGATGGACATCGGCATCAGCTCTTCCGTCTCGTGGCAGGCAAAGCCCACCATCATGCCCTGGTCGCCGGCGCCGATGGCCTCGATCTGCTCGTCCGACATTTCCCCATGCTTGGCTTCGTAGGCCTTGTCCACGCCCAGGGCGATGTCGGCCGACTGCTCTTTGATCGAAACGAGCACCGCGCACGTGTCGCAGTCGAAGCCATACTTGGCGCGCGTGTAGCCAATGTTGCGCAGCGTCTCGCGTGCGATCGTTTGAATGTCTACATAGGTGCTGGTCGTGATCTCGCCCATCACGCAGATCAGGCCGGTGGTGGTGGCGCACTCGCACGCCACACGCGCATTCGGGTCCGCGCCGATGATGGCGTCCAGAACAGCATCGGAAATTTGGTCGCACAATTTGTCGGGATGTCCTTCGGTCACCGATTCTGAGGTGAAGAACAGCTTCGGTGAACTCATGAACGTGGTTGTCATCGCTAATTTACTCCTCTTGCGTACCTTTCCATCTTTATTAGATGAATTTTCTCTGCTCTTTGTGGCTATTTTCAGGTCAGGATAAAATCCCACGGCAGAGGGCGCGCAAGGTTTTGACTTCTCTCTACGCCCCCTGCCGTAATTTTCAGGTCAGTCTTGGATCAGGTGCCTTCTTGCCAGGAATTCAGGTAGTCTTGCTGCTCCCCACTGAGGGTATCAATATGAACGCCCATCGCGTTCAGCTTCAGGCGCGCGATTTCCTGGTCAATGTCTTCGGGCACAGAATAGACTTTGTTTTCCAGGTTGTGGTGATTGACGGCCATGAACTCAGCCGCCAACGCCTGGTTGGCAAAGCTCATGTCCATCACGGCGCTGGGGTGTCCCTCGGCCGCAGCCAGGTTGACCAGGCGCCCTTCGCCAATCAGGTAGAGCTTGCGGCCATCTTCCAGGCGATACTCATCCAGGAAATCGCGTACGCGACGCACTTCACTGGACATGCCTTCCAGGGCAGGAATGTTGACTTCGACGTTGAAGTGGCCCGAATTGGCGAGGATCGCGCCATCTTTCATGACCTCGAAGTGCGCCTTGTCGAAGACATGGATGTCGCCGGTGGCCGAGCAGAAGATGTCGCCCACGGCGGCCGCTTCCAGCATCGGCATCACGCGAAAACCGTCCATCACCGCCTCCAGGGCGCGCAGCGGCTGCACTTCGGTCACGATGACGTTGGCGCCCATGCCACGGGCGCGGTTGGCAATACCGCGGCTGCACCAGCCATAGCCGGCCACGACGAAGTTCTTGCCGGCCAGCAGCACGTTGGTGGCGCGCACGATGCCATCAATGGTGGATTGGCCGGTGCCATAGCGGTTGTCGAAAAAGTGCTTGGTCATGGCGTCGTTGACGGCCACAACGGGGAACTTCAGCGCGCCCTCGGCCGCCATCGCGCGCAGCCGGATCACGCCGGTGGTCGTCTCTTCGGTGCCGCCCAGGATGCCTGGCAGCAGCTCGGTGCGTGTCTTGTGCAGCGTGGAAACCAGGTCGCAGCCATCGTCCATCGTCATGTGGGGCTTGATGTCGAGCACCGCGTTGAGGTGCTTGTAGTAGGTTTCGTTGTCTTCGCCTTTGATGGCGTACACCGGCATCTCGTAGTAGGCGACCAGGGCCGCGGCCACATCGTCCTGCGTGGAGAGCGGGTTGGAGGCGCTCAGCGCCACTTCCGCGCCGCCCGCCTGCAGCACACGCATCAGGTTGGCGGTTTCGGCCGTCACATGCAAACAGGCCGCCATGCGCAGGCCGCGCAGCGGTTGTTCCTGGCGGAAGCGGGCTTCGATCAGATCGAGGACTGGCATTTCCTTGCCCGCCCACTGCATCCGATAACGGCCCCTCTCGGCCAGCTCCAGGTCTTTGATGTCGTAATTTTGCGTCACGATTTGCTCCTTGTTGTTTTTTCGTTTCTCGACGATGTCTGATCGTTGCTCACTTGGCGCCCGACCCCTTCGATGAACCGGCAGGCTGGGCGATAGCCAAGTTTTGTGTATACCGCCAACGCCGCTGCGTTACGCTCGTTGACGTTCAGGACGACGGTCAGGCGCTCGGCCAGTAAGTGCGCCGTGATCGCGCTGGTGACGGCAGTTGCGTAGCCGCGGCCGCGCTGGGCCGGGTGCACGTAAATGTTTCCTACCGCAGCAACACCAACCTCGCGGGCGACCAGGTGCGTCCCCCCCGCCGCCGCCAGCTCGGCGCCTGCGTAAATGCCATAAAAAACGCCTTCTGCCACCTGCGAAGGGCTGAAGGCATCCGGCGCATACTCGCCGCCGTGCGCGTAGAGCGCCTGTAGGGCCGGCGCTGCGTCCAGATGCAGTCGCTGCACCAGCGCCGTAGCCGCCGCAGGCCGAAAATCCAGCGGGTGCACGGCCATGCGCAGCATGGGGGACACTTCGGCAAAGGCATAGTGCGCCCGCAACGCCGGCAGATGCTGCCAACGGCTGGCAATAGCCACGGTGGGCGGCAGGGCGGCCTGCGCCATGATGGCCCGCAAGCCGGCGGGCGCGCCCAGCGTGAACAGAATCGGCGGCTGCAAGCCCGCGTACACCAGCGCCAACGCGCGCAGCGCGCCGTCGCGCCAGGCGCCAAACCATTGGCAGGCCGCCGCATAGGCCGGCTCCAGATCGCCCAGGGCGTAGGCGGCGTAGGCGCGATCTTGTTGCAAGAAAGCCAGCCGGGCCTGCGTGTCGTTCAGATTGTCAACGTGCCACACGAGATTACTGCGCGCGGTCGGTAAGCGCGGCCAGCTCTGGTGTGTCGGCAAAGACGCGGCGATAACGCGCCACGAATTCGGCCAATGAATAATGGTGTTCTTGGGTGCCGTGCTGCTCCAGCACATAGGTGGCGGCCAGGCTGGCAATACGCCCTGTCACCGGCCAGGGGAAGCCGTGCAAAAAGCCGACGATGAGGCCGGCGCGGTAAGCATCGCCAACGCCGGTCGGTTCACCAGGCTTTTCCGGCGGCACCACCGGGATTTCATAACGCTCGCCCTGGTCGTAAATCACAGAGCCGCGCTCACCGCGGGTGATGACAATGGTCGGCAGCAGCGCACGCAGGGCCTGTTCGTCATGGCCTGTTTTGTTCTGAATCATGGCGAATTCATAATCGTTGCAGGTGAGGATGCGTGCATGGCGGATGCCGATCTGCAAGTCGGCCGCGGACAGGCGGATGATTTGCTGGCTGGGATCGTAGATATAGGGAATGTTTAGCTCCGCGGCTTCCTGGGCATATTTGGTCATCGCGCCGGGGTCGTTGGGCGAAATAATGACCAGATCCAGGTTGGCCCGCGGCAGCATATGCAGAGAAAGCTCTGCCGCCCGCGACATGGCGCCGGTGTAGAATGAGGCGATCTGATTCTGGCGCAGGTCGGTGTTGACGAAAAAGGAGGCCGTGAAATCCTGCGGGTAGATGGCGATGCCCGACGTGTCAATGTCCTGGGCTTCCAGCCAGCGCTGATAGTCGCCAAAATCCTGGCCGGCGGTGCAGAAGAGGTAGGGCTGCGCGCCGAGCAGGCGCAGGCTGTAGGCGATGTTGGCCGCACAGCCCCCGCGCTGACGTCGCATCGAATCTACCAGGAAGCTAACGCTCAACATGTGGAGTTGATCGGGCAGGATATGATCGGTAAAGTAACCGGGGAAAGACATGATGTAATCATAGGCGAGGGATCCGGTAACAACGACAGCCATGAGCTTTGAAAATCCTCCTACGCGTGACCAGCCCGGATACGCGCTTCAGCGGCCTCTTTGGCCCGGCGCAGGCTGTCGGTAAACGGTGGGTAGCAAATGCCCTCTTCCGTGATAATACCGGTGAGATAGCGATGGGGCGTGACATCGAAGGCGATATTCAACACCGGCACATTGGCCGGGGCCACCGCGATGCCGCCAATGTGGGTCACCTCGTCGGCCTCGCGCTCTTCGATCGGGATGTGGTCGCCAGAGGGAAGGTCCAGGTCAATCGTGGAGGTGGGGACGACGGAATAACAGGCGATGCCATTCTCTTTGGCCAGCACGGCCAGCTTGTAACTGCCGACCTTGTTCGCCACGTCGCCGTTGGCTGCCACCCGATCCGCGCCAAACAGCACCACATCCACCTTGCCCACGCGCATCAGGTGGCCGGCCGCGTTGTCGGCAATCAAGGTCATGGGGATGCCATCCTGCATCAGCTCCCAGGCCGTCAGGCGTGCGCCTTGTAAGCGGGGCCGTGTTTCGTCAACCCAAACATGCACCTTTTTGCCCTGTTCCACGCTGGCGCGCACAACGCCCAGGGCGGTGCCAAAGTCTACTGCGGCCAGGGAGCCGGTGTTACAGTGATGCAGAATGTTGGCGCCCTGCGGGATCACGGCCGCGCCGGCCGCGCCCATGCGCCGGTTGATTTCGACATCTTCATCGGCGAGGCGCTCGGCCTCGGCCAACAGGGCGCTGCGCAGCTCAGCAACGGTGGACAAAACCAGGCGGCGGGCAAGGTCGAGAAGGCGTTGGGTGGCCCAAGTGAGGTTGACAGCGGTGGGGCGGGCCGCATCGAGCAGGAGTTTGGCCGCTTGCAGGTCAAGCAGCAGATCGTCACGCGTCTGAGCTGAACTTTGGAAGGCGGCCAGCGCCATGCCGTAAGCGCCAGCGGCGCCAATGGCCGGCGCGCCGCGAATGGTCATGTTGCGAATCGCCTCGGCTACCGCGCGAAAATCGCTAAATTCGGGCAGTTCCAGGCGCTGCGGTAACAGGCGCTGATCAATCATCTGAACGGTGCGGTTTTGACTATTCCACCAAATCGTACGCATGACTACTCCGGTTACTCATCTGGCTCTGGTGCAGGCGGCGAGCAAATAAAAAGCGCCCCTGGCAACGGCCAGCAGGCGCAAAAAGATGCGAGAGCAAACTCTCATCTTTCAGGCGAGCGTAGCCTACACCCCCTGCCGGAATTGGCACCAGCGATAATCACAGGTTGCCGGAGGTTCAACGGGCCGGTCCCTTCCCCCCTCTGGATGAGTTTCCAGTTCTAAATTGTTACTAGCCGGGCGATAGTATCACAGGCCACCGCTTTTGTCAAACGCTCCTTCAACGCGCCGGCATGAAAGTTACGTCCACGCGCCGGCATGAAATTTATCTTTCAACGAATTGGGAGAGGGCGCGGCGCAAACGCTCTTCGACGCCGCTGATCTCGCGCGGGATGTTCTGCACGGCGCGCTGCGCTTCGACAATGCTGTAGCCCAGCGCCGTCAACGCGTCGATGACTTCGGCGTCGGCTGCGGTCAGGGCCAGCAATTCTTCGGTTGCGCTTACGGCCCCGATGCGATCTTTGAGCGTAACGATGATTTTTTCGGCTGTTTTCTTGCCCACGCCAGGCACGCGCGCCAGGATGCCCGGCTGCTCCTGGCTAATCGCCAGTCGAATCGCCTCGGGCGCCATGGCGGAGAGCAGGGTCAAAGCGCCCTTTGGCCCGACGCCAGGCACCGTTAACAATAAATTGAACAGATCGTGCGCGTCTTCCGTGGTGAAGCCAAACAGGCTCAGATTGTCTTCGCGCACTTGCAGGTGTGTATGCAGGGTGATTTCCTCAACCGTGCGCGTGCTTATCAAAACATCGGCCGGCACAAATACTTTGTACCCAATCCCGCCGACGTCCACAATAATCGAGTCTTTTCCACGTGCAACAACCTGTCCATGTAGACGAGCGATCATTTCTTGGCCTCTTGCTTTGGCAGATTTTACTGCCGGTCTTGGCTGCCGCCGTCCATATCCCACCCCAGCGGCAGACGCCGATCATCCCCGCTCAGGTTGTTCGCTGAACTTGTAACCGGTGCCGCGTACGGTCAGAATATGAGTCGGTTTGGAAGGGTTTTCTTCGATTTTCTCGCGCAGGCGCCGGATGCCAACTTCCACCAGGTTGGTGCCGCCGATGACGTCGTAACCCCATACATCGCGGAACAGCTGTTCCTTCGAGGTGGGGTATCCGGCCCGCGCCATCAGATAGGCCAGGAGTTGATATTCCATTGGCGTCAGATGAATGATCTCATTGTCCACCATGACCTGGCGCAGGTGCGCGTCCAGGGTGACGCGACCAATTTGCGTCAGCTGATTGGGCGACGCCTGTTCGATCCATTCGACTCGCCGTAAAACGGCCTGGATTCGTGCATCTACTTCCTTGAACGCAAAGGGTTTGGTGATGTAGTCGTCCGCGCCCAGCTCAAAGCCATGCACAATGTCATCCACGCTGCCCAGGGCGGTCAGGATGATGATGGGGATGTCCGAGCGTTTACGAATCTCTTCGCACATCCGAAAGCCATCCATGCGCGGCATCATCACATCCAGAATGACCATGTCCACTGGCGTTTTCTCGAAGAGTTGCAGGCCGTCTATGCCGTCAGCCGCGGTGAAAACAGTGTGGCCGTGAGTTTCCAGGGAAAGTCGAATGAGGTTTCGTAAAGGCGCTTCATCTTCGGCCAACAAGATGCGGCAATGGCGCACAGCGCCTGGTGCTGCTTTGGTTGCCATGAAACTCTTCTCCTTGGCTGCTTTTCAGCCACGTGCGAGCAATTGATTGAAGCGCGCCGAATGATGATGACAGACGGCAATCGCAATCGCGTCAGCTGCATCGTCGGGCCGCGGAATCTGGTCCAGGTCTAACAAAATACGCACCATCTGCTGCACCTGCGACTTATCGGCTCCTCCGTACCCTGCAATCGCCTGTTTGACGGCCTGCGGCTTGTACTCGAACACGGGAATATCGGCTTCCGCGGCTGCCAATAGAATAACGCCCCGCGCCTGCCCTACCGCAATCGCGGTCGTGACGTTGCGGCTGAAAAAAAGCTCCTCGACGGCCAGGGCCTCAGGGCGGAAACGACTCAAAACGGCTGATAATTGGCGAAAAAGTGAACGCAAACGCAATGGCATCGGTTGGTCAGGCGTCGTGGAAAAGATGCCGTACGCCGCCAATACGAGCTTATCATCGGGATTGTCAACTAAACCGTAACCGGTCGTAGCCGTGCCGGGATCAATGCCCAGGATCAACATCGCCTGCCCCTACTCGTTGCCATACCCCGGCGTCTGTTTTGCATGGGTCGCATCATAGATCACACC
>DAISHS010000030.1:10811-21304 GCA_036822415.1 Chloroflexota bacterium
GGTCAATCGGCGTTTTCCATCGCGGCCAGCGCCTCGTCAGTGACTTCCAGGTTGGAGTAGACTTTGGTCACATCGTCCAATTCTTCCAGGTTTTCCATGAGATGCATGACTTGCACCGCGTCCAGAGGTTCGATTGCCAGGGTGGTCTTGGGAATCATGGTCAACTCAGATTCAGTAATATGCAGCTTGTGGCGCATCAACGCCTCGCGCACAACCTGGAGATCCCCCGGATTGGTGTAAATCTCTGCTTCGCCTTCCATAAACTGGATGTCGTCGGCGCCGGCCTCCAGCGCGATTTCAAAGAGCTTATCTTCGCTTTGACCTTGCGTTTCGATAATGATGTGACCGCGGGTCTCGAACTGCCAGGCAACGGAGCCAGCTTCGCCTAAATTGCCGTTGGCGCGCGTGAACAGGCGCCGAATGTCGCTGAGCGTACGCAGGCGGTTATCGGTGACGATTTGCATCAAGACGGCGATGCCATGCGGGCCGTAGCCCTCGTACAAAAGCTCTTCGAGCAGGGTGTCTTTGTCCAGGCCCGCCCCGCGTTTGATCGCGCGTTCGATATTGTCACGCGGCATGGCATTGGCCTTGGCCTTGTCCACCGCCAGGCGCAATTTGAAGTTATACTCAGGATCGCCGCCCTCGCGGGCAGCAATGGTGATTTGACGGGCCAACTTGGTGAATAAGGCCCCGCGCCGAGCATCAGTTGCGCCTTTTTTGCGCTTGATGGTTGCCCATTTGCTATGACCAGACATAACACTCCTCTGTGTTTCCGGGTCAATTCATCCAGAATAACCCTGCAAATTGACCATGCTTAGACCAAGATATTATAGCACAGAACTGATAAACTTTAGATTTTGTGTCATTCGCCCTGAATCAGCCGCGGCTGCGCACGTGCGCTTCGACGGCGCGGATGAAGCCGAGGAAGAGCGGGCGCGGCGCCGTGGGCCGTGACTTGAATTCTGGATGGAACTGGCTTCCCAGCATCCAGGGATGATCGCGCAACTCGGCAATTTCCACCAAACGGCCATCTGGCGAAAGACCGCTGAAGACCAGCCCGGCTTTTTCCAGGATGGCCCGGTAGGCGTTGTTGAACTCGAAGCGATGACGATGGCGCTCCATCACCGTCTTGACTTGGTAGGCTTCGGCCGCGTGCGTGCCAGGTGTCAGGTTGCAAGGGTAGATGCCCAGGCGCATGGTGCCCCCCAGCTCTTCCACCGCCCGCTGGTCGGGCATCAAATCAATCACCGGCACGCGCGTGGTGGGGTCGAATTCGATACTGTTCGGTTCGTCGCTATCGAAGACATGGCGCGCAAACTCGATGCACAAGACTTGCATGCCCAGGCATAGGCCCAGGTAGGGTATCTTTTGCTGGCGCGCATAGCGCGCCGCGACGATCTTTCCTTCGATGCCGCGATAACCAAAGCCGCCCGGCACCACAATGCCATCCACCGTTTGCAAAAGATCGGCGCCGCGCCCCTTCTCCAGGTCTTCTGAGCTGATCCAGGTGATTTTCATATCATAGCCCAGCGCCCACGCGGCATGCAGCAGGGCTTCGCGCACGCTCATGTAAGCATCTTCCAGCTCAACATACTTGCCAACCACGCCAATTTTGAGCAATGGCTTGCTCTCGCGCGCCCGCGCCACCAGGGCGCGCCATTCCGCCAGGTGATCGCTTTGCTCGGCTGCCGTGGCAATGTCTTGCGCGTAGCCAAGCCGGCTGAGGACATACTGCGCCAGGCCAGACCTTTCCAGCTCCAGGGGCACGGCGTAAACGGTGTCAGCCGTGACCAACGGCACCACCGCTTCCACATCCACATCGCAGAAGAGCGCAATTTTCTCGCGCAGACTATCTTCCACGGGATGATCGGAACGACAGACGATGATATCGGGTTGGATGCCAATGCTGCGCAGCTCGCGCACGCTGTGCTGGGTTGGCTTGGTCTTCAGCTCACCCGAGGCGGCTACGTAGGGCATCCAGGTGACGTGCAAATAGAGGGTTTTGTCGCGTCCCACGTCTTTGCGCATTTGGCGGATGGCTTCCAGGAACGGCAACCCCTCGATGTCACCCACGGTGCCGCCCACCTCCACGATGATCACGTCGGCGTCGCTGGCTTTGGCCACGGCCGCAATGCGGCGTTTGATCTCGTTGGTCACGTGGGGAATGACCTGGATGGTGCCGCCCAGGTAATCACCCCGCCGCTCGCGGCCGATGACCTCCGCATAGATTTGACCAGAGGTGACGTTGCTGGCGCGACTCAGGTTTTCATCAATGAAGCGTTCATAATGGCCCAGGTCCAGGTCAGTCTCCGCGCCATCCTCGGTGACAAAAACCTCGCCGTGTTGATAGGGCGACATGGTGCCTGGATCTACGTTTAGATAGGGGTCCAGTTTTTGAATGGAAACGGTCACCCCGCGACTCTTGAGCAGTCGCCCCAGGGCGGCCGCGGTGACGCCTTTGCCCAATGAGCTGACAACGCCGCCGGTTACAAAAATATACTTGGTCATGCAGGCTTTTCTCTCCCTTCACTCAGTTGGCGCCCATGCTGCACTGGCCTTCACTGTCCACGCAGTGTGTGCAAACGAAAGAGACACGGAGGCAAATCCCCGTGTCTCTTGGCAACGATGAAAAAACCGCTCACCGTATAAACCAGTGTCTGTGGCCATACCCAAATCGTTTTGCGATCATTTTTTACGCTAAAAGCGCCTTGCTGCCCGGTCATGGCGCTCAGTATAGCGCAGAATGGCAAGATGTCCAAAGTTACTGGCAATTGGCCGGGCCAGCGCTGACTTCTCCCGCCCTGCCGCGCTGAGGACTGCGCGCGATTTGGTGTCTGGCGTCATTTGCGTTACGATAGCCACACCAATGTTCGCAAGCGGTTGTCAGTGACGACCCATCACGTCACCAAATCCCTGGAAATGAGTTTTTATGCCTCTCACCTGCGTCGCGCTCGATCTTGAGACGACTGGTCTGGACGCTGAACGCGATGCCATCATCGAGATCGGCTGTGTCAAGCTGGAAGATGGTCGCATCACCGACGAATGGTCAACCCTGGTCAATCCTGGGCGCCCCATTCCCCTGGGCATCACGCAGCTCACGAGCATCACCGATGCGCAGGTGGCCTCTGCGCCGCCGCTCGCCCTGGTGGGGCCAGCCCTGCTGCGTTTCGTCGGCAGCCTCCCCATCGTGGGCCACAACATCGGCTTTGACCTCGGCTTCCTGGCGCAGTTTGAGCTATTTCGCGCCAACCTTGCCATTGACACCTTCGATTTAGCCACCGTACTGCTGCCGCGCCAGGCCCGCTACAACCTGGCCTCGCTGGCCGCGCACTTCAATATCACCCTGACCGATGCGCATCGCGCCCTGGACGACGCCCGCGCCAGCCTGCGCCTTTTCCTGGCGCTGGTGGAATATGGCAGCCGCTTGCCCGCGCCCGTGCTGGCCGAGATCGGTCGCCTGACCAGCCATAGCGCCTGGGCCTTGCGCCCCATTTTCAAGGAAATGACGACTCAGGCGGCGGCCGCGCCGTCGCGCACGCCGCCCCAGGTCGCGCCGGGCCGCCTGCGTTGGACTGACGGCGCTGACGGCGCGCCGCTGCGCCCGCGGCGCGTGCCTGAAGCGCTGGACAGCGAAGCCGTGGCCGCGCTGCTGGCGCCCGGCGGCCGCCTGGCGGCCAGCTTTGCCGGCTATGAATATCGCCCGCAGCAGGTAGACATGCTGCGCGGCGTGGTTGACGCCTTCAACGACGCGCACCATCTCCTGGTGGAAGCGGGGACCGGCACCGGTAAATCGCTGGCTTATTTGCTGCCCGCGGCTTACTACGCCGTGCAGAACAGCCTCCCGGTCGTGGTTTCGACCAATACCATCAACCTGCAAGATCAGCTGGTGGGCAAGGACATTCCCGCGCTGCAGCCGTTGCTGCCGACGCCGGCGCGCGTCGCGCTGGTCAAAGGGCGGACCAACTACCTCTGCCCGCGGCGCTTCAACTACCTGCGCAGCCGCAGCGATCTCAGCGAAGATGAGGTGCGTCTGCTGGTCAAGCTGCTCATCTGGCTGCAGCATACGCAAACCGGCGATCGCGACGAAGTGATGTTTACCAACCCTGGCGAGCAGGCTGTCTGGTCGCGCGTCTGCGCCGAACGTGATTCGTGCAGTGCGACCCAATGCCAGGCGCTGGAAGGCGGCCCCTGCTTCATGCAGCAGGCGCGTAACCAGGCCGCGCAGGCGCATCTAATCGTGGTCAACCATGCCCTGCTGCTGGCCGACATCGCGGTGGAAAACCGGCTGCTGCCGAGCTATGCTCACCTGATCGTGGATGAGGCGCATCACCTGGAGGCGGCCATTACGCAGCAGATGGGCTTTCAGGTGAACGCCACGTCGTTCCTCGCCTCATTGAATGAACTTTACCCGGCCGGCGGCGGCCGCGGCGGCGGTTTGCTGACAGCCGTGCGTGAACAGGTGGCCGGCGTGGCTTTTGGCACGCGCAGCCAGCTCTGGCTGCAGTTGCAGCGCGCACAGGACGCGGCCACTGCCTGCCGCCAGCGCCTGCCCGATTTTCTGCGCACCCTGCTCGCTTTTGTGACCGAGCAAGCGCAGGGCAATACGACGTACGATCAACGTGTGCGCCTGACGACGAGCGCCCGCGCGCAACCGTTGTGGGATCGGGTCGAAATTCAGTGGGACAACCTGGCTCTCTCCTGGCGCCAGCTGCGCGAACAGATAGACCATCTGCGCCAGGCGTTGGTGATTCTTGCGCAGGACAGCCCGGACGACTTCGAAACCCTGGCCACGGAACTGACCGGCGCGGCCCATCGCCTGCGCGAGCTGGACGAGCAGGTCTCTGCGCTGATTATGCAGCCGGATCAAAACGGCATCTACTGGTTGGAGCTGGCTGCTGAAAACGAGCGCAGCGATGCCGATCCGCTCTTCCGCCTTTCCTTGCGTGCGGCGCCGTTGCAGGTGGGCGGCTTGGTGGAGCAGTATCTGCTGCGCGACAAGCAGTCGGTCATCATGACCTCGGCCACCCTGCGCACGGCCGGCTCGTTCGACTACCTGGCCGAACGTTTGCACGCCTGGGATGTGCACACCCTGGCTGTCGGCTCGCCGTTCGATTATCAGGCTTCCACGCTCCTCTGCCTGCCCACCGATATCCCTGATCCCAATGCGCCGGGCTACCAGGGCGCGGTGGAGCGCGCGATCGTTGAGATCGGCCGGGCCACTCAGGGGCGCATGCTTGTGCTTTTCACCGCCTACAGTCAACTCAAGCGCACGCGTGACGCCGTGGCCCCGCTCCTGGCCCTGAACAACATCGTGGTCTTCGAGCAAGGCAGCGGCACTTCACGGCGGCAGCTGATGGAAAACTTCAAAAACACCGAACGCGCCGTGCTCCTGGGCACGCGCAGTTTCTGGGAGGGCGTTGACATCACCGGGGAGGCCCTGAGCTGCCTGGTCATCACGCGCTTGCCGTTTGCCGTTCCCAACGATCCCATCTTTGCCGCGCGCAGCGAAGCGATCGAAGAGCCGTTTCTCAACTACGCCGTTCCTGACGCCATCTTGCGCTTCAGCCAGGGCTTTGGCCGCCTGATTCGCAGCCAGAGCGACCGCGGCGTTTGCGTGATTCTCGATCGGCGCGTGCTGAGCAAGCAGTATGGGCAGCAGTTTCTCGAATCTTTGCCCACCTGCACGGTCGCCAAAGGCCCGCTTTCGATCCTGCCGGAACAGGCCGCGCGCTGGCTTGCGCCGTCGCCGGGCAGCCCGGCGCGCTGACAGGCTGCCTGCTCGAAATGACCCGCAGCGCAGGCGTATTCATTTGGCAACCGCGCTGACCTTTGGTATAATCGGCTCATCTCATGAGCACGTTGAGCCGCCGCATGAAAATCTGGCCGGGCTTAACAGAATTGTGCGGATAGACACGCAAGCCGCTGCCATCCTAGCTCAATCGGC
The DNA here is from genome assembly GCA_036822415.1 of Chloroflexota bacterium. Taxonomy (GTDB): domain Bacteria; phylum Chloroflexota; class Anaerolineae; order SSC4; family Amarolineaceae; genus Amarolinea. The sequence continues at coordinate 16,756 of DAISHS010000030.1, forward strand.
AGAGCAAGCGCTTCGTAAGCGCTAGGTTGTCGGTTCGATTCCGACGGATGGCTCTCGAAATGGAGCAGGGCCCATACGGCTCTGCTCTTTTTTATGGATTGAGCAACATTCGGGTCTTGGGGTTTTCTGCATGTCATTTGATCGCAAAATCGTATCGAGTATCTTTTGGGTCTTCGTCTCAACGATGGCCTCCCGCGTGCTCTCTTTTCTGTCCAAGATCATCCTGCTCAAGCTGCTTATTCCGGCAGATTTTGGCATTGCGCAGACCGCGTTCCTGGCCCTGGAATCGCTGCAGCTGCTGCGAGAGTTCGGTTTTAGCTCGGCGTTGATCTACCGCAAGCAGGAAATCGCCGAAGCCTCCGATGTCACCTTCTGGATCACCAACCTGACCTCGGTGATCTACGCGGCTATTGCCTATTTCGGCGCGCCTCTTATCGCCGCTTTCTTCAAAGACCCGCGTATCACGCCGGTGGTGCAGGTGCTGGCCTTTACTCTGCTCATTCGCTCACCCGGCACCGTCCATTTTGTACTCCTGGCCAAAGAGCTTGATTTCAAGCGCAAGGTCATGCCGGATGTCATCCCAACGTTGGGCTACGGCGCGGTGGCGATCGTTCTGGGCGCGCTGGGCTACGGCGTCTGGGCGCTGGTCTGGGGCAAGATTTTGGAAGCTGTCCTGGGCGTCATCCTGGTCTGGCTGGTGGTGCCCTATCGCCCGGCTTTTCGCTTCAACACGCGCATTGCGCGTGAGATGTTCAACTACGGCATGCACCTCGTCGTCAGTCAGATTCTGATTTTTGCCATCACCAACGTGGACGACGCCTTTGTCGGGCGCGTGGCCGGCATGACCGCCCTGGGCGTTTACGGCACAGCCTACCTGCTTTCCAACCTTCCGGCCACCCAGATCACTGCGCTGGTCAACCAGGTCATGTTCCCGGCCTTTGCCCGTATGCAGGATGATTTGCCCTACTTCCGCCTGACCTTCTTCCGCACGGTGCGCTTCGTCTCGCTGCTGTCGGTGCCGGTTGCGATTTTAACCATGTTTTTCGCGGCTGATTTCATTCATGTGCTTGACCCCGTCAAGTGGGGCGCCGCCGTCCTGCCGATCCAGTTATTGGCTGTCTACGGGTTGTGCCGCTCCGTGGCCGCCAACATGGGCAATGTCTTCAAGGGGGGCGGCAAACCGCAGTGGCTGACCTACATTGCCATCTGGCGCCTGGCTACGATGCTCATTTTTCTCTACCCGTCCGTTTATTACTGGGGCGCGGTGGGCGTCAGCGCCTTGTCGGCCATCGTGGCCGTGATAGATTGGTTCATCTCGGCCTGGTTATGCAACAAGGTGATTGGCGCTTCCTTCGGCATGTATGGCCGCGTGCTGCTGCCCATGCTGGCATTTGCCATCCTCAGCGCCGGCGTCACTTTTGGCCTTCGCCTCCTGCTTTTCTCTGAAGCGACGATGCTCTCCCTGCTTTTCAGCGGCGCCGTCGGTTTGGGCCTCTACATGGGCCTGATTCTGGCCACTGACCGCGAATTGCGCGCCTTGTTGCAGCAAGGGATCGCTGAGGCCACCAGCACCTGGAAGCGTTGGCGTACGGCGTGAGGTCGTGCATGAAAATCCTCCTCGTATCCAGCGTGCAGCTCAACCCCTACGTCCAGTTGCTGGCCGATGGTTTGCAAGCCGCGGGCGCCAGCGTGCGTCAGGCCAGCGGCCTCTCCTTGCCCGGTTTGCTTGTTCAGCGCTGGCGCGGGCTGGATGTCGTTCATCTGCACTGGCTTGAGCTGCTTTATGAATCGCCGCGCCGCGTCGTCAGCGCCTGGCGCCTGGCCCTGCTCCTGTTGACCCTGGCCGCGGCCCGCCTCTTGGGCGTCACCGTGGTTTACACGGTGCACAACCTGGCGCCGCACGAGCGCCGCGCCCCGCGGCTCAACGCCTGGGGCAATCGCCTGCTGTTCCGTCTGGCCAGCGCCTTGCATGTGCACGACGCCGTCACCGCGCAGGCCCTCGCGCCCTGGGCAGCCAAAGTCTACATCGTCCCGCACGGCAGCTACATCGGCGCGTACCCTAACACGACGAACCGCGCCGCCGCGCGCGCGCGGCTGGCGTTGACCGACGCAGGCGCCGTCTATCTCTTCCTCGGCGGTGTGCGGCCCTACAAAGGCCTGGAACTGCTGCTGGAGGCCTTCCGCGCGCTGGATGATCCCCAGGCGCGCTTGCTCGTGGCCGGCCATGCCCATCAACCGGCCTATGCGGCGGCCATCGAGACCCAGGCCAGCCGCGATGCACGCGTCCGCCTGCTCTTGCGCCACGTGCCGGACGATGAGCTGCAGTTTTTCTTCCAGGCCAGCGACGCCTGCCTGCTCCCCTACCGTGCGGCGACTACCTCTGGCGCGGCCTTGCTGGCCCTCTCTTTCGGCTGCCCAATCGTTGCCCCGCGCCTGGGGCCGTTCCCTGAACTGGCCGCCGCGGGGCGCGGCCTTCTTTTCGACCCGGACAACGTGGATGACCTCGCGCGGGCCTTACGTTTGACGCCGTCGCGCGATCGGCTGGCGGCGCAGGCGGCCTGCCTGGCCTATGCCCAGAGCCTGGCCTGGCCCACCCTGGCGCAGCGGCATCTGGCCGCCTACCAGGCGCACCGTTGAGGGAATAGATGTTGACCGATCAAACCATCATTTGTTTCGCGCCGGAACGCTGGGATGGCTTGTGGCGCAACCGCCACCAGTTGTTGACCCGTTTCGCCCGACATAACCGCGTGCTCTGGGTGGAGCCGCGCCCGTATCTCAGCGACGCCCTGCAGGCGCTGCGCACGCGACGCCTGCAGCCGCACACCCTGGCCTGGCCCCGACCGCAGCCCATTCAGGATGGCCTCTTCGTTTATCGCGATCCGCTGTGGCTGCCGCTGAGCGGCCGTGCGCCGCTGCGCCAGCTCACGGCCTGGGGCCGGGCGCGTGCCCTGCGCGCGGCCGTGCGTCACATGGGCGGGAGCCAGGCCCCCATCCTGTGGCTGTTTCGGCCAGATCAGGGCGATGTCATCGGCCAGTGCGGCGAGCAGCTGTTGATCTATCACGCGGTGGATGAATACGCAGCCTATGAGCTTGATTACCAGGCCGATCAGGCCGCCAACCGTCCAGACAGTGTGCAGGCGATGGAGCAGGCGATTCTGCGCCGCGCCGACCTGGTGCTCGTAACGTCGGAGCCGTTATTGGCCGCCAAACGCGAATTCCAGGCCAACACGCACCTGGTGCCCAACGGCGTTGACTTTGCGGCCTTCGCCGTTGCGCGCACGCAGCCCCAGCAGCTGGCCGTCTTCGAGCAGGCGCCGCATCCGCGCCTCGGCTTTGTGGGCGCCATCAACGAAAAAGTGGACTTGTCCCTGCTCAGCGCCCTGGCCGCCGCGGACCGCTCCTGGCAAATCGTTCTCGTGGGGCCGGTGACGCTGCGCTATCACCTGGATGACCTGGCCGCGCTGCGCAGTCAGCCCAATGTGCATTTGATCGGCGCGCTGCCGGTGGCCCAGGTGCCGCACGCCATCGCTGCGTGCGACGTGTGTCTGATGCCTTACAAAATAAACGCCTGGACGCATCACATCAGCCCTTTGAAACTGTATGAATATCTTGCCATTGGGCGCCCCATCGTCAGCACCAACATCCCAGCCGTTGTCACCCAGGCCGAGCTGGCGCCGTTAGTCGCCGTGGCGCATGACGCGGCCGAGATGATCGCCGAGGTCGAACGGGCGCTCAGCCGCGCCCACGATCATGCCGCGGCGGCCGCGCGGCGCGAGTTTGCTGCTCAGCAGACCTGGGATGTCCGCGTGGATCAGATTGCGCAATTGATCGGCGGGGCGCTGAAGAGCAAGGAGAAGTCAACGTAACATGCTCACCTGGCAAGAACAACACGACATCGAGCAGGCCGTCTATCCGGCCTATACCGAGCGCGCCTACGGCGAAATGCGGCAACGGCTGGCTGCGGCGTTGACAGCGGGCGCGGCCGTGTTTGACGCCGGCAGTGGGCCGGGCACCTGGCTTCTGCGTCGTCATTATGCCGACATTCAGGTAGCCGGCCTGGACCTCTTTCGCCCCCAGCCGCTGCCGGTCGGCCATTACGCCATCGGCTCGCTGGACGCCATTCCCTACCAGTCGGCGCTTTTCGATGTGGTGCTGTGCTATGACGTAGTCGAGCACCTGGCGCAGCCGCGGCAGACGTTCGCCGAATTCTGGCGGGTGCTCAAGCCCGGCGGCCTTTGCGTGGTCAAAACGCCCAATTTGTACGGCCCTTCTACCCTGGCTGCGGCCGTTTTGCCCCATGCAGCCCATCTGGCCGTTCATCGCGGCCTGGGCACGCGTGAGGGCAGCGTCTTCCCCACCCTGTTTCGCTGCAACACGCAGGCCAGCCTGGCCCTCACGTTGGCGGCGAGTGGTTTTGTCACCGAGGCGCTCTACACCGTGGACGAAACCGCCGGCTATTTCGCTTTTGTGCCCTGGAGCTACGCGTTGGCCCTGCGCTACAGCCGTTTACTGGCGCATCCGGCCCTAGCCTTGCTGCGCAGCGGCCTCA
>DAISHS010000031.1:0-21018 GCA_036822415.1 Chloroflexota bacterium
CCAGCCTGCTCCTGGCCCTGCTCGGCATCGGCTTGATGCAGCGCCGCCAGCCTGCCCCGCAGGCCGCGGCCCCGGTCGCGCCCTGGTATCGGCGCCTGCCTTACCTGGAAATAGCCCTGGTCGCGCTGCTGACCCTGGTTGCCATCTTTTTCCGCGTCTATCGCTTGACCACCATGCCGCCCGGCATTTTCATTGACCAGACCAACGGCGCGCTCGACGCGCTGGCGGTGCTGGAAGGCCGCCAGGCTTCGCCGTTCGGCACCAGCTGGTACGAAATTCCCACCATGTATGTCTATTTCATGTTGGGGATGTTCAAGCTGTTGGGCACAACCTGGCTTGCGCTGGTGCTTTCCTCGGTGGCGCCGGCCGTACTGACCGTCGTCGCAGTCTATCCCCTGGCGCGCAGCCTGTTCGGCGTCCCCAGTGCGCTGGCCGCGCTGGCGTTCATGGCGTTCAATCGCTGGCACATCAACATGAGCCGCTGGGGCTGGATCGAAGTGTCAACCCCGCTCTTCCAGGTGCTGTGCGTTTACTTCCTGGTGCGCGCAGCCAAGAATCGCCGCCTGCTCGACTTTGCCCTGGCCGGCCTCTTCCTGGGCCTCGGCATGTACAGCTACCTGGCGATCCGCATGGCGGTGGGCGCGGTGGCTCTCTATGTGCTCTATCGCTTGCTTGTGCAGCGCGGCTTTTGGCGCGCCGGCGTGGGGCTGGCGCTGATGGCCTTGCTTTACCTGATGACCTTTGCGCCGTTGGCCGTTCACTACAGCCGCAACCCGTTTACCTTTCTCAACCGCTCGCAGCAGGTCAGTATTTTCAATGATGTCAAGCAGGCCGGCTCCTACCAGCCGTTGTGGGAAAACCTGCGCCGCCATGCCGAAATGTTCACCGTGCGCGGCGATACCAACCCACGCCACAACCTGCCGGGCGCGCCCATGGTGGACCCCGTCACCGGCGCGCTGCTGTTGATTGGCTTCGGCTATGGCTTGTGGCGCATCTTCGATCATCGCTACGGCCTGCTGCTCATCTGGATTCCGGTCACCCTGGCCGGCGGCGTGCTTTCCTCGCTTGCAGAAGGGCCGCAGGCTTTTCGCACCATCGCCGTGACGCCAGCCGTTGCCATTCTGGCCGGCGACATGCTCGCGCGCGCCTGGGTTGTCCTGCGCAGCGCGCTCGACCCCGCTTGGGCGCGCTCTGCTGAGCGCCCGCCGTTGACGTCCGCGCTGGCGCCCTGGAATCGGTGGGCCTGGCTCACCCTCGCGGCGCCGGTGGCGCTGCTCGCCTACGCGGCCTACGCCAATTACACCGTCTTCTTCGACCGCCAGGCGCACGATGATGCGGTCTGGCAAGCCTTTTCGCCGGTGGAGACGGCCGTGGCGCGGGAGGTGCAGAGCAAGCTCTCGACGCACAGCCTCTACCTGGCGCCTCGCCTTTTCTATTTTTCGCCGTTGATCTTCTTGACTTACCAGGCGCCCAGCGTGGGCGGGGGCGGGCTGCGGGAGAAGCCCTACTCGATGGCGCAGCCCGTGGATGACCTGCCGCTGCCAGCGATCTCTGGTCAGGATGCGCTTTTCCTGCTCGATACGCATTACCAGGATTTGATGGAACTGTTTACCGCGTATTACCCTGGCGCCACCTCGCACATGGTCACCGGCCCGCGCGGACAGCCCCTGTACCTCAGCGTCAATGTGCCAGGCTCGGAAATCGTGGCTTTGCACGGCCTCGACGGCGACTACGGCGGCGTCACGCGGCGCGACCGCCAGCTCAACTTCAGCTGGCCGCAGGATTGGCCGGCCGGCGCGCCGACCGGCCCCGTCACCTGGACGGGCAGCGTGCGCATGCCGCACACGGCCCAGGTTGACTTCCGCAGCGAAGGGAATCTGCAAGTGGTCGTGGACGACCAGGCCTGGACAGGCCCCCGCCTGTTGGGCAAGGGCCTCCATGCCCTGCGCATCACTCAGACCGACTCGGCCGCGGCCGGGCGCGCCGCGCTCTTCTGGACGCAGGCTGAAGGGGGCGAGCAGCCGGTGCCCGCGGAGGCCTTGTTCAGCGTCGGCCTGCCGCAGCATGGCCTTCTTGCGACTTACTACAACAACGAGAACTGGAATGGGCCGCCCGCCTTTTCGGTCATCTCGCCCCTGGTCCTTTTCGCCTGGGCTGAGACCGAGCCGTGGGCAGGCCCGTTCAGTACAACCTTCAGCGGCGAGCTGGAAGCGCCCGTGGATGGCAGCTACTTCTTCAGTGTCAACGGCGACGACGGCGTGCGCCTGACGCTCGATGGAAAGGTGGTGGGCGAAGCGATGCAGCCCGACACGGCCAACGAATTCAACGCAACCGTGACCCTGACCGCCGGTCGGCACACCATCCGCGTCGACCACTTCCAGCGTGGGGGCGGCAAGGCGTTGGAGCTGTGGTGGCAGCCGCCCAACGGCCCGCGCCAGGTGGTGCCCCCGCGGGTGCTGTGGCCGGCCAGGGCCGATCAGTAAGCCGGGGGCCAGGCGTCTTGGCGCGTGACGGGCCTCCGCTCTCCCATTGCGCGTCCACATTTGCTGCCATGCTTGGTTGGCAGCACGCTCTACTCTATGCTAAAATACGACTACCTTTTGCCAAATTCAACCCATTCCGCCCCCATTGATCGGTAGCATGCGCAAAATCAGCTATATTCTACTCGCTTTTGTGATTGCCATCCTTGGCGTTTCCATGCTGCACAGTCCGCAGGGCGACCCGCGGCGTGACGCCCTGCTTCTGTTCGGGCTGGCTGGCCTTATTTTTGCGCTGACGGCTCGCCCGCCCGCGCCCTGGCCTGATCTGGTTGAACGACGCGGCTGGCCTCGGTGGGCGTTTGCGCTGACCATCCTCAGCCTTCTTCTGGCTCTCGTGGCTATCGTGCTTTTCTGGCAGAAGCCCCCCGGCGATCTGCAATTTGGCGGTCTGCCGCTGGTTTTGTGGCTGCTCAGTATTCCTCTTTTCATCGTCGGTACCTGGTTCAACGATGCGCGCAGCAGCAGCCCACCCGCCGCGGACACGGCCAGGCAGCCGTGGCTGGCGAACCTGCGCACATGGCTGGCTCGGCCAGAAACGATCGCCCTGATCATCATCCTGGTCGTCGCGCTTTTTCTGCGCGTCTACCAGATTGGCAGTTTCCCCAACGGCTGTCAGTCGGACGAATGTAACAACGGCATGGACGCGCTCAAGTGGCTCAACGGTCGCGCCTACACCCCCTATGCTGAGACGAACGAAGGCCAGGCGACGCTCTTTACATACCTGATTGCCGTCATGTTCAAACTGGCCGGCGTCGGCGTGACGCAGATGCGCCTGGTTTCGGCCATCATCGCCACGTTGAGCTTGCTGGCCTTCTATTTCCTGGCGCGTGAGCTGTTCGACTGGCGTATTGCCTTGCCGACCACCGCGCTCTTTGCGGTCAGCCGCTGGCATCTGACCTTCAGCCGCATCGTTTACGAGCTGATTATGGTGCCATTGGTGGAGAGCTTGCTCTTCCTCTTTTTGATCCGCGCCGTGCGCTATGGCCGTCGCCGTGATTGGGCCTGGACCGGGTTGATGTTGGCGCTGGGCATGAACACCTACACCGCGTTTCGCGTGGTGCCATTCGTGGTCGGCCTCTTCTTACTCTACTGGCTGCTGACGCATTGGCGTCGCTGGCGCGATGTGATCGAAGGCGCGCTGGTGATGGCGGCTGGCGCCATCGTTGGCGTGGCGCCGCTGGGCGTTTACATCATTCAGCACTGGTCGGTGTTCATCGGGCGCACGCGCCACATCTCGGTCCTCAACGACATCGAGAACGCCGGTGGTTCGCTCAAGCCGTTGTGGGACAATCTGGACAAAGTGCTGTGGTCCTTCCATTGGCGCGGCGACCTGGCCGCGCTCAATAACCTGCCCGGCGCGCCGTTGCTCGATGTGGTGGTCGGCGCCCTGCTCATCCTGGGCCTGGCCTACATGCTGCGCCATCTCTGGCGGCCGCTGCCTTTCCTGGCCTTCTCCTGGATCATCGTCGTTGGCAGCGTGGCGGTGCTTTCGGTGGCCCACGAGGCGCCTACGGCGCGTCGCCCCATCGGCCTTTTGCCCGTCATCTTCCTGCTGGTTGGCCTGGTGTTGGAGCGCGCCTGGAACGCTTATCTAAGCGCGTGGCGCGTCCCGGCCGCGGAGCCGGCGCGCAGCCGCATCCTGCAGCGGGCCGCGCAACCCTTCATGCTGGCCGTCCTGGCCCTCGTGCTCTACGTGGGCGCGGTCAACGCCGATACCTTCTTCAATAAACAGGCCAAAGACCCCGCGGTCTGGCGCGCGTTCAGTGCAACCGAGGCGGCCATCGGTCAATATCTGCGCGATCTGCCGTCCACTGCCCAGGTTTATCTCTCGCCGGCGTTCGAACGCCATTCCGCGGTGGAGCTGATCAGCCGTCGCCGCCCCTACACCTTGCTCAACCTGGCGGAACATCTCCCGCTGCGCGACATCCAGCCCAGCGGGGATGTGGTTTACGTCATGGAGACGCTCGATCAACGCCTGATCCCCCTGATGCAGCAGATTTACCCGGCCGGGGCTGCTGATTATCATCGCGATCCCTTTGGCGCTTCGCTTTTTGTCACCTATCGCGTCCCCGCGGCCGCGGTGGCGCAGGGGCGCGGCCTGGTTGCTCGCTTTTATCCCGGCGCCAGCACCGACGGGACGCCTACGATCGAGCGCCGCGACGCGCCGATTGACATAGATTGGCGCGCCACCGCGCCGCCGCTGCAAGCACCCTTTAGCGTGCGCTGGCAGGGCGCGCTCTTGACTACCGGCGGCTACGGCGAGTACACCTTTGAATTGACCGCTGACGGCGCAGCCGAGCTGTGGATCAACGACAAGCCGGTGTTGCAGATCAAAGAGACCGATAGTCAGCAGACGCAGACGAAAGTGCTCACCCTGCCGGGCGGCTTCCAGGGCATTGCGCTGACCTATCACAGCGGCAGTCAACCGGGACGCGTGCGCCTGGCCTGGCGTGGCCCTGGCATCGAGTCTGGCCTTGTGCCCGCGGACGCGCTGTACGCCCTGGAAATTGCTAACAGCGGTCTCGTCGGCTATTACTATCCCACCGGCGACGCCAGCGGCCAGCCTGCGCGCGTTCAGCACGACATCTTTGTGCTGGCTAATCCTGTGCTGCCGGAGCCGTTCAGCATTGTCTGGCGCGGGAAAATTGCCGCGCCGCAGCGCGGCCAGTACATCTTTGGCACGCGTGCGGATGACGGCGCGCAGGTTTTTATCAACGGCGCGCTGGTGGCTGACAACGGCGGCTCCCACGGTTCAGAGTATCGCGAAGGCAGCATCTTCCTGGACCAGGGTTTTCAGGATATCGAGGTCAAGTATTGGCAGATTGGCGGTTCACGCGACCTGCAGCTGTGGTGGCAACCGCCCGGCGGCGCAAAGGAGATTGTGCCGCCAACCTACCTGTTCCCCATCGAGGACACGGTGCCGACGAATATCGTGTTGCCCGCGCCCCCGAACCCGGAACCGATCGAGACCCCCAGCGCCGGCGAACAGCCCGGCAACGCCGCGCAGCCCCCGCCTGCGGTGGCCGGCAAACTGGGCAATCTGCCTGACCTGGCCCTGCCGGTACTCTGGCAGACGGGCGCCTGCGGCGCGGGCAACGGACAGTTCAACGAGCCGCGCGGCGTCGCCGTGGATGCCGAAGGGAATGTCTACGTGGCTGACGCCGGCAACCACCGCATCGTCAAGCTGGACAAGGCCGGCAAGTTTGTCAAGGCTTGGGGCAGCGAGGGCGAGGGCGATGGTCAGTTCCTGGAGCCGTTCGATGTGGGCGTCGCCCCTGATGGGTCGCTGGTGGTTCTGGACGCGGTGCAGCAGCGGCTGCAGCGTTTTACGCCCGACGGCCAATTCGTGGCTGCATTTGGCGCGCAGAACACCTTCTATCGCCCGCGCGGGCTGTGGGTAGACGGCCAGGGCGGTTTGTGGGTGGCCGACACCGGCGGCATCCGCATCCTCAAGCTTGACCAGGCAGGCCAGCGCTTGTCACAGATTGGCGGCCGCGATGCGCCCCCCGTGGGTCAGGGTCAGCCGACCGATGTTGCGGTCGGTCCCGGCGGCGACATTTGGGTGGCCGAAGCAACGAATGGCATTCTCTGGCATCTGGCCGCGGATGGCGCGATCGTTAAGTCCATCGGATTGAATATCGCAGGTACCTTGGATGGGCCGCATCTGGCCGCCGGCGCCGATGGCCGCCTGTACGCCACGGAACCAGAGGGTTTTCGGGTGCTTGTGCTGGCTGCGGACGGCACGCCGGTCGGGCAATTTGGTATGCAGGGCAACGAAGCGGGGCAATTCCGCAAGCCGTTGGGAATTGCTGTGAGCGCCGCAGGCCAGGTTTTTGTGGCAGATACGCCGGCCTGCAAAGTCACTGCCTTTGGCGCCATACCCTGATCGCCCAGGTTGGAATCCAGCGCGTGGTTGCCGCTGCGGATTAGATGCGTTGATTTCTGTCTTCCTAAAATTTGCGCCATTCGTGGCGCAAGATTCTTGTTCGATAGCGAGAGTGTCGGGGTAGAATGATGCCAAAGAAAAAATTGCCGCTTGATCTCAAACTGGTGACAGCCCATGAATCGGCGCCTGAGAAACCGATGGCGCTGCGTGAAGACTCCCAGTATCTCAACCGTGAGCTGAGCTGGATCGAGTTCGACCGGCGAGTGCTGCAGGAGGCGCAAAACCAGGATACTCCCTTACTCGAGCGCCTCAAATTCTTGTCTATCTTCGCCTCGAATCTCGATGAGTTCTTCATGATCCGCGTTTCCGGCTTGCGTGAGCAGATTGCCGCCGGCGTGACGCAGCGCTCACCCGATGGCATGACGCCAAGCGAGCAGCTGGACGCGGTGCGCAAAACTTTACTGCCGTTGCTCGATGAGCAGACGCGTGTCCTGACTGAAGACCTGATACCGAAGCTGGCGGCGCAGGGAATTCGCCTGCTCAACTACGATGAGCTGACGCCGGCCCAACGCGCCGCGCTGCGCACCTACTACGAGCGCGAGATTTTTCCTGTGCTGACGCCGCTGGCCTTCGACGCCGCGCATCCCTTCCCGCGCATCTCCAACCTGAGCCTCAACCTGGCGGTGCTGATCAACGATCCGGAGTACGGTGAACGTTTCGCCCGCGTCAAGGTGCCCTCCAACCTGGCGCGCTTGATTCCGCTGCACGAGCTGGCGCCGCTGACACGGGATCAGGATGGCTCGGCGCCTTATCCGCACCGCAGCATGGCGTTCGTCTGGATCGAACAGGTGATTGCCGCCAACCTGGCTGATCTCTTCATGGGCATGGAGATCATGGCCACCTATCCGTTCCGCATCATCCGCGATACCGACATCGAAATCCAGGAAGATGAAGCGGATGATTTGCTTTTGACGATCGAGCAGGGGATTCGCCAGCGCCGCTTTGGCAACTGCGTGCGCCTGGAAATTGGCGCGGGCATGCCAGAGCGTGTGCGGCACACCTTGTTGGAAAAACTACAGCTCGATCCTGGCGCGGTCTATGCCAGCCATGGCCCCTTGGGCCTCTCCAGCCTGATGGAACTGCACGGCCTTGATCGGCCTGGCCTCAAAGATCGGCCATTCCCCGCCGCGGTGCCAGCCATCTTCAGCAGCGAAAGCGACATCTTTAGCGCCATTCGACGGCAGGACATTTTGCTGCATCATCCTTACGACTCCTTTGCCCCTGTGATTGATCTCATTCGCACTGCTTCGGAAGACCCCAACGTGCTGGCAATGAAAATGACCCTGTACCGGGTCGGCAGCCGCTCCCCCATCGTCAATGCGCTGATGGAAGCCGGTGAAAACGGCAAGCACGTGGCCGTCCTTGTGGAACTGAAGGCCCGCTTCGATGAGGAGAACAACATCGTTTGGGCGCGCGCGCTCGAGCGTTCCGGCGTGCACGTCGTGTATGGCGTCTTGGGGCTGAAGACGCACTGCAAACTGGCGCTCATCGTCCGCCGTGAACGGGACGGCATCCGCCGCTATGTGCATCTTGGCACCGGGAACTACAATGCGACCACGGCCCGCATCTACACCGACCTCGGTTTGATGACCTGCCGCGAAGACATCGCCTCCGATGTTTCCGACGTTTTCAATTTTTTGACCGGTTTTTCCAACCCCAAGACCTACCGCAAGCTTGGCGTGGCGCCGGTTTCTCTGCGTGAGACCATCCGCGACATGATTCGCAACGAGATCAAGTACGGCAAAGATGGGCATCTGATTTTCAAGATCAACGCCCTGCTTGATCCGGCCATGATCGAAGACCTTTACCGGGCCTCACAGGCCGGTGTACGGGTAGATTTGATCGTGCGCGGCATCTGCTGTATCCGGCCCGGCTTGCCTGGCGTCAGCGACACCATCCGGGTGATCAGCATCGTCGGTCGTTTTCTGGAGCACAGCCGCATTTATTACGCGCGCAATAACGGCGACGAACGCATTTACCTCAGCAGCGCCGATCTGATGCAGCGCAATCTCGATCGGCGCGTGGAGGCGCTCTTTCCGGTGGAGGATTTGGGCCTCAAAACGGTCATCCGCCAACAGATTCTCGATCTCTGTCTGGCTGATACGGTCAAGGCGCGTCAACTCAACGCGGATGGCACCTACACCTGGGTCAAACCTGACGCCGCCCATCCCCCGCTCGATAGCCAACATTCGTTGCTCTACAACCGCATTCCGCTGTCCACCTACTGAGGGGAAGCGCAAATCTGCTGAACGGCCGGCGCGGCCGGCGGCTGCCTTTGCCACGGGGGCCGCGCCGGCGGCTTTTGCGCGCGGCTGCGCCGGCGTGGACTACCCCTGAAGTTGCAATGCAGCCGTGGCCGGCTCAGGTTATCTGAATACCCATGCGCTGCATATCGCGCAACAGCCGGGCTGGCTCGACGATCTCTGCCTGGAACCACAGGCCCGGTTGGCGCACGCTGCCATCGAGCACTTGCAGCAGACAGGCTACCACCGGAATGGCTGTAAACCAGTAGCCGTCCGAGTGCGACAGGGTGAGGTTGTACTGCTTTGGTTGCCCTTTGACCTGGCCGCTGGCCTCCAACCTGAGCACGGTGCCGTAGGGCGGCCGGGAGAAGCGCTGCAATCCCCACAGCAGCAGGCGGGCCATGGGGCCGAGCGCGCGCGTGGGCGCGACGCGCATGGTCACCATCGCCAGCGGCAGGACCAGCATATCCACAAACCAGTTGAAACCCCCCACGTTGAAACCAACGGCTTGCAGCCCAGGATAGCGTGTGGGCAAGGCGCGCATCTCTTCCAGGAACAGCGGCGTCGCATATTGGCGGCCAAAGGGCGGGCCAAAATCTATCCTTTGCGGCAGCCACATGGCGCTCCAGCGCGCCTGCCGCCAGGCGCCGTCGCGAAATTCGAGCGCTTGATAGGCCGCTAATTCACGCACCATTTCTTCGGCCGTGCTGCGCCCGATTTCCAGGCGGTTCCAGTCCTCCTTGATGACGGAGGCGACTATGGCCCGCTGCATGACGTCGAACTGAGCGGAGGCATAGCGCACAAGCGCCGCGGGCAGACCGGGATGGAAGCCGCCATCCGTGATGAAACAGCAGCCGGCCGCTTCGATCGCCGACGATCGTTGTTGCAGCGCGTGCACTTTGCCTGTGGCAAACTGCACGTCGAGGTAATCGGTTTTGGTGTCCAGCGCGGCCTGCGCGACCACGGCCACCTGATCGGCGGTGCTCGACGCGATAACCGCCAGGTCACAACCGGTCATGGCCTGCCGCAGGCTGTTGCTATCGGCGGCATCGGCCGCGATCGCGCGCACCCGTTGACCTCCTGCCGCTGCGTTGAGGGCCGCGGCGGCCGCCGCGGCCCTGGCCTGCGCTCGCCCGGCAAGCACCAGGCGGCAATCGGTTTCCTGCAGAAGCAGGCGGGCGATCAAGCGGCCGGTGTTGCCGTAGCCGCCAAGAATGAGGATCGTCTTTGTCTCCATGCTCAACCCTCCCCTTACGTCTTGCGCCTGCAGGCGGACTTTATGCTAACCTGGGGCCTGGTTAGGCCCGCCTGTGGCTGCCTCCTGAATTATACACCTCCTACAGCCTGGCTTCCATGAAGCTTTGCCACAGGTCGGTCGCCAGGCCCAGTGCATTGGCGCGAATGTCATAGCGCTCGAAATACTGACATAGGCGTTCGATGTCACGCTGCAGCAGGTCGAACGCATGGGGATTTTTAAGCGCGACGACGGCCTGCGGAAAGTCAATCAACACCGCTTTGCCTTGCCAGTACAGGATGTTATAGGCCGACAGGTCGCTGTGGATGCGGTTGTGCTTCAGCATCAGCTCCACGTGCCACAGCAGGCGTTTGAACATGACACGCGCGGCCCGTTGGCTCAACACCACGCTGTTGAGGTTAGGCGCGGGGTCGTTGACATCGCCCAGGTATTCCATGAGAATGGCATTGTGCACATGGCCAATGGGCCGCGGCACATCCGCATTGGCGGCATGCAGCAGCTGCAGCATGTCATACTCATGCTCGATCCAGGAAAAGGTCATCAGCTCGCGACCGAAATCGGTCTTTTTGGCGATCGCGCGCTTGAGCCTGGCGCCGCGCACGATGCCCTTGCCTTCGTCGTCCAGCATCAAGCGCCCTTCTTTGTAGATGGCGTCATTGCGCATGGTGCGATGCGCCTGCGGCCGGTAGATTTTGGCCGCGATCAGCTCCAGCCCGGCGCCGGGGTGCGCCTGGCAGCAGTAGACGTTGGCCTCTTTGCCGCCTTTGACGCGCGCCAGGACATCGGTGATGACGTGGTCGCGATAGAAACCGCCGAGCGCGCTCTGCAACAGCATTTCCTCGCTGGCGCCCGCGCCAAAGGTCATGACCATTTCATCTTCATGGGTCGTCATGGCCGTCATGATCGTTGTTTCAGGCAGGGCCTGCGGCGGCCGTGCGCTGCGTTGCCCTTTCTCGGCCCGATGCGTCCGTCGGTCGGGCACGAGATAGGGGGAAAATTCCTCATTGTCTTCGTAAGAACGCAAATTCATCGTTCTGCTGCTCCATCATCGTTGTGGTTCGCTGACGCGAGTGGTCAGATCAAGGCAGAGGACGCGGGCCTGGCCCGGCCTCTGCAGGCAGACTGCCCTGGCAGTGTCCTGTGGCGGGGGCAATCAAAACGCGGCCACAGGAACCAGATCCCGTGGCCGCGTTGATTGTAGGGCAAATGCCGTTGCTTGAGCCAGTTAGCTGCGCGGATAGCGAAGGCGCCGCGTGGGCAAAGACGGTGGCTGGAGCAGGAAAACAAAACGGCCACGGGTCGAATGTGCACCCGTGGCCGCAAGAGGTCAGGCTGAAGCTGTGAGCAGAAGTCGGTTAGGCCCCCTGCAGACACAAGGCGCACGCATCGAAGCAGACAGGGAAGGAATGTCTTTGGATTGTCATGCCGACGGCGCCCCCTTTCGGATAAGTTGCAGAGAGTTTAGCACAGCTGGACTGACCTGGCAAATCGGCTGCCAGGCATCAGTGACCCTGGCGTTGCAGCGCCATGAACGATCCGATGGTGGCTACCAACGCTGCGCCACCAATGATGAAAGGCAGCAGGGAGGTTGCACCACCGGTGATGGCGAGCACGGCCAGGATGAACGAGAGGCCGTTGAAGACCAGCGCCATGACCGAGGGCAAGCGCCACTGCGACCAGCTGCGACTGCGCAGTTGAAAGAATCCCATGACGCCATAGCCCAGAGTTGCGGCGCCGCCCTGGCGATAGAGAAAGGTGTCGGTGCCGGCATAGCCGAAGAGATGCGCTACGGTTGTCGGTACAAAAAGCCCAAGCGCCCCCACGAGCGTGGCCACAATAGCGAGGAACCAGACGAGTGCAATCAGCCAGGGTGCCACGTCGGGTGCAGGCTGCGCCACGGCGCGGTGGCGCAGCAGCAGCGAGGCGGTAATGCTTGTGATGCTGATGGATGCAAGCAGAATGGCGTAAACGAGCCAGTTGGCGCTGCCGTCGAATATCGCCAGTGCAATGGCATAGAGCGAGCCGACGTTGAAGGCCAGCGTGGCGATGACCACGATACGCACTGGAAGCCAGGTGTCCTGACGCAGGGCCAGGATCAATGCCACGGCATAACCTAATGTGGCCGCGCCGGCCAGGCGGTAGATGAATGGATCGTTGCCGGCCGCGCCGGCCAGACGAGCCAATAGTCCTGGCGCCAGGAGCGGCAGAAGGCCAAAGACCAGCCCGCCAAGCAGGGGAACGCCAAGCAGAAGTTTCTCTTGCGGCGTCAGGCG
The DNA here is from genome assembly GCA_036822415.1 of Chloroflexota bacterium. GTDB lineage: Bacteria > Chloroflexota > Anaerolineae > SSC4 > Amarolineaceae > Amarolinea. The sequence continues at coordinate 12,258 of DAISHS010000031.1, forward strand.
TTCAAGCAGCGCTGCGCTTGCCCCTGCGGCGGCCACAGATCCTGAGGTTGAAGCGACTTTAGTTGACATAACTTAATTCCTCCTCACGCAATGTTAGCTGCGGCACCTTGCCCAGCGATGCTTTTTTGCACCACTGACGTATGCATATCATGCTGCCAGGAACTAATCACTGAACAGTTCAACGGCTGCTCACTTGTTGTTCAGCTTGAACGCGCCAAATGGCGCATTGACAGATTGCCAGGGTGGTGCTAAAATAGCCATGTACTGTCCCCCCCCGGTGGGGGGTGGGGGTGAAGCAGGAGTAGGCGATGAATGTACAAACGAAAGAGCAGGTCTTGAGCCGCTTGAAAAGCATCGAAGGGCATGTGCGCGGCATCCAGCGTATGGTCAGCGATGACAACTATTGTATTGATGTCATCAGCCAGGTGCAGGCCGTGCAGAAGGCGCTCGATCGAGTCAACAGCATGCTGCTCGACAACCATCTCAACTCTTGTGTGATTACGGCTGTCCGCAGCGACGATTCACAGGAGCGTGAGCGCGTCCTGGGAGAGCTGCTGCATGTGTTCGAAACCGGCAGTAAGCTGTAAAAAACGCCATAGCCAGGCTATCATCACTAGAACGAAAGGATTTTTGCAATGACCGTCAAAACATACTCTGTGCCGAACATCTCGTGCCATCACTGTGTCAACACGATTGAGCGCGAGCTGAAGGATGTCGCCGGCGTCACCGCCGTCAAAGGCAATGTCAGCAGCAAGGCTGTCATGGTGGAGGTCGTAGATGCCAGCCGCCTGGCCGCTGTGGAAGCGACCCTGGTCGAGATTGGCTATCCGGCGGCGCAGTAGCCGCCGGCCTGTGACCGTCACGAGCAAGGACGAATGACGGCCCGCGCTTGCCATTCGTCCTTTGTCTTTTCTGCCCCGCCATCCCCCACGATTGGAAGCCGCCATGTCAACCAAAGAACTGAGCCTGCCTGTGACCGGCATGACCTGCGTCAACTGCGCCAATACGATTACGCGCACGCTGAAAAAGACGGCCGGCGTGACCGAAGCCAATGTCAATTATGCCAGCGAGCGCGCGCAGGTGATTTTTGACCCGACGTTGGTCAAAGAAGACCAGCTGGTGCAGCGCATCCGCGATGCCGGTTACGACGTGCCGCAAGCTCATGTGGACCTGCCCATCACAGGCATGACCTGCACCAACTGCGCGAACACGGTGCAGCGCGCCCTGCGCAAGGTCAATGGCGTGCTCGAGGCCAACGTCAACTACGCCAGCGAAAAAGCCACCATCACCTACATCCCCGGCGCGGCCAGCCGTCAGGACTTGATCCAGGCCGTGGAGAAGGTGGGCTACGGCGTGGTGCAAACGACCGGCGACGAAGCGCTCGAAGATGCGGAAGCAGTCGCGCGCGAGGCCGAAATCGCCGATCAGACGCGCAAGTTCTGGATCGGTGTGGCGTTTGCGGCGCCTCTGTTCCTCTTCAGCATGGCGCGTGATTTTGGCTTGCTCGGCATGTGGGCGCACGCGGGGTGGGCCAACTGGCTGATGCTGGCCCTGGCCACGCCGGTGCAGTTTTACGTTGGCGGCGACTATTACGTTGGCGGCTGGAAATCTATCCGCAACGGCTCGGCCAACATGGATGTGCTGGTGGCGATGGGCTCCTCGGCCGCGTACTTCTACAGCCTGGCGATCTTGATCGGCGGCCTCTTCGGCTGGCACGGCCTGGGCGATCATGTTTACTTCGAGACCGCGGCCGTCATCATCACCCTGATCAAGCTGGGTAAGCTGTTGGAGGTGCGCGCCAAAGGGCGCACGTCGGCCGCGATCAAGGCGCTGATGGGGCTGCGCGCCCGTACGGCGCATGTCGTGCGCGAAGGCCAGGAGATCGAAATCCTGGTCGAGCAGGTGCGCAGCGGCGATTTCGTCATCGTGCGCCCCGGCGAGAAGATCCCGGTGGATGGCCTGGTGGTCGAAGGCCGTTCGGCTGTGGATGAGTCCATGCTGACCGGCGAAAGCCTGCCGGTAGACAAAAAGCCCGGCGATCTGGTGATCGGCGCGACCTTGAACAGCCAGGGTATGCTGAAATTTGAGGCGACCAGGGTTGGACGCGAAACGGCCCTGGCGCAGATCATTCGCCTGGTGCAGGAAGCGCAAGGTTCCAAGGCGCCAATTCAGCGCCTGGCCGACCAGGTCTCGGCCATCTTCGTGCCTGTAGTGCTGGGAGTGGCCGCGCTGACGTTCCTGGGCTGGTATTTCATCGGCCAGGCCGGCTTCACCCAATCCCTGGTTTACACGATTGCCGTGCTGGTCATCGCCTGTCCCTGCGCCCTGGGCCTTGCCACGCCCACGGCCATCATGGTCGGCACGGGGAAGGGCGCGGAGAGCGGTATCCTGTTCAAGAACAGCGAGGCGCTGGAGCGCAGCCACAAGCTGACGACGGTCGTGCTGGACAAGACCGGGACGATCACCAATGGCAAGCCGGCCATGACCGACCTGGTCCCTGTTGGCCGCCTGGCGCCTGCCAGCCACGTGGACCCGCAGGCGGAGATTCTGTTCCTGGCCGCGTCGGCCGAAAAAGGCTCTGAGCATCCGCTGGGGCAGGCTATCGTCAAGGCCGCCGAGGCGCAGGGCATCAGACCGGTCACCCCGGAACGGTTCGAGGCGCTGACCGGCCTCGGCGTGCGGGCCACCATCGAGGGGCGCGCCCTGCTGGTGGGTAACTGGCGTCTGTTCGAACAGGAAAAAATTGACATAAGTAAAATAACCGCGGCCGTCGCTCAGCTGCAAGAGGCCGGCAAAACCGCCATGCTGGCGGCGGTGGACGGCCAGCTGGCGGCCGTGATTGCCGTGGCTGACACGGTCAAAGAGGGATCGGCCGCGGCCATTGCCCAGCTGCACGACCAGGGTTTGCAGGTGGTGATGATTACCGGCGACAATCAGCGCACGGCAGATGCCATTGCGCGGCAAGTGGGAATTGATCGGGTCTTAGCGGAGGTGCTCCCCGGCGACAAGGCAGCGCAGGTCAAGTCCTTGCAGCGTGAGGGCCAGCTGGTCGCCATGGTCGGCGATGGCATCAACGACGCGCCCGCGCTGGCGCAGGCCGATGTGGGGATTGCCATCGGCACCGGCACGGACGTGGCGATGGAAACTGCCGGGGTGACGCTGATGAGCGGGGATCTGCGCGGCGTGCCGCGTGCGCTGGCGCTCAGCCGCGGCGCCATGCGCGTCATCAAGCAGAATCTGTTCTGGGCTTTCTTCTACAACGTGATTCTGATCCCTGTGGCCGCCGGGGTTTTCTACCCGCTTTTGCACATCCGCCTGCATCCGGTTTTGGCGGCTGGCGCCATGGCCTTTAGCAGCATCTTTGTCGTTACCAATTCACTGCGCCTGAAAGCGCTCGACGCCAAACGCGCCTGACCTTGCCTCTGTCATTTCGTTGACAGCCCCACGGTCAAATGATATAATACGCACGCAGTTCAAAACTAACCAAAAAGGGGTACCTTTCCATGGCTGAATCAGCCGCCATTCCCCGTATTCAGACTGGCAGTCGCACGGCGAACAAGCAAATTAAGTTCATTGTCGGCGGCGTCCTCATCGCCTCTGTGATTCTGTATCTCATCGTTTCGATGGTTGGCAGCGACGGCGCCTATTATAAAGAGGTTAGTGAGGTTCAAGCGCAGCAGTCAGCGCTGGTTGATCACAAACTCCGGGTAAGCGGCCTGGTGGAGATCAATACGGTGAGCTGGAATGCAACCAATTTCGATTTGAACTTCACCATTCTGGATCAGAAGGGCACCGGCGAAAAGCTGCCGGTTCATTTCCACGGTGTGCAGCCTGACAACATGACCCGCGAAGGCTCGATTGCGATCGTGGAAGGCCGTTTGCGCGCCGATGGGGTACTTGAAGCCGATACCCTGCTTCTGAAGTGTCCCTCGCGCTACGAAGAAGCCCCGCAAGAAGTCAAGAAGATCAGTTGAGAGACGCTGGGTGACACGTTGAATCGAAACACCGTCCTTGCCGGGACGACCGATGAACGCGGTCAGCGCCCCCGCTTCCGCGCTGCGTCTGTCGTCCTGCCTGTATTAGCCTTTACGATCCCGCTGGCGCTTGCATTGATTTTGCTTTTCCCCACGCCTTTATCGGCTATGCCGTCGAGCCAACAAACGCCGCCGCTTGCGGCCGATGCCCGGCTGGGGCTTCCCATTTACACGGAGAAATGCGCGCCCTGTCATGGCGACGCCGGCATGGGGAATGGCCCCAACGCTGCGCAGCTGCAATATCCGCCAACCCAATTTGCCGACGCCGCCACGATGTGGGAAAAGGCGCCGGCTGATCTCTTTGCTGTCATCAAGAATGGCCGCATCGAGCGCTTCATGCCGCCTTTCAGTCAGAGCCTCAGCGATCAGGATATTTGGAACGTGCTGGCCTTCGTCTGGTTCCTGCACCACGATCAGGCCGAATGGCAGCAGGGCGAAACGGTCTATCAGGCCAGCTGCGCCAGCTGTCACGGCGCCGCCGGCAAGGGCGACGGCCCGGCCGCCGCCGGCGCCATCCCGGACTTGACCGATTTAACGACCACGGCCACCCAAAGTCAGCGCGCCTGGTTCCAGGCTTTGCAGACGCCCGCGCACAGCAGCATCGCCAGTTTGGCGGAGGATGACCGTTGGGCTGCCCTTGAGTTTGTACGCGCCTGGACTTTGCCGCCCATCACCGCGCGTCCCTACACCCCAGGCGCCGGCCTGATCAGCGGCGTGGTCAGTAACGACACGCCGCAGGGCGACCCCACCGGCGCGTTGACCGTGACCCTGAGCATTTTCGACGACTTCAATCTGATTACCGAAATCAGTACGACAACCTCTGTCACCGGGCTGTACCAATTCGATAAGTTGGACACCGACCCCAGCTGGATGTACGTGGCGAATTTGTCCTTCAAGGACGTTCCCTACAGCACCGGCGTCATCACGTTGACCCAGCAACAGCCAGCAAAGTCTGGCCCCATTTCGGTTTATGAGCCAACGACCGATACCGGTGTGGTGGCGGTGGAGCGGGCGCACTGGTTCCTGGAATTCGATCAGACCAATCTGCTGGTCGCTGAACTATACATCTGGAGCAATAACAGCGACCGCGTCTATGTCGGAGCGCCGTCGTCGGCCACAACCTCGACGGTCAGCAGCATCTTGCCATTCGACCTGCCGAGCGGTTTTCAGAGCCTCACCTTCGATGATGGCGACATTGGCGGTCGCTACCGGCGCACCGAAGCCGGCGTGGTGGATACCTTGCCGCTGCCGCCTGGACAGGGCGTGCGCCAGACCTTGTTGCGCTACGTGATGCCCTTCTCCTCATTGACCCTGGACATCAACCACCCCGTGGCCTTCCCGTTGCGCAGCCTCAACGTGCTGGTGGCTGACGTGGGAGCTAAGGTCAGTAGCCCTGATTTGCTCGAAGGCCCGGCGCGGCAGGTGGATCAGGCAACCTATTTCAACTTTACGGCCAGCGATGTGCCGGCTGGCAAGACCATTGAACTGAAGTTGACCAATCTTCCCCTCAACGGCTCACCGCAAACGGCGGCGGCCGTGCAGGCTAATTCGCCCTGGCTGGCCGTGGGCGTGGCGGGGTTGGCCGCGCTTGGTTTGCTCGGCGTGCTTTTCTATGCAGTGCGTCAGCGCCGGTCTGTCGTCGCTGCGGATGATGGGGATGAGGAAGGTGAAGAAGTGGCCGCGCGGACGGTGGTCACGCCAGACTCGCTGCTGCGCCGTCGCGAGGGCTTGATCCTGGCGATTGCCCAGATGGACGATCAGTACGCGGCCGGCAAGATCAACGAAGCCGACTATCAGACGCGGCGCGCGCGCCTGAAGGCCGATCTGTTGGCGGTGGCGCAGGCCCTGGCCGTTGACCAGGACAACGCGAAGGCAAACAAGGCATGAGTGACGCCGCGCCGATGATCGAAGTCCGCCAGGTGCGCAAGGCCTTTGGCCCTCACCAGGTTTTACGGGGCATTGATCTGATTCTGGCCGAAGGTGAGCGGGTGGCTCTGTTCGGGCCGAATGGCGCGGGCAAAACCACGCTCATGCGCATCATCTCGACCTTGAGCAAGGCGACAACCGGCGATGTCCTCCTGGGCGGCGTAGATGTGCGCAAGGCTGGCGATGACATTCGACGTTACCTGGGCGTGGTCACCCATGCGCCGCTGCTGTACGACAACCTGACGGCCTGGGAGAACCTGGCTTTTTACGGCGCTATGTACGATGTGCCTAACCTGGGGGCGCGCGCAGAGGATGTCTTGCGGCGTGTAGGGTTGTGGCCGCGACGGCTGGAACCGGTGCGCACCTTCTCGCGCGGCATGGTGCAGCGCCTGGCGATTGCACGGGCGATTTTACATAACCCGCCGATTTTGCTGCTGGACGAGCCAGACACCGGCCTGGATCAAGCCGCGGCCGACATGCTGCGTCAGGTGCTGGCCGATGTCGGCGGCGCTGGACGCACCGTGCTGCTCACAACTCACCATCTGGAGCGTGGGCTGGCCTGGGCCGACCGTGCGCTGATTCTCAACGGCGGCAAGATTCGCTACGAAGGCCCTTCAGCCGCCCTGACGGTGGCCGATTTTCAGCATATCTATCGCACCCATACGGAGGTTGCGTGAATTACCGCAACCAGGCTGAACGACCATGCGCTATTTGAGGAAAGTAGCCGCGGTTTTTTGGAAAGATGTCACGGCCGAGCTGCGCACCAAAGACATCTTCAGCGCCATGTTCGTCTTTGCGCTGCTGTCGGTGATCATCTTTCAGTTCGCGTTCGATCTGCGCGTAGATAATGCCCGCCAGGTGGTGCCGGGCGTTCTTTGGGTAGCGATCAGCTTCTCCGGCGTTCTGGGCTTGAATCGGTCTTTTGTCCTGGAAAAAGACAAGGGCAGCCTGGAAGGGTTGTTGCTGACGCCCGTGGATCGCAGCGCGATCTATTTTGGCAAGATGATCGCCAATTTGGTGTTCATGCTCGTGGTAGAGGCTTTTCTTGTTCCTTTGTGCATGGTGCTTTTCACCGTTCCCCTGCTCACGCCGGCCGTCCTGCTCATCGTTCTGCTGGGCACCATCGGCTTTGCGGCCGTAGGCACCATTTTCGCCGCGTTGTCGGTCAATACACGGGCGCGCGAGGTGCTGTTACCGATTCTTTTGCTGCCGGTGATGGTGCCGGTGCTGATTGCGGGGGTGCGCGCAACCGGCGGCCTTTTGGACGGCGATACCCTGGCCGACCTGAGCAACTGGGTGCAGGTGCTCCTGGTTTTTGACATCATGTACATCGCGGCGTCATTCATGACCTTTGATTTTGTTGTCGAAGAGTAAGAAACGAGAGGAAAAACAAGATGACAGCACAGCGTAGTCTTCCCCTCACCATTCTGAATATCATCACCGGTGCGGCTCTGATCTTTTTCCTGTACATGGCCCTGGTCTGGGCGCCGCCGGCCGCTAATCTACAGGGCGCAGAGCAGGCCGCGCAGCGCATCTTCTACATTCACATGGGCAACAACGCGGCCGCGGGACTGGCTTTCCTGGCGACTTTCTTCGCCGGCATCCTTTACCTGATCACGCGCCGCAAAATCTGGGATACGATTGGTGTGTCGGGCGTTGAGCTGGGCATTGCCTTTGCCACCGGCACCCTCATCACCGGTTCGATCTGGGCCAGGCCCACCTGGAACACCTACTGGACATGGGATCCGCGCCTGACCACGTCGGCCATCGTCTGGCTTTTGTACATCGCCTACCTGATGCTGCGCGGCGCCGTGGAAAACCCTGAACAGCGCGCCCGCTTTGCTTCGGTGTATGGCATTTTTGCCTTTATCGGCGTGCCGCTCACCTATTTTTCGATTCGCTGGTGGCGCACGATTCATCCGGTGGTCATCGGGGGCGAGAACGCGGCGGCGCAGGGCGGCTTTGCCATGGGGCCAAGCATTCGCCTGGTGATGATGCTGGGCATGGCGGTCTACACCCTGCTCTTCATCACGCTCATGATTCATCGCGTGCGTCTGGAACAGATGCGTGATCGCGTGGCCGCGCTGCGCGAACAACAGAGCGTGCAGGCGTGACCATTCGCCGTTGAGCGCTCGTTAGGAAAAGATATGCAATACTTAATCGCAGGCTATGCGTTCGCCCTGATCATTGTTGTCGGCGTCGTTGTTAGTCTTATCCGGCGTTATCGGGCGCTTGCTCAGGAGATGCGCGCCCTTAACGACGAAGCGGAGAAGTGAGTCTGACATGGACATCGGTCTAGCGCCAGCCTTTTTAGCCGGTTTCATCTCGTTCGTCTCTCCTTGCGTGCTGCCTTTGGTGCCGGCATACATTGGCTACCTCGGCGGTACAGCGGTGACAACCGCGGGGACGACGCAGCGTAGTCACTATATCACCTTCGTGCACGCCTTGTTCTTCGTGCTGGGCTTTACGAGCATCTTTGTCTTGTTGGGCGCCACGGCCAGCGCCGTCGGGCAGCTGCTCAACCAGCAAGTGTATACGATCCAAAAAATTGGCGGCGTGATCGTCATTTTGTTTGGCCTCCACATGATGGGCCTCTTCACGGCGTTGGAAGGCGCCATCCAGGCGCGCCCCGCCTGGCGTGAGAGCCTCGTGGGCCGCGCGCTGCTGCCGATCCTGCGTTGGTTCAACTCGCTGCTCTATACCGAAAAGCGCGTGCATATGCAGACCAACCCTGGGCTTGGCTTCTTTTCGTCTTTTTTGGTCGGCATCTTTTTTGCCGCCGGTTGGACGCCCTGTGTTGG